>JAZDHB010000058.1:0-50556 GCA_043806415.1 Microcaldota archaeon | reverse complement strand
TCGACATTGAGCAAGAGATGCGTGAATGCGTTATTGCTCATGGTTGGCTTTGCCTCGGCGAGCCGCAGTATCACGTCAACGTCCATTAGAGTTATCTGCACGCCGGCATCCGCGAGCGGTTTGTAGTTTTTAACAAAATTTTCGAATGTGTCTGATACGGCATCCGCTTTCTCGCTCCATAGGATATGTGGGACAATGAAACCTCGAATGTGGATTGATTTTTTCTGCTCAGACAGAAGCGCAAAATACGCACTGGCATAGGATTGTATCTGCCGGTAGTCGGCGATTTTGTACATCCCGCTTTTGATATCTACCAGATAAAACCCAGAGGTATAGTCAAAAATCAGAAGCTCGGGCAGACGGTCCCTGCTCTTAACATCGAATGTTGTGAAAAGGTAGTTTAGGACGATTATCAGGTGTTTTTCGAATTCGTTGCCTAATTCCTTGGTCGATTTCCCAGAGCTTCGGATTTGGGCGTATATTCGTTTTGTGGCCTCGATTGCCGCTGTAATTTCGGAAGCGCGATACATGATAGAGCTGCTTGCCTTCGGACGTATCGGAGCGAGCGCTGCGAAGGTGTCAAGATGTTGTTTGAGCAGGTTCGGTTTCTTGGCTGAAATCTCGAAGGTGTCGATGCGGGCGTATGGGTAGAAGTTTAGAATCTTGCTTATTGACTCGTCATGCTGCTTGCACAGGAATACGAGATAATCCGCGTGTTTTTCGTCGGTCATTTTTGAGACGGTCTGCCTGAATGTGTCCTCTCCGATGAGCGTTCCCTTGAAGAAGACGAGACCGACTTTGAAGCCGTTTGGGGATTGAAAAACGATGCACAATTCGTCCTTTGTGTCATCGATAGCAACGGTCTTCGCGGAAATTCCTTCCTTGACCAGCGTTTCGGCCACAGTGGTGCCAAATGCCTGGCTATTCGACGTGTACTTGGCTACTTTTTCAGTTTCGCCAGAATATGTCCCGTTTGTTTCGCAGTAATCACAGGGAGTTGCAGCTATCTCTTTTCTACACGTCTTGCACAAGGACACTGTTGATTGAGAGATTATCTCTGGCTCTCCGCTATAGGCGGAGTATGAAGCCCAGCCCGGTCGCCCAAAATGATTTGGAGCGCCCAAGAGCTTAGATAAACGTCCGTTTCCGACCATCTTTTTCAACGCCGCTAACCAAGTCAAATGCCTCGCTAAAAGCTTGGTATTTTTCACCAAGGATATTCTTGAGATACTCCAAGGCCCCGTCGCCCTCTATGGCCAGCTTGAATCTCTTCCCGTTCTCGACATGCAGGAACTTGGCCTCAGTCGCTTCGACTTTGCCCTCCAAGAATTGCTGTTTCGTCTCCTCTTTCTTTTTGGAGCTCACTGGAACTTCACTGGCACTCAAAACCTTTTTCATGACTTCCCAAACGAGAGAGTAGTGCTCCTTGTTCTTGCTGGGGGGAGTTACCAATAGCTCTCCAGTGGTCATCACGCGGAATCTTACAGACGCGGGCTTTTTGAAATCGTGATCATCGTTCTTCCATTCTTTTACCGTGGCCGAGACTGGATATCTAAAAGTATACTCGGAATATCCGTCCAGCAGGCGGGCTTTTTCGATTACCGTGACTTTTTTGCTATCCGGCAGAGTTGAGAATGGGCCGCACTTCCGAAATTCGGTTTGCAGACTGGATTGGATTGTGCCCCAGTCTTCCACCGGATTGATTTTTCCCAGCGATTCGAAGACAGATGTTCTGGGCGTCTTGCGCGAACGATTTACATAATCGGTCAAGAAGCGCGTGAATTCTTCCAGCGTCGAGCCTCTTGCAACGGGCATGATTAGCTGGAATTTTCGCTCCCCGACCAATTTGATGTTCTTCGTTTTGGCGAATGCCTTGATTTGGTTGGTATCAAGGACATTGATGATTCTTTTTATCCGCTTCTGGTCCGGCTTGGAATAATCGCCAGATTTGACTTTCGTCGCGTCTGTGAGGAGAGTGTAGATGGCTTTGATTTCTTGGTTCAGTGGATCCATGATATCAACCTTCTGTTCGTTTTTGTGGTTATCTTCGAGCATGATTCTGGACTTAATTCTACACATTATCATTCCCTTACGTCGTATGATACTAAACCATACTACACTATTTGAAATGTTTAGTATACTTTAGTAAGAGCGAATACGCTTGACCTCCCCTTCCCGCTCTTTTGGATGAGGCCCAGCTCCACCAGATGTGCGAAGTCGCCGACGGTAGCCGAGACCGAGATGTCGTATTTGTTCGCAACCTCGGTCGGCTTGAGAGACTTTCCGGCCTGAATAGCCGCCAGAATGTATTTTTGCCGCTCATTGAGCTTCTGTGGCTGCATGCTCAACCGCACAGAGAACATGGGGTCGAAGCCGAACTGGGGGTCTTTGAGCCCGTTCTGGCGCATGGCCTGGTATATCTTGACGGTGCCCGAACCCCATGTCTCGATGTATTTGCAGAGGAAGAACGCCCGTGCGATGTTGGGGTTCTTGATGACGGAGGAGTGCACCTTGGACAGGTCGTCGGGAGTCAGCCCCTCCAACCGCCCTGGGTTCTTTATCTCGACGTAGTCCGGGCCGATGGTGACATAGACGAAAGAGGGGAAGAAATAGTCCCTGTGGGCAACCGCATTGACCAGCGCCTCACGGATGGCCCGCTCAGGTATGCGGGGCGTCTCAACACGCCGCAGGCCTTCCACCTTCATTTCCTTCGGGACTTTGGAGCGGATATACAGGAGCGCCTGGTCGATAGACAGGATGAGGTTGCCGTTGAAATCCTGCATGTCCTGGAAGTCCATGCCGGACGAGACAACCGCGCAGCGGATGCCCCAGACCGGGAAGAACGCGGATGGGTCTCTTCCGAAAAGCATCACGGCCCCGTTCTTGAGCTCCTGCCCCTCCATCAGGCCCAACTTTACGAGGAACTCATCCTCTTTGGTGGCAGGGTGCGCGAGGCGGCCGGACGCGACGGCCATAGAGGTAAACTGGCGGATGGTCTCCTCGTCCAGATCCTTGATACCGGCGGACGGGCAGGGAGTGTCATCGAAGAATACGGTCTTGTTCACGAAGAGGCTGCGCAGCTCTTCTGGGTCGGTTATTTTGAGCGTGGTCTTGTTCACGCGCTTGTAGGCCAGGCCGAGGTAGAATACGGGCTTGCGCTTGGCCGGATGAACTTCGATGACGAGCACTTCCTCGGAACCGCTCTTCTCAAAGCGCGTCTCGAACGCGATCGGAGGCGTGGTGTCATCGTGGATCCGGCGGGTGAACTGCTCCAGCTTCTGCTTTCCAATGCGAGCGCCCACGACATTTCCGTCATCCGAGATGCCGACATATACTCTCCCGCCGTGGCCATTGGCGAAGGCCGTCATGGTCTTGGCAATCGCGTCCTCGTCCAGGCTCTTCTTGAACTCGGTCTTGTGGTCCTCGTGTGTGCTTGGTTGCATGAGATAAACAGGGTCGGAGGGGGTATTTAAAGCTGATGGATAGTGAATAATCGCATTTGTGTAGTAAGGTTTAGTATTGTCCGGCGTAAGGATACTGACAGGTGCAGCATAAACTGTAGAATCCGTTGCATTGAGAATGGAGGTGGGGCTTTCAGTTCCTTTTGAGCGCAGGCCAATCACAAGCAGCTGGACGACTGATGGCGAATATGCAAGGTATAAAAACAATCGCCGTCAAAGAAAATCCAAGTGTGAAATCCGTGAAAATCTGAAGAGTCGGCCCATGGCCGATTTTTCCTGAATTTTGCGGCTAAAAAGTAGTGGAAAAACACGACGTAGAAAAGCAAAGTTTAACCTAATACGTCAAACTCCTGATGGGAGCGATTCGGACTCGTGGTGGAATGGTTAACACGCCTCTCTCACACAGAGGAGATTCGCGGTTCGATCCCGCGCGAGTCCAATTCAATCCCCTTTCTTTTCTGCGGAAAAGAAATTGGCTTGACCCCGAAAGAAAAACCTCCACTAAAAAGAAAGAAATAGTTCGTCTTCTGAGGAAAAGAAAAAGCCTTCAGGGAAAAAGAAAATTATAGAAGGAAAACTGGTTTTTGGACAACAGGCGTGTTTTTAATTTCATCTCGCCATGTGTTTTACATGACGGACAAGCAGCAGCTTCGCGCCCAGTTCGGGGCCGAATGGGAGAAGCATTACAAATTGCCGAGCCTCATCGAGCGCGGATACACGCGCCAGCAGTGCCAGAACTGCAAGACGCATTTCTGGGCCAAGAACAGGCGGGAAATGTGCGCCGACGCCACGTGCGTCGGGTACCAGTTCATCGGCCAGCCCGGCAGCCAGAAGAAGCTGGGCTACGTCGAGACGTGGCGGGAGATCGAGCGCTATTTCACCTCGAACGGGCACACGGCCATCGCCCCGTACCCGACGGTGGCCCGGTGGCGCGACGATCTCTATTTCACCATCGCTTCCATCAACGATTTCCAGCCCTACGTGGTGTCCGGTGAGATGCCTCCGCCGGCCAATCCGATCATCGTTCCCCAGCCCTGCATCCGCTTCTCCGACCTGACCAACGTGGGCGTGACCGGAGGCATTACACCAATTTCGTCATGTTCGGCCAGCTGGGCTTCAACACGGCCAAGACCGGCACGTTCTACTGGAAGGACGAGGCCATCCGCCACGACATCAACTATCTCCTCGCGCTGGGACTTGACGAGGAAGAGATCGTGTTCAAGGAGGACGTGTGGGTGGGCGGCGGCAACTTCGGCCCGTCCATGGAATACTTCTGCCGGGGCATCGAGCTGGGCAATTGCGTGTTCATGCAGTACGAGACGCTGCCGGACGGCGGCGCGCGCGAGCTTTCGACCAAGGTCATCGACATGGGCGCGGGCCTTGCGAGGCTCTGCTGGATCCAGCATGGCACGCCCACGTCCTACGAGCTGATTTTCGGGCCAGTCATCGACAAGATGAAGGCGAAGGGCGGCGTGCGCCTTGATCCCAAGGTGTTCGAGCAGTATGCCAAACTCTCCGGCGGACTGGATGCCGAGGAGGGGCGCTCAGTGCATTCGCAGCAGGAAGCGATTGCGCACAAATTGGGCATGGACCGCAAAGCGCTTTTCACGTCGCTTGACGAGCAGTTCGCGCTCTATGCGAGCGCGGATCACCTGCTCACCAACCTCTTCACGATCACGGACGGGCAGCTGCCCTCCAACTCGGGCGGGGGGTACAACCTGCGCCTGATCCTTCGCCGGGCGTTCAGCTTCGACGACGAATACCACTGGGGCATGGACTGGGCCGACGTGCTCGAGGGACACGCCCAGCACCTCAAGCCCCTTTTCCCGAACCTGGTGGAAGGGGTGCCGACCGCCATCGACGTGGTGGCTGAGGAGCTGGCCAAATACCGCGCCACCCAGGTGAAGGCGAGGGGCAAGGTGGCCAACCTAGTCATGAAGGCCGCGCGCGAGCAGAGAAAAATCAGCGTGCAGGAGCTCACCACGCTGTACATCTCCGACGGCATCCCGCCCGAGATGGTGCAGAGCACGGCCAGAGAGCAGAAGCTTGACCTCGAGATTCCCGATGATTTCTATTCCTCGGTGCGCCATGCGGACGAGGAAACGGCCAAGCTGCCGTCGGTCGACGTCATGGGCCTGCCCAAGACCGAGATGCTCTGCTACAACGGGGAGTTCAAGTTCAAGGCCAAGGTCGTCGCCATCAAGGACGGCTGGATCGTGCTGGACAAGACCGCGTTCTACGCCGAATCCGGCGGGCAGGTGTCGGACTCCGGTGCGCTCGCGGAGCAGGGCGTGCTGGAAGTCAAGAAAGAGGCCGGCGTGGTGCTGCACAAGGTGCCCCACCCGGAGAAGTTCGAGGTGGGCCAGACCGTGCCCGGCGAGATCGAGGCCGACCGGCGAAAACAGATCATGGCCCACCATTCCGGGGCGCACATGCTCAACGCCGCCGCGCGTGAGGTGCTCGGCCCGCACGTCTGGCAGTGCGGCTCGCACAAGGACGAGAACAAGGCGCACCTGGACCTGACGCATTACAAACGCATTACGGACGAGGAACTGGATGCCATCGAGCGCAAGGCCAACGATATCATCTGCTCGAACCTGCCGGTGCCAAAGAAGATTTACGCGCGCTCGGAAGCGGAAGCCAAATTCGGATTTAGGATTTACCAGGGCGGGGCCGTGCCGGGCCTCGAGCTGAGAATCGTCTCCATCGGCGACATTGACCACCAGGCGTGCGGCGGCACGCACGTGGATCGCACGGGCGACATCGGCTTCTTCAAGATCGTCAAGCGCGAATCGGTGCAGGACGGCGTGGAGCGGGTGACGTTCAAGTGCGCCATGGCGGCCGTGAGATACGTGCAGGAACGCGAGGCGCTCGTGCGCAGGATGGCCGACGGACTGGGCGTGCCCGAGAACCAGCTGCCCGCCTCGGTGGCCAGAATATTCGATGGCTGGAAAAACCTGCGAAAACAGGTCGACAAGCTCTCAGAGACGGCCGCATTGGCGCTCGTTCTTGCTGAAATCGAAAAAGCCAAAAAAGAGAATCGCACCTTGGTCGAAATATCCGACCTATCGTTCGATTCAAAATCCATGGATTCTGCAGCGCAGAAGATTGTCGATGCCGGCTTGACGGCGGTTCTGCAAAACAACGAGAAATTCATGGTGATCGCCTGCCCCCCGTCGAGCGGCAAGGACGCGCTGGCGATGCTCAAGGAAAAAGGCGCGAAAGGGGGCGGCTCGCCCCAGCTGGCACGGGGAAAAATCGTCTAGGCGGCTTATCTTCTGAACGCCTTGTCGTGGTGCCCAAGCCGGCCAAACAGGACATACTTCTCTTTTTTTTATATACCAAAAAAACAGCACGAAAACCCAAACGAGCGTTGGGCGCAAACCCGCTTTCCACGCGCTCCCGATAGAAATATTTATAATTATGTGTATATCCCTAATAACGAGGAGACGTGATCACATGATAGGCAAGAATTATCTGATCATTTTGGTATTGGCAGTGGCCATGGCGGCCCCGCTGCTCTATGCTGGAGAGATTACGCTGGATGTCAGTCCCTGTAGCGACGGGACGGCGTATGGCGCATGCTCCCAGACCCAGCCCGGAATGGTATGCTGGACAGGCGACAACGGGCACGTGCTGGTGAGCGCGCTGGACCCCAACGGCTTGACCGCATTCAAGGACAAGTGCGCCTGCTCGAAATTCCCGGGCTATATCGAGAGTGCCAGCCACCAGTGCGTCAAAACGACTTGCACATACAACGGCGCGTCGGTCAATGACCAGCAATGCGCGGCCGACAAGCCCAAGAGGTGCGTCCAGGGTTCGATCGTCGATGACGCGAACGCCTGCGGCTGCCCGGTCGGCCAGCAGATGAAAAGCAACAATGTGGGCTGCGAGGTGGTGGCGGGAAGCTGCCGCTGGAAGACGCTGACCTGCTCGCCATCCCAAGAATGCAAATTCGTCGAGGCGGACAAGACGGACAAGGGCACCTGCACCCCCAAGCAGGGGTGCGCGTATGGCACCGTGACCTGCACGTCCATGCAGACTTGCGATAAATCCACCAACCCGAACGGCGTGTGCACCACCAAGCCAGGATGCCAGTATCTCAACCCGCCCTGCACCAAGGGACAGACCTGCAACCCGGTGAGCGGAGTGTGCGAAACCGGCTCTTCGTCTGGAGCCACGCAGATCTTACCCAACCAACCCAACAGCAACACGGCCAACGCGATCACTACGGGGGGAAGCAGCCCGCTCTCGTGCTGCTGCCTGCCGACGGTCGGCGGCGTGGGACTGGTCGGGCTGGTGGCTTACCAGGGAATCAAACGGCGTGAGGAGAAATAGCCCCCCACGCGAGGCGATTGCACGGACTCTGGAAAGGAATGGACGGCAGCCACGTACATCCTGCCAGAGCCCGTCACTCCCAGCCTCAAAAAAATGTCGTGGGAAACCGTCGTGGCCCTAAGCTCGGAATTCGGCGCGCACATCCGGGAAAAAAAACCGGGGCTTGCGCGCCTGCACAAGGAGCTGGCCATGACCCGTCTTCTTCTCATGGAGAAAGCCCGCGAACAGGGGGCGGGCTCGCGGGTCGATCCCCGGCTTCTGGTGGATTTGGTGCGCCTTCTGGAGAGATCGGAGAAAGCGGCCGCGGGCGGCGGGATGGATTTGGACCGCTTCAACACCTTCGTTTATCTCATGATCCAGAAGGTGAAGACGGAGAGGCTGGCCCGGCACGAAGGGGAAGAGCTCGGGGCGGGAAAACCCGGATCGGACTTGGCGCCGAGCGCAAAAAACGCGGGCCGCCCGCGAGCGCCATCCCAAGAAGAGCGGGATGAACCGTAATCTTGATCGGACGGACCGTACTCAACCGGACGGACTATAATCTTCTTGTGAAATAATCCGACGCGACCTCGCGCCATTTGGCTTTCTGGAGGAGATCGAGCGCCGTCCCCCACTTGGCCTTTTTCATCGCGCGCGCGAACGGGACGGGGATGCCCAAGCGAGCAGGCTCCCGGAGAGCCGCCTCCAGCGCCTCTTTTGGCGTGCGATGCATGCGCATCCGGACGGCCACGATGCGCTCGTGCTCGAGGTGGAAATTGAGCGCGCCCGCTTTCTCGTGCGTGCGGATGAACGCCTCGACGTCCTTGGCGTGCCAGACTTGCGGGCCCTTTTTGAGCAGGATGGCCGGAAGCTCGCGGTCGACCAGTTCGAAGAGGATGAGGGAATCCGTCTCATCGGCCCAGAAATAATGCCCCAGGAGGCGGAACTGCGCCTGCTCGAGCACGGAGATGAGGGCGTGGGCGGTTTTGCGCAGCTGGGGCCAGAGGACGTCTTCCACCTCGTCGGGCGAGGGCATGGAAAGGACGAGCGTGTGCGTCTGCCGGCGCGCGATGAGCGAGCGCAGCTTCTTGGCGTCGTGCACGGCCTTCTCCTTGAAGAAATACGAAAGGCCGGGCTTGGCGAGGAAACCGCGGGCCGCGAGGATAAAGCGCGAGAACGAGGTGTGCGAGACCACGGCCGACACGTTCCGCTCGGGGTCCACGGGGTCAATGAGGACCATGGCCGCGCCCGCGAATCTCGCCCGCAGCGCGGCCGGGTCGGCGTGATGGCCGGCCGGGTCGAGGACGGGCTGCTTCCACTCGCCCGCCGCCTCGAGCGTTTTCACGAACGAGCCGTAATGCAGGATGAGCAGTTCGCACAGGTAGCCCGAAAAGCCCTCCACGCGCGATTGCGCGCCGTAGATCCCCAAGGATTTGAGGAACTGCTTGAGCAGGCGCACGTCGTCCTGCTGGGCGGGGCGGATGCGCTCGCCCACCCATTTGACGTGCAGCTGCGAGCGGTCGGTGGCGCTGCCCATGCCCTCCGCCCGCTCGATCTTGTAGCAGGGCACGATGTCGATTTTCACGCCGTCCACATACGCCTTGAGGTAGGGGTGCTGGGCATAGCTCAGCTCGGTTTTGCAGCCGCGCATCGCCTTCCGGGCCCAGGCGACGGCTTTCTTGCCCATCTCGCGGTGGCTCATGCTCGTGGGCACCATGAGGAAGATGTCGAGTTCGAGGTTGGATTTGAGAGAGGTGCCTTTCGCCGACGAGCCCATCAGGCCGATCTCGACTGACTTGGGCACGACTTTATGCAGGCGCCCAAAAACTGAATCGCGCACGCGCTCCAGGAGAAGGATCTCGGCCGCGCCCGGGCGCAGGCGGCTGCGCACGCCGTCCAGAAGCGAATGCATTCGGACGGGGTCCGGGCGGGAAGCGGACTCGGGCCGGAAAAAGCGCGGCCGTTCGACGCTGGATTTGGCAGAGGCCATACAAAAGGCAGGCAGGGGAGGTTTTTAATCTTGCTTAAGGGGGTATCGGGCCAGCTCCTCGTGCTCATGCCCGCCGAGCACCTCCCGGCTGTCCATGAGGCTAAAGGAATCGGCGCGCCAGGGACGGGCGCTCCAGCGCGCATTCTCGAACGGAGCGATGAGCGCTCGCGCGTCCTGCGCGAATTTGCTTCGGAGGAGGGTGATATGGCTATGGAAGGGGCGGTCGGGCGGGAACCCGATGGGCGCCAGAGAGGCCCCGATTGCGCCCGCGAGGCGCTCCAGCCCCTCGCCCCGCACGCCGGCCCAGATGACCGAGGCGCGCGAGGGAGACGGGAAAGCGCCCACGCCCACGCACTCGATGGAAAACGGGCGGATGATGTTAAGCGGGGAGTCGGACGGCCGCGAGGCTTCGTTTTCGTTCTGCCCGTGCGGGGCCGGGGGCTGCAATGCTTCTTTTTCTTCCTGCCCGCCGGTGGCGGCCGCGCGCAAGGCTTCTTTTATCTGGCTGGCCTGATGCACGGTGATGAGATCGCCGATGAATTGGAGGGTGATGTGCAATTGCGGGCGCGGACTGGACCGCCACGCGCTCGACGGCCGGCGGAGGGAGCCGTCCGGGCCGATGCGGTTCTCCTCGTGGATGGGAGGCGGGGAATAGGACGAGAGCATCTTCTCGCGAAAGGAAAGCAGGTCCTGGACGATTTCTTCGGGCGGGAAGAGGGCCGCAAAGAGGCGCATGGCTTCCATGGCCGGAGCAATATTTATAATGGTTGGACGAGGGGTAAAGGCATGAAACCGATCGTTCCCGTCGCCCTCCTCCTGATGCTCGCCTGCGCCGGCATCTGGGCCATCGAGCCCCTGCAACTTTTGCAGCCGAACGCGCTCGTGATGCCCGGCAGCCAGGTGGACTATGGCACCGTCGGGCCGGGCCAGACTTTCCAGGTCAGGATTGATTACGTGGTCAAGAAAGACGGGGAATTCGTGGGGCAGTGGGACCAGGCCACCGTGACGGAGCTGCCGCAAGGATGGAGCGCCAAGCCGGGCGTGGTATATCCAGACATGATGCTCGTAGAGGTCAGCGCCGACCCCGGCACCCCGGACGGGGAGTATGTCCTGCCGGTGCGTATCGACGATGACGGAGGCCGGGAGGACATCGGCGGGAGTTTCCCGTTCAGCCTGCTCGTGCACGTGCGGCGCGACCTGCTTCTCATGGACGTGGAGCCCAAGAAGCTGCAAGTAGGTGCCGGCCAGCCGGCGCGCTTTGAGGTGACGCTCACCAACGAGGGCACGGCCAGCGACCGGTTCGAGATCACGTCGGAGAACATATCCAGCTGGGCGCTGCGAAAGAGCGTCTATCTGGCCGGAGGGGCCTCCAAAACAATCGTCTACGAGGTGGTCGGAAACGACGAGTCGAATTATAAGATGTCCATCGACGCGCGCTCGGCCTCCTCCAGCCTGATCTCACAGACCCAGCCCGTGGAACTGGACGTGCACAGCGACCTCATCTCGGATATGAAAGCCACCTCGAACGGCGTGCTGCTTTTCCCCAGCCTCGAGATGCCGGTGTATTCGCTCGCCGGACTGCTGGGTTGGCCGTTCGGCCGATGAGGGAAGAACCCCCGTGCGCGCCGTTCGGCGGGACGCGGGGCGGCCGAAGGATCATCGGATGCGTTTATTTTCAGGACGATGTAGGGCCCAGGTGCCGGGAAACGCGGCCGAATGAACATCGGATGCGTTTATTTACCCTTTTTTGCATATTTGGAACATGGATGAAGACCGGGACCGAGAGGAACGCCTGAAGGCGTTTGCAACCCGCCTTCTCGAAGAGTTGCGCAAAAACCCGAAAGCGGACATCGAGAGGCTCAAGAACCGGATCGCCACCCAGACGAGGGTCGGCCGGGTGCCCAAGAATGCGGCCATCCTCGCCGGCCTGCCGGCCAACAAGCGCACCGAGAAGCTGGTTTCCCTCCTAAGCACGCGCCTCACGCGCACCGGATCGGGCGTGACGCCGGTGGCCGTGATGCCGGCGCCCTATCCCTGCCCCGGCAAGTGCACCTATTGCCCGACGGCGACAAGCGATGCGATGAAGAAAAAAGAAGATGGGGCGGACGACGGCACGCGCAATGCCACCCGAACGCCTTTTGCCGGAAACGGAATGCTTTTTGCCCCCAAATCATACACCGGTTTCGAGCCGGCCACGATGCGGGCGATCCAGAACAATTTCGAGGCGAAGCGGCAGATCGGCACGCGCCTTTCCCAGTACGCGGCACTGGGCCAGCCCACGCACAAATGCGAGCTGATCCTGATGGGCGGCACGTTCCTTTCGGTCCCCAAGGATTACCGCAACCGTTTCGTGCACGAATGCTACGAGGCGTTCAACGGCCGGGCGAGCGCGACGCTGGAACGGGCCCAGAAAGCCAACGAGACGACCGAGCACCGCGTGATCGGGCTGACGGTGGAGACGCGGCCGGACTGGTGCAACCTCGGGCACATCGACGAGATGCTCGGATGGGGCGCCACGCGGGTGGAACTGGGCGTGCAGAGCCTCGATGAGGAGGTGCTGCGGCGGGTGAAGCGCGGCCATGACACGAAATGCACGGCGGCCACCACCGCCAACCTGAAGAATGCCGCCTTTAAAGTCGGCTACCATTTCATGCCCGGGCTCTACTCGACGCGCGGGCAGGACGTGGCCATGCTCCGCGAGCTTTTCGAGAACCCGGCTTACTGCCCGGACATGCTCAAACTCTACCCGTGCTTGGTGATTCCGGGCACCGGCTTGCACGACGAATGGGAAAAGGGCCGTTTTACGCCCATCGACGCCCAGGAAGCGGTCGAGCGCATCGTCGAAGCGACCGCTTTCTTCCCGCCGTGGGTGCGCGTGATGAGGATGCAGCGGGACATACCGGCCGGCAAGATCGCGGCCGGGGTGAAAGCAGGGAATCTTCACCAGATGGTGACAAGGGCGCTGGAGGAGCGGGAGAAGAGATGCCGCTGCATCCGCTGCCGGGAAATTTTCTCGCTGGACCGGAAGCAATCGCAGGAGAGCGGACGGGACGCAAAGAACGAGGTCCGACTGGGTGGGCGGAAAAAAACAGGACAGAAAGCCCTTGATCTCGGATTAGTCGAACGCGCGTACGCGGCGTCGGGCGGGCGGGAGCATTTCATATCGTTCGAGGATGCGGAGCAGGACCGGCTGGCGGGATTCGTGAGGCTCAGGCTCCCGCCAAAGAGCCATCGGCCCGAGATAGACAATACAACCGCACTCGTGAGGGAGCTTCACGTCTATGGGCAGGAAGTGGAGATCGGAGACGGGCCGGACGCGAAAAAAAACAAGGTGCAGCACACCGGCCTGGGCCGGCAATTGCTCGCGCGCGCCGAGCAGATCGCCCGCGAGGCGGGCCGGGAGAAGATGGTCATCATCTCCGGCGTGGGCGCGCGGGAGTATTACCGAAAGTTCGCTTACCGGCTCGAAGGGCCATACATGACGAAAAAACTATAGGAAGGGGGTGCGGGACCCCGGGTTCGCCCTCGAGCGCTTATATTTATATTTTCTACTATTATAATAATTCATAAATAGTACCGCTTAACTTCGCGCGAGAAGGTGTTTTTCATGGGCAAAGGCAAGATCAACGTCGGCGTCATCGGGGTCGGGAACTGCTTTTCGGGCCTCTACCAGGGACTGCAATACTACCGCACGCACACATTGGATGACGCGGCCGGCCTGATGCACCCCGTCTTGGGCGGCTACACGCTCGACGACATCAACTTCGTCTCCGCCTTCGACGTGGACGAGAAGAAGGTGGGGAAGAACCTCAACGAGGCCGCGTATACCTGGCCCAACGAAGTGAAATGGGTGGAAAAGGAAAAGATGCCCAAGAGCGCAGTGAAGGTGCAGGAGGCGCCGGTGCTCGACGGGCTGGGCATCTACATCCAGGAGCGGGTGAAGCCGATCCAGAACAAGCCGCTCGAACAGCTCAACGCCGACATCAAGAAGCACATCGAGGAGACCGACACGCGCGTGCTGCTCTCTTACCTGCCGGTCGGCAGCCAGAAGGCGGCCCGCTACTGGGCCCAGATGGCGCTGGACACCCATTGCGCCTTCGTCAACTGCATGCCCGAATTCATCGCCTCCGACGAGGCGTGGGCAAAAAGGTTCGAGCAGGCCGGCCTGCCAATATTGGGCGACGACATCAAGGCGCAGGTGGGCTCGACCATCGTGCACCGCACACTGGCGCGCCTCTGCGACGAGCGCGGGGCGATCATCGAGAAGACCTACCAGATCAACGTCGGCGGGAACACCGACTTCCTGAACATGAAGGAGCAGGGGCGGCTGGTGAGCAAACGGATCTCCAAGACCGAATCCGTGCAGAGCCAGCTCAAGAAAAGGCTTGCCGACGACAAGATTTACGTCGGACCCTCGGACTTCATCCCGTTCTTGTCGAATACCAAATTGGGGTTCATGAGAATCGAGGGGCGCATGTGGGCGGACGTGCCGTTCAACATGGAAGTGAGGCTCGAGGTGGACGACAAGGCCAACTCGGGCGGGATATCGGTCGATGCCATCCGCTGCGCCCGGATCGCGCTGGACCGGGGGCTCAAAGGCTACATCGAGGGGCCGTCGGCCTACTTCATGAAGCACCCGCCCAAACAATATTCGGATCCGGTCGCCAGGCAGATGACCGAGGATTTCATCAACGGGAAAGCATAAGAAAGATAGAAAAAGGGAAAATAAATTAAAAATAATAAGAACGGGAGGGCTCGGGCCCTCCCGAATCAGGGGTTCGGTTATGCTCAAGGATTCGTCGATCGGGAAAACGGTGCAGGAGTTTTCAGGCAAATTGCTCAAGAACTTCCCGCTCTCGCCCAACCAGGTCACGCTGCTGGCGCTCCTGCTGGCGTTCGCCGGATTCGCTTCCCTGCTCACCCAGCAGTTCGCCCTCGCGCTCGTCCTCTTCGCCTTGTCCGGCTTCTGCGACCTGGCGGACGGCGTGCTGGCCCGTGCGAGAAACCAGGTGAGCGCGAAAGGCGCGTTCATCGACGGCATCACGGACCGGCTCGTCGAATTCCTTCTTCTCTTCGGCCTCATGCCCCTTCCCTGGCCGGACTTCGTCCTGCCCGGCTGGATGTGGCTGGTGGCGCTCCTCTTCTTCGGAACCTGCATGACCTCGTTCGTGACGGCCTATGCTGACCACCGCAAACTGGATATTTCCAAGGCGCCGGCCGGCATCCTCTCAAGGCCCGAGCGGATGCTCATGTACCTGGCCATATTGACGTTCCTGGTCTACGGGATGGCGATCTGGGCGGTGGGGACGCTGGTGTTCGCCACGCTCCTCTCGGTCGGGACATTCTGCGAGCGGACGATTTATTTCGTGCGAAACGGATAGTTTTATATATTTTTGATACCAAAATAGTACCATAAGGGTGGTATTATGCAATCCGTTGTCCGATTCAATGGCGTGGTCGAGCAGGCGCTCAACCGAATGATAAAAGAGGGGTATTATAAGACCAAGGCGGAAGCCTTGCGTGCGGGCATACTGGAGCTTGCGGATCGTTACGGAATGTTACCCAACCAAAAACAGGTTGATGCGATGGTTTCGGCCAAGATGGACAGGATAGATGCGCAAATCAGGGCCGGAAAACGCAAACTCGTGCCGCTGGACGAGATGCTCAAAAAAGCGGGCATATCACGAGATGAATTGTGAACTATCAGGTGGTGGCGGAGGATGGGGCGAAAGATTCTTTCTTTCGCCTTGATAGGGGAGTGCAGACCCGGATAGCGAAGAAACTTGCCCAGCTCGAGCGTCCCGAATTCGTTTCCCGTCACCTCAGGCACGGGAAGCCGCACTATGTTGCGGAAGTGGGTGGCTATCGGATTGCATATCTTCAGGACGACAAAAATATGGAACGGCGCGTGGTTTTCATCGGGATGCACAAAGAATACGAGAGATGGTATTCGCTTCCGTAAACCATCTTTTCAGGCAAAGGACACTTTCAGCGCGTCGCCTTCCTTGACTTCGATTTTCTCCGCCCGGCCGGCGAATTTTATCTCCTCCTCGATGGATTTGAGGTGCGGATGCTGCTCCTTGGTCAGCACCAGATCGAGCTGGGGAATCGGCGCGTTGAGCGAGAGCTTGCGAGCCGCCTTTTCCTGCCGGATGGCCGAGATGATTTGCGCGAGCAGCTGGCCGGCGGGCACGGATTTCTCGTGCGCCATCTTCTGGTCGGGCGCGGGGTAGGCGTGCTTGGACACGAGATCGGTTTCGCCGGCGCGGAACATCTGCCATAGCTCCTCCGAGGAGTGGGGCGCGATGGGCGCGAGAAGCAGAAGCGTGGTGCGGTAGACGCGCGAGAGTGTGTATTGCGCGGCGCGCTTGGACTGCAGTGTTTCCTTGTCCTTGCCTTCGGCATAAATCCGGTATTTCACGTACTCCAGGTAATAGTCGCAGAATTCGTGCCAGAAGAATTCCTGCACGGTTTTTATGATGCGGTGGAATTCGAAATCCTCCCAAGCCAGGTCGCATTCGTTGGTGACCTCGTTGAGGCGATGAAGGAAATAGCGGTCGATGGGGCGCAGATGCTTCTCGTCGCCCTCGTCCGGCGCGTAGCCCTCCACGCTTTTTTGCACCAGCTTTCCGGCGTTGAGCAGCTTGTTCAGGAAGCTCTTGGCATACTGCACGTCCTGGTAGGAGAACGGCCGATCGCGCGCCATGGCGCCGGAGAGGGCGGCCCAGATGCGGATGCAGTCGGCCCCGTAGTCGGTGAGCAGCTTGTCGGGCGCGATGATGTTGCCCAGGGATTTGGACATCTTCTTGCCGTCCGGCGCGAGCACGTTGCCGTTGAGCAGCAGCTCGCCAAACGGCGGCTTGCCGGTGAGCTCGAGGCAGCGGTAGATGGTGTAGAAAGCCCACGTGCGCACGATCTCCACGCCTTGCGGGCGCAGGGAAGCCGGATACGTGCGCTTGAAGAACTTGGAATCCTCGCCCCATTTGGAGATGGCCAGCGGGGAAACCGACGAATCCATCCAGCAGTCGCAGGTGGACGCTTCCGGGACGAGCGGCGAGCGGCAGGCCGGGCATTTCTTCTCCATGGCCGGCGGATTGACCGGAAGCTCGCGCTCCTCGGCCGGGACGGTCTTGTCGCATTTTACGCAATGCCAGAACGGCAGGGGCGTGCCGAAAACGCGCTGGCGGGAGATCACCCAGTCCCATTCCACGAACCGGGCCCAGTCCTCGAGGTAGGAGATGGCGAACTCGGGAACCCAGCGCATCTGGGAGGCGGCCTGGATGATCTTCTCCCGTGACTCGGTGATCTTGGCGAACCACTGCCAGGAGAGGGAGAGCTCGACCGGCTTCTTGCAGCGGTCGTGCACCTTGACCACCTGGGCGAGGGGCTTGGAGGAGAGAAGCTTGCCTTCGGATTTGAATTTGTCCAAAAGCTTGGCGCGCGCGTCGGAAATGGACAAGCCGTTGAGCGAGAGGCCGGAAGGCCATGAAGAAACGGCTTCGGAGGCGCCATCCGTTCCGGCGCCCGGAGGCGGGGTTGTTCCACCCGATGGCAGGGCGGTGAGCGAGGGCGGGGCGTTGATGAGTTTCCCTCTTTCGTCCAGGGCGCGGATGATGGGAAGCTTGTGCCGGTACATCCACACGACGTCCTGCTTGTCGCCGAAGGTGCACACCATGACCACGCCGGAGCCGAACGCGGGGTCGACGTCGGGGTCGGCCTTGAAGGGCACCTTCGCGCCCAGGGCGGTGATGGCGGACTGGACGGCCAGGCCTTTGTAGCGCTCGTCCTCCGGATGGAATAGCACGGCCACGCAGGCGTGCATCAGCTCGGGGCGGGTGGTGGCGACGACGATGTCCATAAGAGGCCCGGCATCTGGACGGCCCCCGGACTTCCCGGCTTCCTTGCGGCCATCGAGCTCGAGCTGGAACCGGATGTCATGAAGCTGCGTCTGGCGCTCGACGTCCTCGGTGTCGGTCTTGGCCAGGGCGGACTGGCAGTGGGGGCACCAGAACACCGGGTGCTCGCCCCGGTAGATCTGCTTGGATTCGTACATGAGGAGGATGGATTTCTGCACCAGCTTGTGGTACGCGGGGTCCATGGTCCGGTACTCGTAGCGCCAGTCCGCGGAGAAGCCCAGCGACTTCATCTGAGCGCGCATGCGCACGATGCACGCATGCGTCCATTCCACGCACAACTTCCGGAATTCCTCCGGGGGCTTGCGCCCGTATTTCTGCTCCACCCGCATCTCGGTGGGAAACCCCTGGCAGTCCCAGCCTTGCGGATAATAGACGTTGAAGCCTTTCATGCGCTTGTAGCGCGCCACGAAATCGAAATAGGAGTAGGAGAGCACGTGCCCCATGTGCAAATCGCCGGAGGTGAAGGGCGGGGGCGTGTCGATGGAATAGACCGGCTTGTCGGCGTCGGCCTCGTCGAAGTCGTTGATGCGTGCCGCTTCCCAGATAGCCTGCCATTTCTGCTCGTTCGTAAAGTCGAGGCGGTCGGTAAGTTGGATCATCAATACCACGGGATTCGGATGCCGTTGAGGTGGATAAAACGAAAGAGAAGAATATAAACAACGCGGGCCGGGGGCTCAATCGCTTGGCTCTCTCACGGATTCGTCGGGCAGGACGAGCGTCTTCTGGCCTTTCTTTCCTTTCCCTTCTTCCCCTTTCTTTGGCTTGAACCAGCCGCACCGGTCGGTGCAGTAATACCAGCCATCCCGCCCGGCCACAGTAGGAACGCCGGAGGCGGACTGGATGCGCGCGGCCTCCAGTTCCGGACCGGACACGATGAGCTTCATGCCCATGTGCGAGAGGATGCACAGCTTGGGCTTGGCCTTGGAGAGGAGCTTGATCAGGTCGCCGGAATTGAGGTGGTCCGGAATGCCGTCTTCGGCCGCCTTGAGGTTGTTGGCGATGAGCGCGTCCACGCCCGCGAACGCCTTGTCGTGGACAACGGGCAGGTATTCGGTGTCGGAGGTGTAGCCGATGCGCACGCCGTCCAGCGTGAGCACGAAACCGAAGCCGTCCCGGTCGTCGTGCTTGACCGGAACGCCCTGGATCGAGAACGAGCAAGAAGCGCCGATTTTCGTTTTCTGGATTTTTATCTCCCGTTTTTCTGCGGGCGCGAGGGCGATGCATTGATCGAGCTTGGACTGGTGGTAGGTGGAGACGGATTTGTCGCCGTGCTTGTCTCCCGCGAGCACCGAGCGGGAGGCGACGAGGACGCCGCCCTTGGAAAGCATGTGGTTGTTCATCGCCTCGATGAGCACGCCCGCGTCCGAGACGTGGTCGACGTGCATGTGCGTGACGATGAGGGCGTCGGTTTTCTGCGGATCGAGGCCGGCGGCATGGAGGCGCAGGAGCGCGCCGGGGCCGGGATCGACATGGATGGTCGCATGCTTGCCCAGCAGCAAAAATCCGCCGGTGCCGCGAAGCTGGCGCACGAGATTGAAGCGGCCGCCGCCGGTGCCGAGGAAAAGGATGTCGACCATGATGGATACCCCCTAGCGCTTGAATGGATCGGAATCCTCCCGGCCCGGATCGGGCGGTCGAGCGCCGCTAAAACCGGGATTGGAGAGGGGACGGTCTGGCGGGGCGAACGGTCCCTTGGAAGCGCCGGAAGGCGACGCATCGTCGGGTGTGGAGGCGGCCTCCCTTGCCTGCCGGGCCCCTTCGGCCAGGCGCTCGCGCCGGATGGCGAAATAAAGGCCGAAGCCAAAGACGCAGATGAGGATGAGGAAAACGCCGGCGGAGACGATGAAGAAGCTCTTGCTGTCGGTCAATAGCGACGTGAGGGCGTCCATCTCGGGCTGGCGGGTGGCGCTGGACACCTCCAGCGACCAGCCGATGCGTTTCTCCTGCCGAAGCGAGTCGTGCCAGACGATGGTGCATTCGTGTGTTCCGCTGGGGATATTGAAGGCCAGGTGCCCGTCGGGCGGGATGCTGATCGCCCGGCCGTCGAGCAGGAGCAGGTAGGGATCATTGACCACGCCGGTGCGGTTCACGTAGATGTGGGCCTGCCACTGGCCGTCCGGGAGCGCGAAGACCTTCTCGACCGCCACGGAAACCGAGGAGGGCTCGGTCGCCTCGAGCGGCCAGGAGTTTCGCAGGAGGACTTCGCCGTTCGGTCCGCGGAGGGTGACGGTGAAGAAGTACGAGCCGCTCGCAGCCGGAGTGAACAGGATCGAGACGTTGCTGGAAGAGCCGGACGGCAGGTCCAGCTCGCCGCTCTGAGCACCCCAAGACCATTCGAGGCGGCGGGCAGGCACGTTGGCGGACGAATCGGCCAGGCGCAGGCCGATGCGGTCGGGCTCGCCTTTCACGAGGGGTTGCTCGGGGATCGGCTCGGACACGTCCAGGCCCGGCGCGAAGCGGACGGTGTAATTGAATTCCACCGGCGCGCCCAATGTGGAGAACACGTAGAGCGCATGGGGCCCGATCCGATCCGGATAGAATTCGAAGAATACGCTCCCGTCCTCGCTGGCATTGGCGCGCATCAGCCGATCGGATTCAAGCAGGGTCACGCTCTTGCCTGCCATGGAGACGGGCAGACGCACGAATACGCTCTGCTTCTGGCCGGCTTGGATGGAATCCGAGCGCAAGGTGGCATTGATGAGCGGCCATTGCAGGCGCGAATCCGACGTGATGTTAAGGGGCATGGTCTGGAGCGGGAGGTAGTTGGAATTCAGGGTGAGCGGGCAGGAGTACTGCACGTTCGACTCCAGGGAATCGCCGACGCGGCCGGTCCAGATGATCTGGAAGGTCTTGTTCGGGGCGGCGATGACATCCTGCGAGGGATCGTCCAGTTGGACAAGGGAAACGCTTGAGCCGCTGATGCAGGGGGCGAGCGAGACGCGGAGCAGGTGGTAATCCTCGGATGGATAGGACATGAAGACGAGGAAGCGGGCGCCGGGCGGCAGGATGGTGGACGAGGCGCCCAACCGGTAGTCTTGTGAAGCGAGGTTGGCGACCGAGCTGGAGACCAGATGGATGTTGTTGGCCAGCACCCCTTGGGATTGCGCACCCTCCCAGACGATGTCGGCCGACGGGGGATAGACCAGGGCGGAAACGGTGGCGAACTTGAAATCCTGCGCCGCCTGCCGCGAGGAGACGATGTGGGTCGCGTCCAACCGCCCGACCTCCATCCAGGTGGGATCCACCGGAACCCAGCGGCCGAGGTACACTTCGGTCCAGGCGTGGCCCAGCCACGAGGAGTATTGGTCGGAATAGGCATATCCGTTCACGAACCGGGTCGGATACCCCAAGGAGCGCGAGAGGGTGGTGAAGAGCGTGGCATACTCGGTGCATACCCCGCGACGGGAGGCGAGGATCTCGTCCGCGGACGGAGACTTGCTCACGTAATCCGCATCATAGGTGATGTAGGAATTCACCCACCGGGCGAGGAGCGCGAGGCGCTCGAACGGCGAGGTGGCATTCTGGGTGATGTTCATGGCCAGCGCGCGGTACTTGGGGTCGCTGGCCGGAACCTGCGGGGTCGAACCAAGATATCGGGATATCTCGCCGGGAATGACCAGCGGGTCCGGCAGCGAGTCGATGACGGACTGGTTGGTGCTCACGGTCGCGTTGACGAACAGATGGTAGGGGACCTTCGGGGCGGGTTCGGATATCTGCAGCTTGAGATTGCCATCGGCGTCTTGGACCACGTTGGATCCGGGAGGCGTGGTGACGATCCGGGCGTCGGCAGGCAGGGTGAGGTTGATGCTCAGGTTGGACATCGTGCCGGTGGTGATGTCGATGGATTGGTTCTCGATGATGTAATAGCTGGCGGATACGATGCGGCCGGCATCCAGCGCGGAATGGACGAGCGGCAAGAAAAGTAAAAGAAAAGCGAAGAGAAGAATGGGATTGGGAATGAGACGGCGATCCGACACGCGCAGGATGAATGCGACGAAGCTTAAAAACATGCAAGATGGAAAAAGAAACATCGCAAGGAACGGACGGCGGGAGGGGGCTTGGCAAAGCGGCCCCCGTTTTCCCCGATTCTCCCATCGCCATCCCATGGCGGCCATCCGGAACGGAGAGGAACAGGATGAGGAAGATAGGATATGACAAAGATATTGCTCGACAACAAACCCGTGACATTGAAAAAAATGCCCCCTAACGGACGGGAGCTGATGCGCCTGCTCAAGGTGAGCCCGCAGGAGGCGGTGCTCAAGGTGGACGGGCGGGTGCGGCCCGAAGGCGCCGCGCTCGTGCCAAAAAACAAGGTCGAGGTCATCCGGGTCGTGTTCGGCGGTTGAAAAATGGGACAGGGAAAAAAAAGGGGCGGCACCGGCTCGGGCCGGAACAAGAGATCGGCATCCGGCCGCCCGGCGCCGGGAAGGGAGGGCAGCGAGTGCTGCCATCGATGCGGCCGGAGCGCGTGCATCTCGAATTGGGCGGGAGCGGGACTGTGCCGGACCCATTTCGAGGAAGAGTTCGCAAAGAAGGTGGGCGCCAGCGTGCGCGAATTCTCCATGATCCTCCCGGGCGAGCACGTGGCGGTGGCCCTCTCCGGCGGGAAGGACAGCGTCACGCTGCTGCACATGCTCGCCCGCCTCGGGAAAAGGCTGCCGATGAAGCTGAGCGCGCTTCTGGTGGACGAGGGCATCGGGGGCTACCGGCCGAAAACCGTGCAGGTCGCCAGGAAAGAATGCCGGAAACTGGGCGTGAAGCTGCATATCGTCTCGTTCGAGAAGGAATTCGGGATGCCGCTGGACCGGATGCTCAAGACAACGGCGCAGGGGGACGCGGGCTCGCCCGGGGCGGCACGAGAGGCCGGCGGAACGGGTCTGGCGGCACACGCATCCGATGCCTGCCGCGCGGACAAGAAAGCCAAGAAGGCCGGCGCGGGCGGGAAAACACAGGAAAGCGACGCGGGCAGGCTGGCGCGGAGCGCGGAGCCTCCGAGCCGAAAACGGCAGGGCGCCTGCACCTACTGCGGCGTGTTCCGACGCTATCTGCTCAACGCCGGGGCGGCGCGCCTCGGGGCGGACAAGCTGGCCATGGGCCACAATCTGGATGATGCGGCGCAGACCGTCCTCTTGAACCTCTTCCGGAACGAGCCGGCGAGGCTGGCGCGCTTCTGGCCGGCCCCCAAGCCGGAGGAGGGCCGCAAGATGTTCGTCCCGCGCATCATGCCGCTCATCCGCTGCTACGAGAAGGAGATCGCCACGTGGGCCGTGCTCAACGACATCCGGATCGAATTCATGTCCTGTCCGTATGCGCAGGAGGCGATGCGCCAGCAGGTGCGCCGCCTGCTCAACGACATGGAAGAGAAATACCCGGGCACCAAAAGCCGGATGTTCAACGCGTTCCTGCGCATGAGGCCCTGGCTGGCGAAGGGGGCGGCCGCCGAGGAGGGTGGGGGCTTGATGGAATGCGCCCGGTGCGGCGAAGCCTCGGCCTCGGACGTGTGCGCGGCATGCCGGCTGCTCGAAGGGATGAAAAACAGGAGGAGATGAAAAGATCAGTAGGACAGCGGAGATGGAAAAGCGGCCCGGATGACGCGCGAGAAAGCTTGGGCGATGCGCAGCCCGTCGGGGCGCTTGCATTGCGCGGGGCGCCTCTTGGTCCGGGAGCGGGATGCCCTAAGGCGCGTCTTGAGTTTTCAGGGCGCGTCCTGATCCGGAGAGGTGCCCTCGGGCGCGTCCTCGGCGATGTAGACTTGGTTGGATTTGAGCTTGGGGTTCTTGCGGAACACGCGCGACTTGAGTTCCTCTTCCTCGCGCGCCCGGCGCCGGACCTCGGATTGGTCGCGGCGCTTCTTCCATTCCTTGTAGCCTAAGATGGCCACGAAATCCAAGAAGAGCAGGATGAGCAGCGGGAACACCACGATGAGCGCGAGCTGGCCGGTGTCCAGCTCCTTGCTTTGCACGAAGATGGGCTGGCGGGAGTAGAGCTGCTCGATCCCGTTGACCTCCAACCCTTGGTCGCTGAGATGGCCGGTCGAATAATTGACGATGTCGCCGGGCATGATGATGGTGTAATAGTAGTTCACGCCCAGGGCGCGCAGCTTGAGCACGTTATCCTTGTCAGCATGGGTCAGGTTGCGCTCGAGCGGGATGTAACCCACATTGAACGACGTGAGGTTCGGTGCGGGCGGGCCGGGGATGGCCGAGACGTTGAGCTCGTAGACGCGGTAGGGGAACTCGTTGTAGCTCACGAAGGCGTATTCGGGGCCGGGCACCCGCTCCTGATCGATGACCAGCCAGTCGCCGGAGCGATGGCACGTCGCGCCGGGCTCGTACGAGCCGGCCGCGGCGCACTGCGCGTCGATGAAGCCGAGCCAGCCGGCCGGGCGCTGGTCGTACGGGGCGGGCGGGAGGGTCATGGTGTGGTTGAGCTTGGCCAGCGGGCTGGCGAGCGGAATCTGCTCAAGCACAGTGGAGCGGCCGTTGGGGTAGAACTGCTGGCGCACGTAGAAATCGACGCACCCGAACATCGAGAGGAAAACAAGCCCGATCAGGGACAGGCCCAAGCCCAGGCGCAGGGCGCGCACGCGGTTCGGCTCGCACAAAGACATACAAGGGAGAAAGGATGGAAAGTATAAAAGAATACCGAGCTAAAAAAGCCCGGGCTAGGAAAGAATGGAGAGGTTTTCTTGAGCTATTATTTCGCAGAGACAAGTATACTAACCTTTTAACCTGTCAGCCAGAAATACTGATATGTTTGTCTTTGTAGACGAATCGGGTTCGACGAATATAAATGCAAGACAGAAATACTTGGTTCTCTCATTTTGTGTTTGCAACAACAAACAATTCGCAGAAGATTTAATCCGTCGCATCAGAAAAAATTGTGAAGCCCAAGGCAAGCAGATCCGGGACCCCAAAGAGATAAAATACCATGATATCTCTAGATTCCAACAGGAAATTGCGATAAAGCTGATCAATAAAGAATACCATAAGTTCTATTTGGCATATGTGGACGTAGAAAAAGCGGATGCGAGTTTAACCACTGGAAAAAATGAAGAGAGAATACAAACCCAAATGCTACTCTCGATTGCAGGAAACTTCGCAGATAAAATAGAGAAAAAAGAAGAAGTTATTGTAATAATCGACGAGAAATTATCCAAGGAGTCATTAGACAGCGTGAGGCGGTTTGTCCAAGTACTTCGAAAAAGCAAAAAGAACCTGCGTGTGGAAGAGCGCAAATCCCAGACCATCAGCGGCCTCCAATTGGCAGATTTGATAGCCGGAGCTTTTCGCGCTAAGCTTATGAAAACAAGTGGCTTACTGGACGTCGTAGACGACCATATCTTTGAATGCGAACCGAAACCTAACGGTTTACTGACAAAACCCAATAATAAGAACACGAGGTAGTGCTACACCGCTTATGGTTCTCGCGTACGCATAGAGCGACGCTCAGACGAACACCACGGTATCAACGCACTACGATTTATCATATACTCAATGCATTTAAAAAGATGTGGCTTGAACTGCCACGGTAAACCTTATTTAAAGATGATTTAAGACTTTTGCGAGCGGGTGAAGTAGGACAGAACAAACGGAAATCGTTGGCGAATCTTTTTAAATCCTCATCGCCATAGACAAAATAGAAAAATTAGCTTAAACAAGCTGTTTTTCCCGTTATACTGTCTCTGACAACTTCCCGTGGGGAGGGGGTCAGGATGACGAGCAAGCCGCTTCAACGGCTTGCGCGCGCAAGCCCCGCAGGGCTTGCTCGACCTGAAACTGGGGGGAGGG
The DNA here is from genome assembly GCA_043806415.1 of Microcaldota archaeon. Lineage (GTDB taxonomy): Archaea > Micrarchaeota > Micrarchaeia > Anstonellales > Anstonellaceae > CAIXYX01. The sequence goes on along the minus strand of JAZDHB010000058.1, from coordinate 25,085 downwards.
GCCGAAGCCCCGCCCCGCGGTTCGGACAGGAGGGAGCAGATGAACAAACAGGACATCGAAAATGCACTAACCAAGGCGCTCGAAGGCAAGGGCAAACGCAAGTTCGCCCAATCCGTCGACGTGATCTTCAACTTCAAAGGCATTGACACGGCCAAGCCGGAGAACCGCCTGAACCTGGACGTCAGCCTGCCCAAGGGCCGGGGAAAGGACGTGCCCGTGGTCGTGTTCGGCGAGCAGGCCGTGGCCCTCGAGGGCAACAAGGCCGGCGCGAAAGTGGTGGACACCGCAGGCATCCCCAAGATGGCACAGGACAAGAAGGGCACGAAGAAGCTCGCCAAAGAGGCCGAGTTCATCGCCGCGCCCAACATGATGGTGCTGGTCGGCAAGAACCTGGGCCAGATGCTGGGCGCGCACAACCGCATGCCCCGCCCGATCGTGGGCAACGTCGCGGAAGCCATCCAGATGGCCAAGAACCGGGTGCGCCTCGCCAGCCGGGGGAAATACCTGCCTACGGTGCAGTGCGCCATCGGCGTCGAGAGCATGAGCGTGCCGGATCTGGAAGAGAATTTCGAGGCCGTGCACGAGAAAGTCAAGGGAAAGGTCGGCGAAGCCTGCATCGACAAGGTCTATGTCAAATTGAGCATGGGCCCTGCGGTGAGAGTGGGCGGGTCGGGCGCTAACAGCCAGTAGGCACGGGTTGATGATTATGACCAAGATGAAAGGATCCAGACGCTCGCAGGCCAAGAAAATCCGGCCGGCGCTCGTGCGCAAACAGGCCCAGGTCGAGAAGATCGCCCAGGCCATCAAGGGCGCCAAGACCGTCGCGCTCATCGATGTGCGCGCCCTGCCGGACCGCCTCCTGCAGGCGGCGCGCAAGCAGTTGCGCGGCAAGGCCGTGTTCCTCATGGCCAAGAATTCGGTGCTGCACCGCTCGCTGGAGATGAGCCCGAAAGGCAAGGGCCTCGCGGACCGGATCCGCGTGCCGTCCGTGCTCGTGCTCACCGACCTGACGGCATACGGACTGTTCAGGCATTTCAAGCTCACCCGCGCCAAAGTGGCCGCCAAACCCGGCCAGATCGCGGATGTGGATATCATCGTGAAAGAAGGCGAGACCGATTTGCCGCCCGGACCGGCCCTCTCGGAACTGAAGGGCGCGGGCATCAATGCCCAGATCAAAGCCGGCAAGATCGTGGTCGCCAAGGATTCGGTGGTCGCCAAAGCGGGCACCAAGATCCCGGACGCGGTCTGCAAAGCTTTGCAGAAACTCAATGTCCTGCCTTTCATGGCCGGCCTGACCATGGTCGCAGCCGAGGAGGAAGGAAGGCTGTTCGAGGCCCAGATCCTGGACATCGACGAGGAGACACTCCAGTCCGACCTCGCGTGCTCAATCGGCCTCGCATACAACATGTCCATCCATTGCGCTTACCCCACCGAAGATAACAGGGTTCAACTGCTGTCCGGCGCGCTGGCCCAGGCCCGTGCGCTGGCATCGGAGAGCGGTGCGTACTCCCCCGCCTACATGGAGTCGCTTCTCGCATCGGCTATCCGTCTGCAGAACGCCCTCGAGGGCAAGGCCGGGGCAAGCACAGAAGCCAAGAGTTCATAAGAAGATATCAGATATGAGAAATTGATGATTAAGAGGAGGTTGTGAAAATGAAAATTGACCCATATTTGCACGCGGCTCTGCTCCTTCACGGCGCAGGCAAGGAAATCTCCGAGTCCAGCATCGTCTCGGTGGTCAAGTCCGCCGGAGTGGAGGCGGATTCGGCCCGCGCCAAAGTGCTCGCCGAAGCGCTCAAGGGAGTGAACTTCGAGGACGTGCTCAAGGCGGCGACGGCCCCGGTCGCGGTGGCGGCAGCGCCGGCCGCGGCGGCGGGAGAAGCCAAGAAGGAAGATAAGAAAGAGGACGAAGGCAAGAAGGAGGAAGCCGCGGCCGAGGGCCTGGCTTCCCTGTTCGGATAGAATCGTCCGAACAACCCCTCTTTTTTCTTTCACTTACTTTTTTTCAACCCCTAACTTTTGTTTTATCCCCTTTCCTTACGCCATGCCTTGGAGCAGGATTTAAGAATAACCTCCGAGTAATAGGGAAAGGAACGGACGAAAAGGTTATAAAGAATGTTTTACTTAATGTAATGTAGTGTTTTTTATGGGATATGAACAGACGAGCAACAAACAGCAGTTTAACCCCTCGGCAGTAGGCGGCCAGCGGCTCTACATATATGCAGACATAGCCAACCTGAAGTCAGAACCGACGAACGTCGGATACTGGCATACGGCCATAAAGACAATATATACCCGATGCCCCGATCTGGTCAAGGACTGGAAAAACCTCAAACCCATGATCGATGAATTGGAGAACTTGGCAGGCACCTGCGCGCACAAGGGCCGGATGGAAACGGTTGGGTACATCATGCAGTCGCTGGGACTGACAATCCGCCTGAAGAACTTCTCGCTTGAGGCGCGCGAGCATGCCAAACGCCTCGAGCAGGATTCGCTTGCATACTACCTCTCGCCCCAAGACGTCAATCGCATCGCCGCATATTTTTGCCGTGAGGCGCGATTTGGCATCTCGGGCCCGAAAACAGGCGGCCATGTGCAGGCCGTGGAAAATTTTATCCGGCTCGAGAGCGCGATCCGCCTCTGGCTCTCCAACGGACGCATAGACAAGGCCCAGGCCACACTCCACTACCTCGTCTTGCATGTGCATGATTATTCGACCGATCCTCAGATGTCCAAGCACGCCAAGACGCCCGAATTCCAGGTCGTAGTGGATGACTTGCATCTGCTGAACGCGATTATTGCCCTGGAGCAGATGCCGGCTAACCTGGACCCGATGTGGATCTACCTGAACTGAAGTCCGTCTTATGCCCCGGCGACCAGTACCACGATCAGCGCCAGCACGCCGCCCAGGCAGATGGGCGGCAATGCGGGCAGCACCACCCTATTCTTCACCACGAAATGGAGCAGGACGTACAAGGAGATCGTGCTGCCGACGGCGACGGCGATCGAGCCGGGCAGGCCGGCGAGGGAATAGGCGGAGACGGCGAGCATCGCGGGGATGGCCAAATCGCCCGAACCCAGATCGAGGCGCTCCACCATGTTCGCCGCGCTCGCCTGTTTTTTCTCCGGAGCCGGACGGGGCGGGGCGGATGAGAAGACGGGAGGAGAGGCCGGCGCGTATGGATCCGCGATACTCGAAGGCGAGGACGAGATGGAGCTTCTTGGGCGGCTTTCGGTCCTCGAGCTTTCTTTTTTGATATCGGCTTCTTTTGCATTATCTTCCTGCGATTGTGCCGTGATGGTGAAGGCGAGGTCCTTGCTGCCGAGGTTCTGGGCCAGCACCAGCATGTGGCGCGTGCGGAACACGGCGATGTAATCATAGAGCGAGATGGCCCCGACGAAGAGCAGGGCGGGCCAGAAGGAGAGCGAGAAGCCGAACAGCGCGCCCACGCCGGCCGAGGAGAGGATGGCGGCCGGGTTCTTGAGCGAGGGCAGGAGGAATTTGGATGCCGCGAACAGGACGCCCAGGAGCGAGGCGGCGCCCATCGAGAGCGTAAAATCCCGGCCCAGAAGGGGATACGCGACGGCGAAGAAGAATATGGACACGGAGCCCAGGAGCACGGCCACCTCCAGCACCCGGAAGGTGAGCTTGTGCTTGAAGAAACGGATGGCGAAAAGGGCCGCGCCGGCGCCCACGACGATGTAGATGATGAAGAAGAGCGCGTTGAGCGGGTCGGCCGGATTCCCGGTGGGCGCCACGTTGATGAGCTGGACGTTGACGTCGCTCTTGGCCGCTTCCAGGAGCGAGAGGCCGGCCCAAACGGCCAGGATTTGCGTGAGGGCGAACATCAGCGCGATGGAGAGCACGGGCTCGATGCGGGGGAAACGGAAAATGGAACCGGACATGAGATTGCCTCGAAATGATATGATATGTGGGAAGTGCTCGATCGGATGATCGTTTTTAGATGCCGATTACTATTTGCGCGCCGCCTTCTTTAAGGCATGCAGGGCCTTCTCGAAGGAATCGATGTCCGTGAACGAGCGGTAGACCGAGGCGAAACGGATGTAGGCCACCTGGTCCGCCTTCTTGAGGCGCTCCATCACCAGCTCGCCGATGAGCGTGGTGGGGACCTCGGTGCGGGGCCTTTTTCGCAGGCGCTGCTCCACCGCCTCCACGATCTTCTCCACGACCGAGCGGGGCACGGGCCTCTTCTCACAGGCGCGCATCAGCCCGGCGAGCAGCTTGTTGCGGTCGAAGGGCTCGCGCCGGCCGTCCTTCTTGATGACCGTGATCTCCTCCAGCTGGACGTCCTCGAAGGTGGTGAATCGCTTGGCGCACTTGAGGCATTCGCGCCGCCGCCGGATGCGGAAATCCGAGGTGTCGCGCGAATCCACCACCTTGGACTGGGCGTTGGCGCAGAAGGGGCACTTCATCGAAGGAAGAGGGAGGAAAGAGGATTAAAAGCCATACTATAGGCAACCGCGAAAATTTTGCGACTCTCTGGCGTTGGCAATTCACCGTGGTTGCCTATTAAGTGGCCCCGCATGTCCGACAACAGACTTGTCGGTAAGTGGCCCGCAGGCCACTGTAGTTTGCGGGGGCACTGTATACGCTTAAATTCGGCCCTTGCCAAAGGAGGAAACATGAAATCATACACTGGCAAGGGCGACGGCGGGCAGACGACTCTCGGAAACGGCGAGTGCAGGCCCAAGAGCGATGCCGTTTTCTATGCCATCGGCTCGCTGGACGAGCTGTCCTCCGCCATCGGCATCGCCAAGGCACAGGCCGGAGATGACGATGAGCTGGGGCGGATACAGGCCGATTTGTTCGGGGCCGGCGCGCTCATAAGCAATGCTGCGTTGGCGCAAAAAGCGCCCGGATTCGGGGAGAAACTGAAACGGCTGGAAGGCTGGATAGACAAGATGGACGAGAAGCTCCCCGAGCTTGGGCATTTCATATTGCCGGGGGGCAGCGAGATAGCCGCGCGGCTGCACCTCGCGCGCGCCGTCTGCCGGCGGGCGGAAAGAAGGGTTCAGACGCTCGGGAGGGACGATTTGGCTCCGGTGCTCGCGTACCTCAACAGGCTCTCAAGCTATTTCTTCGCGCGCGCGAGATTCGAGAACATGAAGGCGGGCGTGAAGGAAAAAGAATGGAAAGGGGAATGAAACTGCTCATGGTTCGACGCGCCTGATTCCTTCAATCCGCTCGAAGTCGACATCAAAGGACAGAACCTCAGAAAGACCATGGGCGCGCATTGTTGCCGCGTGCAGCGAATCGTTGGGATTGAGCCCTTGCGAGAAGAAAAAGATGCTCTCTTCGAATTCCAGGCGCTCGATGCCGCAGACTTTCAGGTTTGGAGAAGCCATGAGGTGCTGCACAAACGATGCTGATTCCGGGCGGCTTTTGAGCCTCCGGTTGAGGACTTTGAGCACTTCCGCCAAAACAAGCACCGAGGTCATGGCTGGCTGTTCCGCGCGCTCTACCCGCTCAAGAAAGCGCCTGCACCGGACTGCACGGTCGGTCTGTCCAAGCGCCGCCAGGATGAATATGTTGGCGTCGATGAACATCATATCCCCATCCGGCGGTATTTCGCCTCTTCCTCCCGGTCCTCATCCGCTTCATCATCGAAATCGACCTTGCCTTTCAAATCGGCACCGTGCCTTTTGGCGAATGCTTCCAGATAGTCTGAAAGGGATTCTTTCTTCTCGACAACGAGCCTGGCATTTTCCAACCTGAATACGACCTCGGTCGATTTGCCCCACCCCAGCAGGTCGCGGAAGTATTTTGGAATGACAAGCTGCCCTTTTTCATAGAGATGAGCCATACTAAAACACCTTTTTAGTATAACTTTATAGGAAAGAAAGTTTAAAATAGTCATACCCATAAACTTGCCTCACAATATCTGCTGCGCCATCCCACCTTCCGCCTTCTCTTGGACAAAATGCCCGACCTGCGAATGCATGTCCACGCCGTAGTGCTGGCCGGAGGGGCCCTCGAAGAAAAGCCAGGCGCCCTTCGCGCCCAGTATCCTGCCGCCCACGAAATCCACGGGCTCGGGATTGGAGACGGCCGGGTAATGCGCGGCCAATTCCGTGATCTGGCACTCGGCGCGATAGGAGTCGAATTTCACGTCGGACTGGATGGCCTGGACGGCTCGGGCCAGTTTGGCCTTGGCTTTCTCCCGCTCAAAATGGAGGCGCTTGAATTTCTGGGTGCCGCGCACCGCCCCCACCACGTCCAGCGAATTCTGCAGCAGCTGCTCGGCCGGATAGGCGTCGTCCGGCCCGTCGAATTCGAGGATGGCGGCGGCGAAATCGGCCCCCTGCTCGCGCCAGCGCGCGTCCAGGCGCGAGCGGCGGGTGAGCCCCACCTTGGTGATGTCGGCGCCGAACTGCGCCAGGTAGATGATGTATTTCTCGGCGGAGAGCGTGTCGTGCAAATGAGGATAGAGGGAAAAATCGCCGACTGTATAGACCCTTGCCACGTCCTTGTACTGGCATTGCGGGCACTGGCGCACGTTCATGGCCCGGTTCGCGCACGAATGCCAATCCCCGTCGCCTTTGTAGCCGATGCAGGCGCGGGAAGGCGAGAAGGAGAAGTAATGCTCGCCGCAAAGCTCGAGCTCCTCGTTCAGGCCGTCTTCGCGCAGGGAGAGGCGCGGGCGCGCGCTGGCGGATGAGAAGGACAGGACGTGCTTCATGCAAGAAGTTGGGAGGGGAAGAATAAGAAGGCTTCGGGAAGGGCGGGTTTCCGCTCGGCCGGATTGCACGGTCACTCGACCGGATTGCACGGGCCACCGTTTTTCGCCTTCTGTCGTAATCTTTTGCGTCTGTTACGAAGCGTTTATAAAATTCCCTTGCGAGAGATGATTCGGTGAACCTATGCCTACATTAGACAGTTTCCTTCTGCCCCAGATCGAGGATCTCAAAGCCAAGGAACTCGACTGGAAAGTGTACAAGCTCGAGGGGCCTTCCGCGGCGCACACGATCGTGAACGGCCAGAAAGTGCTCATGCTGGGCACCAACAATTACCTCGGCCTCTCCAACCACCCGGCCCTGCGGGAAGCCGCCATCGAGGCGGTGAAGAAATACGGCGCCGGCTCGGGCTCGGTGCGCACCATCTCGGGCACCATGGACCTGCACGTGCGCCTGGAGGAGACGATCGCCCGTTTCAAGCACACGGCAGGAGCCAATTATTTCCAGACCGGCTTCGCCGCCAACCAGGGCAGCCTGCCGCAGCTTCTCCAGGACGGGGACCTCGCCATTTCCGACGAGCTCAACCACGGCTCCATCATCGACGGCGTGAGGCTGAGCAAGGCGGAAAAGGCGATCTACAAGCACGGCGACATGGACGACCTGGCGGTGAAGCTCGAGGCGGCCGCCAAGGCCAGCAAATACAAGAAGATATTCATCATCTCCGACGGCGTGTTCTCCATGGACGGCGACATCGCGCCCCTCGACCGCATCCAGCGCATCGCGCAAGCCTACGGCGCTTATATCTACGTGGACGACGCGCACGGCGACGGCGTGCTGGGCGAGCACGGCCGGGGGATCGTCAACCACTTCAAGCTCGAGGGCAAGGTGGAATGCGAGATGGGCACCTTCTCCAAGGGGTTCGGTGTGGTGGGCGGATTCGTCGCCGGAAGCACCGCCCTCAAGGAATTCCTGCACAACAAAGCCCGCTCGTACCTGCTCTCGGGCTCGGCGCCCCCCGCCACGGCGGCCGCGTGCATCGCCGCGCTGGAGCTGCTGGAGAAGGACGATTCGCTGGTGCGAAAATTATGGGAGAACACCAAATACTTCAAGGAGAAATTGAAAGCCCTCGGATTTGACACCGGAAACTCCGGCACGCCCATCACGCCGATCATGATCGGCGACTCGGCCAAGGCCAATGAGTTCTCGCGCCTGTTCTTTTCCGAGGGCGTGTTCGCCATACCGATTGTCTTCCCGATGGTGGCGCAGGGGAAGGCGCGCGTGCGCACGCAGATTAGGGCCGACTTTTCCAAGGAGGACCTGGACTTTGCCTTGGGCGCGTGCGAGCGGGTGGGAAGAAAACTCTGCCTGGTCAAATAGGCGAAAAAATGGGTAGGAAGTTTTTTCGGGCCGGCGGGGCCAGGCGAAGCCATACCATATATATTTAAACATTATTTAACACGCATATCTAGACACATATGGAAACCCCAGACAGAGCAGGCAGGGAAGAAAATCCGCAAAACCCCGAACTGGATTCTGAATCGGCCGAATACCACAAGTTATACTATTTTCCGGCCATCATGTTCACCGAAGAGATGGCCCCCGTCCGCCAATTCGAGGAAGCGGGAGATTACCGAAAGGCGCTGGAGACGCTCGAAGGAGTCATCGAAAAACAACCAGACCAGCCCCAGTACCTCAACCACAAGGCATCCCTGCTTACCCGCATGGGACGGATGGAAGAGGCCAAAGAGCTGCTTCTGAAAATCATCGGCCGCTACCCGGACAACGTCACCGCCCGCGAGTATCTGGCCATGACTTACACCCGCACGGGAAATTACGATATGGCCGAAAAGGAGTTTCTTGGGATCTTACGGATGAAAGAATCTAACGCTTTCGCGAATTACATGATGGGCGTGCTTAAATTCAAGCACGGCCACCGGGAAGCGAACATCCGGCGCGCCGCCCAAGCCGCAGTGGGGTATTTCGAGCGGGCGTCGGAATTGAGGCCGGATTTGGCCAACACGTACTCGTTCGGGCACTATGAATTCGTCATCGCCTACGCCTGGGCAGGCCGGATGGAGAAGGCGATCGGACTCATGGACGAATGCATCAGGAAGAAGCCAGAGACGGAACATTATTTAACCGCCAATCTGGCCGGCATCGCCATGCAGCAGCAACAGTTCTGGAAAGCGATTGAGCTTCAGACCCGGGCTATCGGGCTTGAGCCGACCAATGCCATGAATTACAATGAACGGGGCCGGGCTTACTCTTATTTGCACCAGTATGCGTTCGCATTGGACGAATACGACAAAGCGATCGAGCTGGATCCGAACCAGATCTATGCCCGCCAAAACAGGGGGAGGCTACTCGTGTGGATGAGAAGCTGGGACCGAGCGCTGGAGGATTTGAATTTCGTGCTGGGACGCTGGCCCAATTACCTGGGATACTACAATCGGGCCATCCTGCGCCTGCAGACCGGCGAGTTGGACATGGCACAGGAAGACATCGCGAAGGCCCGAGAACTCAGCGTCTCAGGCAAACAGAGGAGCCAGCTGGACGAACTGGAAGCCTCGATCAGAAAGCGCAAGAATGCGATGTCCGGGGACATTGTTGAGATCCAGATTAATGGTCACCGGGCCCGAGAGACCCTGCGCGAGGTGGTCCGGCACAACAAAATGACCCGAAAGGAGCGCAAGGACATCGGGGCCGGCTGGCACGGCCCAGCGGAGAGGGAAAGGCAGAAGAACAACAAACCCTGGCGCGGCAAAGACGGCCGGTATGCCCAGTATTACTGAAGAGGAAAGAAAGTCCGAACAGAGGCTCAATACACTATTTTTCCCAGTTTGCCGGATTTGGCCGCCAACTTCACTTCGCGCGCGATGCGCCGGCCCGTGCTCATGGGCTCGTCGAACGCGAACAGGGAATAGGGCGAGCCGGTGGGATAGAGGTTGGTGCCGGCCACGATGCGCGCCGAGATCTCGAACGCGTAGAACTGGAGGTTCTCGTCGCAGATGAGCTCGAGGCAGAACGGGCCGGGGATGCCTCCGAAGAGCTTGTCGGCCGCTTCGCACACGTCCTTGCCCATCACGAGCACGTCGTTGAGCAATGATTCGCGCAGCACGAGGGGCTCGTTGCCCACCACGGTGAAGGACGGCTTGATGGGCACGCCCGCGATGACGGTGCGGTAGCTCTCGTCGATGTTGGACTCGAAGCGCCGGTCGATGGAGAGCATCTCGATGTGCCCGTCCGAGGCCCGGTAGCCCTCCTTGGAGAGGGGCGAGTAGAAGAAGTGAGGATAGACGCGCACGCCGATGAGGTATTCCTGCACCATGACGTCCTGGTTGGCGAACTTGGCGTAGAACTCCTCGGGCGAATGTACGATGGCATAGCCGCGCCCGCCCTTTGCGCCGGCGTGCTTGACCACGCAGGGCCGGTCGATCTTGTCCGGGTCGATGAGGGCCGGCAGCTGGAGGCCCGCGGTGCGCATCCAGTCGAACATCTTGACGCGGTCGCGCTCCCAGACGAGGGAGTTGCGGTTGCCAAGCACCGGGACGGCGAGCTTGTCGAGCGCCTTTCCGGCGTATTCCACGATGGAGCCGTGCGGGATGATGATGGAGTTGCGCTCGGCCAGTTCCGCCTCGGGAAGGTCGTTGGGGTCCTCCACATCGATGAATTCGTCGGGCTTGGCCAGCGGGAACGCCTCGTACATCTTGCGCTGATCCTCGTTGGTGACGAGGCCGAGGGTGCGGATGCCCTCCTGTTTCGCGGAATAGAACAGCTGGAGCGAGGTGTGCGAGCACACCGTGGCCAGGGTCAGCTTCTTATGATCGTATCCCTCGATGACCTCGAGGATTTTCTCTTTCGATATCATGTGAAAACCTCTTTTTGACAAGGATGGATCCGGCGCGGCGCATGGATCCTACGTGACGATCTCATCCAGGCGCTTTTCGGCCAGCGCGGCCCGGACTTCCATGCCGATGCGCGAGCCGACCGAGACGGATTTGTTGAACAGGTATTCGCTGTACGGGGTGAAGCGCGTGCCCGGCGAGCCCGGCACGCGGAAGGAAACGTCGAAGATGGAGATCTCCTCGCCTTTCTGAGAGGGGGAGACGGCACCCTGGAGCGCGAATGGGCCGATGAGGCCGGGCGCGTATTCGGCCGTGCACGCCTTGACGAATTTCTCCCCGATCTCGAAGACCTGCTCGAGGAGGGATTCGCGCAGGGTGCAGGCGATATGGCCGACCTCGATGTTGTTGACGCGGACACGACCTTGGCGGCGGGCCAGCTCAAGCATATTCTGCTCTTTTGCCGGAAGCCGCAACCAGCCGTCGAGGTTGGTCTGCCTCCGCGTGTCGATGCCCAGGAGTTCCAGCTCGCCCGTGAGCGGGGAGAGGAAGAAATTGAAATTGAACGGCGCACCCAGCACGAATTCCTCGATGAGTGCGCCTTTCAGGCCTTCGGGAGTAATAATGCCTGCGCTCCGAAGCTTGCCGCTTTCCGCGACATACTCTTCGTAATTGGATGCGAAGAAAAACGCCCGCTCGTAGCTCCTTTGCGCTTCGGGTGCCTTGATGATGCACAAGGTGTTGATTTTATCCGGTGAGGAAAAGGTCTTGGGCACCTTGACGCCCGCTTTCTTCAACAGATGATGCTGGTTCTTGGGCACGTTGCGCTCCTCGGCGCGCAGGAGGCGGCGGTTGCCGAAGATGGGAACCGCGAATTCGTTCTCGATCAGATCGTAGCCCACGTAGACGGAGAAGGAGCGGTGGGGCACGAAAATGGATTGTTTGGACTGGAGGGTTTTGAGCGCGGGTTGGCCCGCGATGTCCTTGAATTGGTCAAGAAGCAGGATCTCGTCCACGCAGCCGACTTGGCCGTGGATGGTTTTTCGGGATTTGTATTGCCGAGAATACACGCCCTCGCGCCCCTTCTGGCAGACGACGAGGTTGGACAGCCCGTGCGCCTTCGCCCCCTGGCACACATCGAGGGCGGAATGGGAGCCCAGGACCGAGAGGGTCGGCTTGGAATAAGACGAAACGGACGCTTTGGCATCCGACGAGATTCTGCTTTCCACCATAGGAACATATGGAGAGCAGAATTTTTAAGCCCAATTGCCATGCCGGGCAGAAGCACCGGATTTTATAAAGAAACCGAGAGTAGTTACTTGATTGAAACGAGGTGATCGGATGAGAAATGCGCCGATTCTGATGATGATTACAGTCATCGGCATGCTGCTGATGGCAGGCTGCGCCGAGCTCGAGGGCACTGGCGCCTCCGGTTCTGGCGATTATGCCGTCCGAAATTACAAGGATGCCATCCCGCAGGCGGCTTTTGCGGGCATGGATTCGGCCGCCCCGTCGCAGGAGCTGGCCCAGAGCCGGCAGCTCATCAAGACCGCCAACGCCCAGGTGCAGGTGCCGGCCGGCGCCATCGACGAGAGGTTCGCGAAATTCAAGGACGGCGTAGCCGCCATGGGCGGCCAGATCTTTAGCGCCGATTATTCGGAAAGCGACAGCACGAAGGAGTATGACGTCAATATCAAAATACCGCCCCAGCGCTTCGACGGGATGGCCTCGTTCCTCAAAGGCATCGGGGAGGTCAAGCAGATGAGCTCCAACGTGAATGACGTGAGCGAGCAGTACGTGGACATCGGGACGCGCATCAAGAACCTCCAGATCCAGCGCGATGATCTGCGCAAGCTCTACGACCGCGAGGGTTCGCTTCAAGACGTGCTGGCCGTGGAGAACGAGCTCAACCGGGTGCAGACCGACATCGAGATATACCAGAACCAGAAGCTTAACATCGACCGGCAGGTCGCCATGTCGGCCGTGCGCGTGCGCATCTACGAAGAGGCGCCCGTCGTCGACCGGACGGTGTTCGACCCCCTGAGCCAGGTGGCCAACGTGTTCCTGGGCGCGGTGGGCGTTGCCATCATCGCGATCTCGGCCCTCTTAGGCTTCGGGATCCCGATGGCGATCGTGGGCGTGGTATTGTACGCAGTCTACCGGCGCCTGCGCCCGAAGAAGTCGGCGGGCGAAGCGAACGCGGGGAAAGGCAGGAAGTAGGCCATTTGTTTTTCTTCTTTTGTTTTTCATTTTTCTTCTTTTGCTGTTTTTCATTTCCCTCCTTTTTTGCTTTTTCCGTAATCTCACAGCGCCGGGGCCATGAAACTCAAATCTTCTTATACACGCTCTTGCGGTGAGCGATGTAGGTGAATGTGATTCGGGCGGCCGCGTCGTCGATGTCGGCGATTAACCGGTAATCTCCCACGCGCAGCTTGAAGTCGGGACGGCCGGACAGGCGCTCGAAGAAATGATGAGGATTCTCTTTGGCCTCTGAAATCTTGTCCAGGATGCGCTCGCGCGTATCAGCCTGCAGGTTGGCGATGAAATCCAGCACCTTCTCGTCAAAGATGACAGAATGACTCACAACCCCAGCCTCTTGCGCGCTTCGGCTTCGGTGACGAACTTGCCGGCACGGATGCGTTCCCGCGCGGCTTCGATGGCTTCCACAGCCTCTTGGCTGAGTTCGGGCTCCTCGCGGGCGGTCTCGGCGATATGGACCAGCTTCTGGATCACGTCGTCATAGCTCTCCCGGCGGTATTCCCGCCATTTGTCCAACTGCCGCTTGGTCTTCGCATGAAGCTTGATTGTCGTATCGACTGTCGCGTCCATATATACCACAGTATACTTGAGGATACTTTAGTATATTAAGCTTACCGTGCAGGCTGCCGAGGGTTCGGCGGCCTTCAAATTCTCATAGCGCCGGGGCCATGAACAGCCAGACGGCCTGCGAGAGCACCACGAGCATGATGGCATAATAGATGAAACGCTCGCGCGAGCCCTGCGAGATGGAGAGGAAGAAGGCCGAGAGGGCGGCGTTGAGCAGGAGATAGATGCGGATCGAGCCCTCGGCCGAGCGGATGAGGTCCAGGCCCGAAGAATCAGAGGATGGAGAAGCGGGAGAAGATGAGTCGGCTGAAAAGCCGAGGCTCGAACCATCGCCTGATGCCGATGAGGAATCGAGCGATGAGGAACCTGAAGAGGAAGAAGCCGAAGAGCCGGTGGAAGTGTCAATCCGCTCCGAGCCCGCCGGCGTCGCCGAAAGGGACGAACCGTCCGCTAAAACCGGCGAGGCGGACGGGTTGAGGATGCTGGCGCCGACCTGGGATTGCAGCGGGGCGATCTGCGCGGCGAAGGAGAGGGAGACCGCGAGGATGGCGGGCACGAGGATTCCGCTGGCCGCGATGAGGGTGTAGCTCTGGATGGAGAGCAGCGAGGCGCGCTCGCGCACCAGCATGAACGAGGAGAGGAGATCCTGCGCCGTCGCGCGCAGGGCGGTGGAGAGGTGCCCGCCGGTCTTGTAGCCCACCGTAAGCAAGCCCAGCGCGCGCTCGAGCATGATGGACGGCGTGCGCTCGGCCCAGCGGGAGAGCACCCGGACCGGATTCTCCCCGGCGCGCAGCTGGCGCAGGGCGGCGGCGGACTGGGCGGCGAGCGGGCCGGACGGGCCCTTGGAGGAATGCTCCAGCATCTTCTCGAGCGAGAAGCGCCCCGAAGAGGCGCCGATGAGCAGGAGGTTGGGCAGCTCGGATTCGAGCGCCGCCACCTCGCCCATCACCTGCCCTTCGAGCAGCGAGAAGGCCACGAAGGGAAGCGAGGCCGCCAGCAGGGCGAGGAAGAAGGTCAGGTTCCCCAGCGAGAGGAGCAGGCCGACGGAAAGCACGGGAAGCGCGAAGAGGACGGAGAGGACCAGGAGCGGGCCGGTCGTCAGGACGGGCAGGTTCATGGACTGGAGCTTGGCATCCAGCTCGGCGCGCAATTGCCGGGGTCGCCACGAGTTGGCCAGCGAGGGGGACGTGAGGAGCGTGATGCCCATCAGCAGGAAGTTGAGCAAGGGGATGGCCACGACGTAGACGAGGGCGAGCGTGAGGCCGTCCACGTCAAAGCCCACCATCGGGCCGGCCGCCACGGCCAGGATGAGGAAGAACGCGGGCACGAGGCAGGAGATGGAGATGAAGAGAAGCCCGAACATGGCCATGCGCGAGGCGGACAGGCGGGTGTTGGTCAATTGCTGGTCGGTCAGCTCCTCGGCGAGCGGGATGAGCGAGGAGGGCGGCACGCCCTCTTCATAGACCACGATGAGCTGGTGGATGGCGCGCGAGAAGGTCAGCGAGCGGACCTCCTCGGCCAGTCCGGCGAGGGCGCGCGGCACGCTCTCGCCGCCCTGCACCGACGCGAGGGCCTCTTTCCAGAGGGGCGAGCTGGCGTAATTCGCCTCGGCCGCGTGCTCGATCGCCTTCTCGAACGGCAGCTTGATGGAAAGATGGAGGGCGATGGCGCGCAGGGCCATGGGCAGGTCGGCCTCGGCCATGTCGGCGTATTTGCGCGCGAGCAGGGCGGGCAGCGAATAGCCGGCCAGCAGCAGAAGGGAGAAGAGGACGAAGAACACGCCCACGGAGAGGATGAGGTCGGACGTGAAGAGGAAGGCGATGGCGCTGATGAGGGGGGCGAGGACGATGGCCGCAAGCGCGCAGGCATTGAGGAACGGCTCGAGCGCGAGGCCCGTGTGCGCCCGCCGCCAGTCCGATTCGATCTTGAGCCGGCGGGGCCCGGAATAGAGCGCGTGCAGGGGGAGCGGGGCGAAGATTTCGAGCGATTGGAGCGGTTCGGCCAATGGATCACCAATAAATTTCCATGCGCATGTCATCGTTCGCTATTCGGGGTTCATTCGTCTGCTTTGACGGTACGCGAAGTCCCGCGCTTTCTTTATTAACGGTACGCGAATTCCTGCACCTTCTTCGTGATGTCGTCGGGCGGGGCCGGTTTGAGGCGGGAGAGGAATTGCTTGCGGGATTGGTAGATGGAATGCGCCGAGGCGCGGTCCATGCCCAGGCGCGAGGAGAGGCGCTCGAGCGCATCGCCAAGGCCCGGCGCGGGCGCGAGCTTGTCGGCGCGCGGGTCGTAGGTGAAGATGGGGACGAGCTCGATGGAGGACATGGCGTCGGACGAGGAGAAAACGGACGGGGACGATGACGAAGCGGACAATGAAACCGAAGACTTGCCTCTCGCCGAGGCCACTTTCTTGTCCGTTTTTTCGTTGCCGACCTGTTTCTGCCGGAGCATGTAGATGCCCAGCATCCGGCGCAGCTCTTCCTGCTTGAGGGTCTTGGGATCGTAGCGCGCGATGCGCCGCTGCAGGACGATGAAATCCAGGGAGGGCAGGTCGTCGGCCGAGATGCCGAGGTTGCGCAGGCGGCGCAAGGCTTCGGCCGCCGACTGGCCGTGGAAGGTGGCATAGGAACCGCGCGCCTGGCCCGATAGCAGGGTCTCGGCGAAGGCCTGCGCCTCGGGGGGCGTGCGCACCTCGCCGACGATGACGCGGTCGGGGCGCATGCGCAGGGAATCGCGCACCAGGTCGGACATGCCGATGGAAAGCTCCTCGCTTGAAACGAGCTGCACGCGGTGCGGATGGAGGAGGCGCAGCTCGGGCGTTTCCTCGATGAGCACCACGCGCTCGCCCATGGG
Organism: Microcaldota archaeon; assembly: GCA_043806415.1. Taxonomy (GTDB): domain Archaea; phylum Micrarchaeota; class Micrarchaeia; order Anstonellales; family Anstonellaceae; genus CAIXYX01. The sequence goes on along the minus strand of JAZDHB010000058.1, from coordinate 8,865 downwards.
CACGAAGGAGAAAAGGGCGTTAAGAAGCGTGGTCTTGCCCGACGAGGTGTTGCCGACGATCATCACCGAGGAGTCGGACTGGAAGGCCAGCCAGAGGAAGGCGAGCGCCTCCGCGTTGGTGGAATGGGAGGACATGAGGTCGAGGGCGCTCCAGGGGCGCGCGGAATGCAGGCGGATGGTGATCTCGCCGTCCGAGAGCGGCGGGATGGAGGCGTGCAAACGGCTGCCGTTGGAGAGCAGGGCGTTGAGGCGAGGGTATTGCGAGGTGATGCGCCGGCCCAGCGGGCGGGCCATCTTGTTGATAAGATGGACGAGGTGCTCCATCGAGGTGATTCGCGCGTTGGTCGGCGCCCAGCCCTTCGCGCGCACATAGACGTAGACGGGCTTGTCGACGCCCAGGGCCGCAATCTCCTCCACCTGGGGGTCGGAGAGCATGGAGTCAAGCGGGGCGAATCCGGCCAGGTGCGAGAGCGCCGCCGCGGTGAGGTACTGGCGCTGCTCGTCGTCGATCTCCAGGCCCTCGCTCTCGAGCGCGAGCGGGAGCAGGTGCCCGACCGCCTCCCGGGCCGCTTCCGGGCTGGCCACGTCGTGCGAGCGCGAATAGTCCGAGAAGCGCGCGGAGAGCACGAGCAGGAAATCGCGCTCGTCCGGGCTGAGCACCGGCAGGCGCGAATCGTAAGCGGGCTTGGATTTGCTTATTTCCCAGCCCAGGTTGGAATTTTGATCCGGTTGAACGGTTGGCATGTCAATCCCCCTTCCGAACCGCGGAGGGGGGAGCGCCCCCCTCCCCAGTTTTTGGTAATTCCTGACCTTCCCCCCCAATGGCGCTTTTCGGCTCCGCCATCTTGATGGCGATCCGGTCCCCGATCTTGAGGCCGAGCTTTCTGGATGCGCCGGCCTCCAGCTCGAGAAGCATGAGCGAAGGGCTCGGCGGCGAGATGAAGGGGACGAAGGGGCGGATGCGCTCGAAGATGCCGCTCACCCGCCACTGGCTGTCAAGATACACGGCATCGAACTCGAAGGGCACGAAGAAGGAATGGATGGGATAGATGCCCTCGCTGGGGAAGACGAACAGGATGGAGGCGGGCTTGCGGCGGAACATCAGGCCGCGCATGCGCGAGAGCATAGTGTCCGCCTTCTCGAGCCGGACCGGAAGGCGGCGCTTGCTGGAAAGATTGATGATGAGTGAGGGACGGGCCGTCCGGTCGTCGAGATCGGCCTTCGTTGCCATCCTCTTGCGGGGACTGTTTTTCGTTGCCATCCTCATTTCCCCCAACGCCTTTTCCTTCGCCGGAATTCGGCGAGCGCCGCTGAAAAGTCGGACTTGCGAAAATCGGGCCAGAGCTTTTGGCAGAAATAGAGCTCGGAATAGGCGGACTGGAATGGCATGAAGCCCGAGATGCGCTGCTCGCCGGAGGTGCGGATGATGAGGTCGGGGTCTGGCACGCCGGAGGTCCAAAGCCGCTCGGCGACGGCTTGCTCATCGATCTTGTCGGGATGGAAGGCGAAATCCTTGGCGACGCGCCGGGCCATGTGCACCAGCTCCGGCCGCCCGCCGTAGCCGATGAAGAGGTTGACGAAATACTTATCGTGCTTGGCGGTCTTGCGCTCCACCTCCCTCACGCCCTGCCGGATGCGCGGGGGGAAGCGCTCGATGTCGCCGATGAAACGCACCCGCACCCCGTATTTGTCAAAGTCGCCTTCTTGGAGGACTTTCTGGAGGTTGGTCTCGAAGGCCTTGAAAAGGCCTTCCACCTCCTCCTTGTCGCGGTTGAAATTCTCGCTGGAGAACGCCCAGAACGACACCGTGCGCACCTGGTGGGCGCGCGCCCATTTGAGCACCTCGCCCATGAGGTCGATGCCGCGCCGGTGGCCCTCGAGGGGGTCAAGGCCGCGCTTCTTGGCCCAGCGCCGGTTGCCGTCGGGAATGATGGCGACGTGGCGGACCGTATGCTTGGAAGGCATGATAGGAGAAAGACGACGTGGTTTATATAGGATTCGCCTTTGGAGCGCCAGAAAACAAGGCACACGCAGTTAGGGTATTGGACCGGAAAAACAGGGGTCCGGCATCGCGCGCGAGAAAACGGGCTTATGCGAATTTGGCCGGCTTTTTGATGATGCCGAATTTCTTCGCCCATTTGACCAGCGTGGTCGGGCCGTGCACGAAGAAGGGCGCGCTCGAGCCGCCAATCGTCGCGCGGCCCTTCTTGAGCGCGATGGCCAAGGTTTCCGGATCCGGCACGTCGACGAAGCCGTTGCCGGCCTCGAAGAGGAAATGCGCGTCCGAGCCGGCCGTGCGCATGAGCTTGTGCTCTGCTGCGAAAGCCGCGGATTTGGCGTTGTCGGCAGGAAATACGCTGCGGGCGTTGAACACCTCCAGTCCATCCACGTGGCGGAGCAGGTCGGGGGGAAGAAGGTCGGGGCGGCAGATTTTCTTGCGCACCGAATCGAAGGGGTGGGGCAGGATGACGAATCCGCCCTGATCGTGGATGCCGTCGCATAATTCTCCGAAATCGCGCTTGGGGATGAACTCCTCGATGAAAAGGCCGATGACCTCTCCCCGGTCGGACAGGAATTCGCAGGCGCCGATGATTTCGAGCGGAAGCTTCTTTTCCTTCACATGGGCGCGCAGGGGAGAGAGGCCGTCCATGGAACCGTGGTCACTGAGCGCGAAGCCGGAAAAACCCAGGGAAGCGTATCGCTCGGCCAGCTTCTTTAGCGGCGTGGCGCAGTCGGGCGAATAAGCCGAATGGACGTGGAGGTCGAACTTCATGGAAAAGGCCTTTCAAGAGAAGGATGATGGAATTACGGCGGACAGGCATTTAAAAGGCGCAGTCGGAGCGGAGTTCTAGATATATGTATATACTTCTGTTACCACATTAGCACTTGGTGGTATGATGGTTCAGGCTCAAGTATATCCTAAAGCGCAGTATGTTTCAAGAGCGGACGCCAAAAAAGTGTTCTCGGCTTGCAAGACCGGGAATGGTCCGGATGCGCTCATGGGGCTCACGATGAAGGTGGCACAGAAAACCGGTAAAGGCAATCTTCCGATTAACGAGATTTCGCAAAAGACCCAGCAGGTAGAACAAAACGTCCAAATCTACGGTACGCTCAAGCCCACGAGCGCAAAGAAGACCGCGTACGTGGCCGGCCTCGTGGCCACGGCGGCGATTGCGGCTCCGGTCATGGTGCGGGCGGTCGATTACGCTAGCTATTACGTCCCTATTTTCCCGTATGGCGCAGGCATTGGAGTGACCGTCCTCGCGGCGGCATACGGCGTCTACAAGGCCGCCAGTCACCTCATCACGAGCTGGAAGAACGAAACGCGCAATTCGCTGGACAAGCTCGCGTACGAAATCGAGCAAGCGATTCTCAAGAATTTGCAGTAGGACGGAATTTCTTTTTCTTTTTGATTCTTTTTTCTTTTCTCCATCTTTTTTGATTCCTTTTTATTTTTCAATCTTTTTTCCTTGATTCGCTCTTTTTCCTTGGATTCCCGGCCCATGCCCCCGCCCATGCTCCCAGGCTGCGCAGCGAGAGCATCTTGGAATATTCGTCCATCTCGCCGGATTCGGCGAGCAGCCGCTCGAAGCGCAGGGCCTTCATGCTCGCCAGCCACAAGTCCACGCCAAAAGAGGGGAGGGAATTGATGCCGCGGCGCAAAAGGCCGTGGAGCGCGAGGTCGAGGCCGTATTTTTGGCGCCAGGCTTTCTCGTATTCGTCCGGATGCTCGAACAACTGTCCGGCCAGGCGCCCGCACGAGGAGCCGAAGAAGATGCCGCCCCCGGAAGAGGCCTTCACCTGTCCGGCGGCGTCGCCCGCCAGCACCACGTTGTATCCATTTGTGATTTTCCCTGTTTTCTGGCGCACGGTAAGAGGGATGAGGGCCGAGAATTCGGATTCAGGCTTCTTGTCTTTAAGGCCGATTTTTGAGAGGAATTGGTTGCGCGCGGCATGGAGCCCTTTCGCGCTGGCCACGCCCAGGCCGATTTCGGCCGTCTCTTCGCTCGTGGGAATTATCCAGCCAATGAATCCGGGGCAGAGGCGGGGGTCGAAGAAGACCTCCACCGCCCCCGTGTCTATGCACCGGTAGGAGAAATCTCCCTGCCAGCAGGAGGTGTAGGCGCGGATGCGGGGGAAATCGAAGAGGCGCGAGATGGTGGAGATGGGACCGTCCGCGCCGATGACATTCCTTGACTTGAGGTCCTCGAGGCGGCGCACGCCGTGCCCGGAGAGGACCTTGCCGCCCGCGTCGATGAATTTGCGGGCGGCGAGAAAGTCGAATTTGCCGCGCTCGATGACGTAAGCCTTGGGCTGCGCGTAGGAGAGCGAGAAACACGAATTCGCGCCGTGCAAATTGGCCCGGTAGATGGGGTTGCGGATGACCTTCTTGCAGGGCACGACGTCGTCCATCTGCTTGAGGCCCGAGGCGGAGACGAGCCCGGAGCAGTGCACGGGCTGGCCGATGCGCTCGTGCTCCTCGGACAGATAGACGTCATGGCCGGCTTTTAGGGCGCTCAATGCCGCAAAAGAGCCCGCGGGACCCGCGCCGACTACGTGGACAGACGACATAAGCTAACCTCGGGGGGAGGGTCAGGAGGACACGAGTCGGCTCTGGAGAGCCGACTGTGTCGGCAACAGACTTGCCGATAAGCCGGCCGCTGCCGGCTGTGCCCAGAGGCTCGAAGCGTCGAGCCTCTCGGGCGAGCAAGCCCTGCGGGGCTTGCGCAAGCATCGGCCCGTAGGCCGATGGTGCAGCGTCGGCCAAAGCCGACGCTTGCGCGCAGGCCTTTCGTAGGCCTGCTCGCCCTCAAACTGGGGAGGGGGGCGGACCCTCGACAACGGCTTAGCCGTTGTCGAATTGTGGCCATCAGGCCACATGTCCCTCCGCGGTTCGGATGAAATCGAGCTTAACGGACGGACTGATGCTTCTTATTTTTCCGCCTTCCTGAGGTAGTCGTCGATTTGTTTCTGTGTGAATTTGAGCATGTCCTCGCCGGCCGCATGGCGAGAATACCACTCGAACGTGAGCTGGAGCGATTCGTCCAGGTCCAGCCGGGGCTTCCAGCCCAGCATTTTCCTGGCCTTGCCCGCGTCGAGCATGAGCGTGCCGGCCTCGTGCTTCTTGCCATCTGGCTGCACCGAGTATTTCACCCCGGCCTTTCTGGCAATCTGTTCCACCGTGATGGGCTTGGATTCGTCCGGGGCGAAATTGTATGCGCCCACAAGCGGACGGTCGCCTCCGCCAAGCCCCTTGGCGAGCAGGAGATAGCCGTAGAGCGGGTCGAGCACGTGCTGCCAGGGGCGGATGGAGGAGGGGTTTCGCAGGACGAGCGCCTGGCCGGACGCCTTGGCGCGGATGATGTCCGGCACGAGGCGGTCGGCGGACCAGTCCCCGCCGCCGATGACGTTGCCGGCGCGCGCGGATGCGATGAGGGGAAGAGAGGGGACGGCGCCCGAAGCGGCGCCCTTCCCGCCCAAGCCCGGACTGGCGGCGAGCGGACGGGCGGCCCTCGCAGCCGAACCCGAAGCAACGGGCTTTTCGCCTGCGCCGGGACGGGAGGGCTTTTCCCCGCCGGGGGAAGGGTTGAAGAACGAGCGGATGTACGAGCTGATCGCGATCTCGCCTGCCGCCTTCGAGGCGCTGTACGGGTCATGCCCGCCCAGCGCATCGCCCTCGGCGAAGGGCTTGCCGTCCTCCTTGTTCTCATACACCTTGTCGGTGGTGATGAGGACGGCGCTGCGCACGCACGAGGTGCGGCGGATGGCTTCGAGCACGTTCACGGTGCCCATCGCGTTGGTCTCGAACGTGTAGCGCGGGTCGTCGTAGCTGGCGCGCACGAGCGGCTGGGCGGCCAGGTGGAAGACGATCTCGGGCTTCTCTTCCTCGATGACCGAAAGCACGTCGCCGTAGTGGCGGATGTCTGCGATGCGGCTGGAGAGGCGGGAATCCAGCGAGAGGAGGGAATAGAGGTTGGGGTCGGTGTTGGGCTCAAGCGCGAAGCCCGAGACGTCCGCGCCCATGGAAACGAGCATCTGGGCCAGCCAGCTTCCCTTGAAGCCGGTGTGGCCGGTGATGAGGACACGCTTTTTGGAAAAGAATTTTGCGAGCAAAAAAAGGACCTCACGCTTTCCATTTGGCTTTGCCCGCGTCCCACACCTTGTTCAGGTCCAGGTAGTCCTTGTAGGTGTCCATCATGTGCCAGAAGCCCTCGTGCCGGTAGATGGAGAGCTGCCCCTCCTCCGCCAGCTCGGAGAGCTCGTATTCCAGCACGCAGGCGTCGTCGGACGAGAGATGGCCGAATATCTTGCGGTCGAACGCGTAGAAGCCGCCGTTGACAAATTCGTTCATGATGGGTTTCTCTCGGAATTTTTTCACTTTGTCCCCGTCCAGCTCGAGGAGCCCGAAGCGGGCCGGCGGCTTGACGCCCGTGAGGGTGGCCGTGGTCTTCTGCTGAAGGTGCAATTTCACAAGCCGGGAGAGGTCGATGTCCGCCACCCCGTCTCCGTAGGTGAGCAGGAAATGAGGGGTGTCGACGTATTTCTCGATCTTCTTTAAGCGCGCGCCGGTGGAGGCGTTCAGGCCCGTCTGAGCGAAGGTGATCTCCCAGTCCTCGCCCTTGGCCGAGCGGTGGATGACGTCCATCTTGCGGTCGGAGAGATGGAGGGTGAAGTCGTTGTCGTTGAATTCCGCCTTGAGGAAATGCTCCTTGATCATCTCGCCCTTGTAGCCCAGGCAGAGGATGAAGCGCTTGAATCCGAATTTGGCGTAGGTGCGCATGATGTGCACAAGGATCGGCTGCCCGCCGATGGTGACCATCGCCTTGGGCTTGAATTCGGTCTCCTCGCGCATGCGCGTGCCCTGCCCGCCGCAGAGTATGACCACTGGCCAGTTCTCGGTGTCTTGCATGGATGGAATGGGGCTTAGGCACCTTTTATTTATTTTGGCTTCGAGAACAATGGATATCGCTTATAAATGTGGCTGTATGCCAGTCGTGGTCGTATGCCAATCCCGAAAGTGTCAATCATCGTGCCCCCGCGCAACAAGGCCGATTTCGTGGGCCTCACGCTCGCGAGCGTGCGTGCGCAGGATTTCCAGGATTGGGAGGCCCTCGTCATCGACAACCGCTCATCGGACGGCTCGCAGGACGTGGTGAAAAAGCTCGCGACCGCCGACAAGCGCATCCGCTTCATCCAGAACGAGGAGGACATCGGCATCGTGGGCAGCCTCAACCGGGGGCTGGATGAGGCGAAGGGGGAGTATGTCGCCGTGCTGCACTCGGACGATTTGTGGGAAAAGAATTTCCTCCCCTCCTCGATCGCGCTGCTCGGAAAGAACCCGACGGCGGGGCTGTGCTTCTGTAAATACAAAAACATCGACGAGAAAGGAGGACAACACAAAATAGAGGCAAGGAACAGGCTGGCTGGCGAGTCCCGCCTCGTGCCCTCGCGCGAAATGTTCTCTCTTCTGATCGAGAGGGATTTCATGCCCGTGTGCACCGTGCTCGTGCGCCGCGATGCGCACGAGAAGTGCGGGAATTACGACCCGCAGTTCCCGGGCCCGAGCGATTACATGATGTGGCTCAAGATCGCCTACCGCTTCGACGGCATCTACAACGCGGATACGACCTCGTCGTACCGAATCTATGGAAGCAACGACACCAACTACCTCATCGACAACAACATCAGCATCATGGAGCAGTATTCCATGGTCAAGAAGCTCTTCCGCAATTATATCCCGCAGGGGGAGGAGGGCGCGAAACAGGAGAAGGCCATGCTGCGCAACGCCGCCTTGAGCCTTTTGCGGCAGGCTAGCAGCAGCATCGCGAGGGGCAAGGGAGGGCTGTGCCGCAGCCAGTGCGGCCTGGCCGGCGCGGTCTGGGGCGGCCTCCCGGAGCACCTGATGGCCTTCGTCCTCTACGTGCTGTCGTATTTCACCTTCATCCTGGCGCCTTTCGCCAATCTCGCGATACGCATCGCCTTGCCGCTGCTGCGAAAGATGGGAAAATACTAGGAAGATGCGGAATAAGCATCGGATGTAATGATTATGAGCGAACAAGCCAAAGAACTGCGGGCGAAAATCCTCGAACTTACCCGGAAATTCTATGCCGTGGCGCACCAGCCGGCGCCGTACAAGAAAGGGGACCCGATCCGCTACGCCGGGCGCGTGTTCGACGAGAAGGAGGTGTGCGCGCTCGTGGACTCGTCCCTTGATTTCTGGCTCACGGCCGGGAGATACCACGCACGCTTCGAACAGGAACTGGCCGCCTGGACAGGCGTGAAGAAGGCGCTCATGGTCAATTCCGGCTCGTCCGCCAACCTGGTGGCCCTCTCGGCGCTCACGTCGCCGCTCATGGGCAAGCGGAGGCTCAAGACCGGAGACGAGGTGATCACCACCGCGGCCTCGTTCCCCACCACGGTCAATCCCATCGTGCAGAACGGGCTCGTGCCCGTATTCCTCGACACCGAGCCGGGCACCTACAACATGGACGTGAGCAGGCTGGACGAGGCGCTCACCGACAAGACGAAAGCGCTCATGCTGGCGCACACGCTGGGAAACCCGTTCGATTTGGACGCGGTGGTGAAGTTCTGCCATGAGCACGAGCTGTTTTTGGTGGAGGACTGCTGCGACGCGCTGGGCGCGACGTGGGACGGGAAGAAGGTCGGCACCTTCGGGGACGCGGCCACGCTCTCGTTCTATCCGGCGCACCACATCACCACCGGCGAGGGCGGGGCCGTGCTCACCTCCGGCGCGCTCGTCGCGAAGGCGGCCGAATCGTTCCGTGATTGGGGCCGGGACTGCTGGTGCGCGCCCGGCGAGAGCGACACCTGCGGCAAGAGGTTCGGCTGGAAGCTCGGGGAGCT
>JAZDHB010000057.1:0-9966 GCA_043806415.1 Microcaldota archaeon | reverse complement strand
TCATCGATGACGCGCGCGGCCCCCTGGCCGTCCGGGAGAACACCAAGGCGGCTTGGCAGGGAATCCAGCAGGCTACGGCCTTGCTCGCGCCGGAGCCGGCCGTGGAGCCGCCGCTCGCGAACGCGTCCCAGACGGCCTTGGTCAAGAACGACACGCAGGGGGCGCCGGCGGCCGGTAATGGACCGGACCAGAACGCGAGCGCGCCCAAAGACAACAACACGGCCCAGAAGATTGTGGTGGTGGAACAGCCCGTGTACCGGCACGATTTCTTCACGCTGGAAAACATCGTGGTGGTGGTCGCGGCCGCCAGTCTCCTCGTGCTTGGCATCGAGGGCGCGCTGCTGGTGCGGCGACGCTGGAAAGAAGGGAAGCACCCGTGAACAGCCCGCGCGATCGGAGCGGCTTGCGCGATGAGGCGGCCCGGATGCGGCGCCGGCGGGGAAAACGGCTGTTTTCGGCCGCTCAGACATTTCGCGTGGACTGCCGGAGCGGGGCGAAGCGATTTTAAACTCTGGTTGCCCAATGAATTCGCGCGTCTTGGGCTCGTAGCTCAGCTTGGTAGAGCGTTTGGCTCTTAGGCAGGACCATTTCTTGCGAAGAAACCAAAACGTCGTGGGTTCGAATCCCACCGAGCCCGTTGAAAATCCTTTTTTATCCTTGAGACATGCATGGATTTCCCCGGCGCTAAAAAGTCGTTTCTGTTTCCAAAAACATGCCTGCACAAACTGATTGAACGAGGATGGTTGGTCGGATGGGCTTGTGGGTTCTGCGGTATGGGCATCGGCGCGGACGGGATCCGCGCGCGAGCATGCACGTCCTGCTCGCGGCCCGGGCGCTCGGGGCGGAGGGCGCGATATTGTGCGGCGAGGAAGACGCCGAGCTGGTCGGACGGGTCGAGAAGATCGTCGAGAACTGGGGCGGGCCGTTTGACGTGAGATACGAGAAGGACTGGATGGACGCGGTGGAGAAGTTCAAGAAAAACGGCGGATGCTTCGTGAACCTGACCATGTACGGCCTGCCCGTGCAGGACGTGATGGACGCGATCCGCAAGAAGAGCAAGGACTGCCTCGTGCTCGTCGGCTCGCAGAAGGTCCCGACCGAGGCTTATACGCTGGCGGATTTCAATGTGTCGGTGAGCAGCCAGCCCCATTCCGAGATCGCGGCATTGGCGGTGTTCCTGGACCGGTATTGCGAAGGCCGGGAGCTGGCGAAGCGGTGGGAGGGAAAAATCCAGATTAAGCCGGCTAAAGTAGGAAAAGATGTTAAAATGAGTAAGAAGTAGAGGCAGGTATAAATATTGAGTTTGTCAAATAATAGAAGTATATGGCGACCAAGAAACAGGGCATGGCTCGGGCGCGCAACACAAAGGCCAAGCCGGCGAGAGGCCCGAAGGCTGCGATGAAACATCGTCCAGCGAAAGCCGCGGCCGCCCGGCCGAGGCCAGCCGGGCCGAAAAAGAGCGCGGCGCACAAGGAGGCGATGAACAAGGTCTGGTGCGCCCAGCTGATGGGGGACGCGAAGGTGCGCCACTGGCTCATCCGGAACGTCGGCGAGCACGCGATCCATGTCCTCCAGGAATTCACGGCCGAGATGTCGGACGAGGAGATCGCCCGCAAGGCGGACGTGCGCTCGAGCGACGTGCGCGTGGTGCTCAACAAATTGCATTCGTTCGGGCTGGCGAGCTATTACCGCAGCCGGGACAAAAACAGCGGATGGTATTCGTACGTATGGCGCCTCAACAACGAGCGGGCGCTGGACCTGATGAAACCGGTGGAAAACGAATCAACGACCATGGCGGCTGCCCCCGCGCCGGCCCGGGACGGAGTGACGGGCATGGAAGCTTACTGCTGCGCGCAGTGCGGGCCGGACCGCCCGATCCCGTTCGACGAGGCCAGCGCGCAGATGTTCCGGTGCGCCCAATGCGGTTCGAGCCTGACGTTTGTGGAGAAGAGATAGGAGAAGCCGGCCCAAATGGGCAGACGGTTCGGGCGGCGGATTGGAAGGACCGACAGATGCGACGGCCATTCTTCGACGCGCGGCAGGCGGGAATGAACGGCGCCTATTTAAACTCGAACGTGCATGATGATAAACAGAGTGGGATAGGGTAGCTTGGAGTGCCCGCTGGGCTCATAACCCAGAGATCAGTGGTTCAAATCCACTTCCCACTATGCCGTTTTCTATTTGTTATCGTTGATGGATTAGCGTCGGGCTTCTTCAAGAAAAGTATTTTAAAGAGCGTGTTGTAATAGGCGACAAGACGAAGTCGTCTGCGACCAGGTGAGTGTTATGACCATGAAGGTATCAAAGATTTACGGGATGGATATCTACAGCGACGGAGGCAAGTTCCTCGGGCGCGCGCAGGACGTTCTCATCGACCTTGAACAGGGGAAGATCGTCCGGCTTGTGATGGAACCCCTCTCCAATGTTTCCAAGGAAGAGGCCAAGCGCGTGCTGCGCGAGAAGAGCGTGCTGTACAGCTCGGTCAAAAGCGTCGAGGACGTCATTTTGGTGGGCAAAGCCGGCGCGGGAGTCCAATCAGCCGGATTTGACTGATTCGTTGTTTTCGGGCCTTTTTTCGTTTTTCGGGCTTGTTTCGTCTTTTTAAAATATTATTTTGTCTTTTTCAGATTTAACCAGATAGCGTAGCTCTTGAGGATCTGTTTTTGGGCAGGTCGGCCGGACCCCATACTTCCGCTAATAGGAGAACGGCGGGATTTTTATGATGCAAGAAGGCTAAACCCAGAGCCAACGACGACGAACACGACGACGGAAAAAAGGCTGAAATAAAATTAAAAACAATGAATAAAACAAAAGAAACAATGAAACGATAATATTATAATAATATGTAACCATAGGTACATTATGATATTATATTGCTTTGACTTACATTCTGAGAATTATAATAGATATAATACAGTAAAGAGAAGGTTTTACTACGAATTAAGGAATATGCAGCTTCCAGAATCGTTTTGGAACACAAAATCGGTGTTATGTGTTGATGAAACAAAAGAAAACATGCTAGATACCTTCTTTTCAAAATATAAGGATGATTTGACCTTGTTTAAGGGGAGAATCGAACGTTTGGAGAAGCTCTACTAGGATTTTTTTCGCGCGCAGATGATTAGTGGAAGTCCAGGGTCCCGGCGCCGGGCGGGAGTCCGCTTTCCTTGCAAGGCATCGGCGCCCTCCGCCGGCCCGAGCCGGCCGCGAGCGTGCGACCTCTTTCCTATTTTTATACTTTCATCTCCCATCTTCATCCATGGTTGATCAACCTCCATCCGTCTCCACCGAGCACAAGCATTGGGTCGAGCAACTGGGCCAGAAAGTCCTCGACCAGTCCTCGGGCCCTTACATCGTCACCGGGGGGATGACCACATCCGGCCCCGCGCACATGGGCACGCTCTGCGAGATGCTCTACCCCCAAGCCATCACCCATTATCTTAAACACCTGGGCAAGGACGTGTGCTATCTCTTCGTCGCCGACATCCTCGACGCCTTCGACGGCGTGCCGGTGTCCATGCAAAAATACGACGACCTGCTCGCCCCCCACTTAGGCAAACCTCTCTGCCACGTGCCCGACCCCACTGGGGAATATCCATCATTCGGCGATTATTTCCTAAACGAATCCCTGGGCATCGCCAAGCAATTTAGCATCCGGCCTAAGATCGTGCGCGCCCAGGAACTCTACGCCTCCGGCGCGATGGATGACGCCGCCCGCCTGTTCGTCTCGAAAACGGAGTCAATGCGCGAGTTGGTGGCCCGAACTTCCCTGCGCCCCGAGCTGCCGGCCGACTGGCATCCGTTCATGCCCATCTGCGAAAAATGCGGGCGCATCGCCACCACCCGGGTGACGCGTGCCGACGCCGACTCTTACGATTACACGTGCGATCGGGACGTCAAATACACCCGAGGCTGCGGCCATGCGGGCTCCAACAAACTCTCGGACCACCAATACAAGCTCACCTGGCGCCTGCACTGGCCCGCCTGGATGCGGCATTTTGGCACCTCCATCGAGGGCGCAGGCATGGATCACCACACCCGCGGCGGCTCGTGGGACACCTGCCAGGCCGTCTTTCGTGAGATATTCAACAAAGAGCCGCCGATCGGCTACAAGTTCGGATTCGTCCTTTTCATGGGCAAGAAATATTCCAAATCCAAAGGCATCGGCATGGGCCTCTCCGACCTGCTCAAGCTCCAGCCCGCCCCCGTGCTGGCCTACGCGCTCCTGCGTCCCGACCTGGCCGAGAACCGCGACATCAACCCCACGGCCGACAATCTCGTGCGCCTCATCGGCGAATATGAGGAAGCCGGACGGCTCGCCCAGCGGTTCGGGCTCGCGGATTCGGCCGGCCTCGCCGTATCCGCCACGCTCCCGCCGACGCTGGTCAACCAGACCGAATCGCCGGCGGCCGAGGTCAGCCGGGCCGAGCGCAAGCGCGCGTTGGCCTACGCGCTGGCCGCCAGCCGCCCGCTCTGGTCGGTTCCGTTCAGCGACCTGCTCATCTACTATGGCTTCTACGGCAACTGGGATCTCGTCGCCCAGAAGCTGGGGCACGCCGCGGACATCCAATACCTCGCGCCTTTCGTGCAGGCTTGGGACGCGCAGAACCTCATCCCAGAAGACTACCGTTTCCGCTTCAGTCCGTCGGCCTCGGACGACCCGGTCGTCCAAGAGTGGGCCCGCCGCCTCGAACCCAGCATGTCCGCGCTCGACATCCACAACCTGGTTTTCAGCGTCGCGCGCGCGCATTCGCTTGCGCCAGGGGAATTTTTCTCCACGCTCTACCAGGCGCTCATCCGCAAACCCCGCGGGCCGAAGATGGGCCGGCTGGTCGAGGTCATCGGGATGGGCCGCGTGAAGGACGCGTTGCTGGGCACCGCTTCCAAGCCCTAAGATGCCGGCGCTCCCGTCACAGGCGCGCGCGGCGTGCGCGATATGGTTTTATATTCCTGAAGGGAACGAGGTATATGATGGCAAACCACAACCTGCGGATTCATCTGGCGCTCTTCTCATTGCTCCTGCTCCTGTCCATCTCGCAGGCACAGGACGCGACCCAGCAGCTGGAGAAATCGTTAAGCCAGCTGTGCAACGACATCCAGAGCCTCATCCCGCCGCTCGCGCTCCTGCTCATGATGTCGGCTGGCGTGATCTATGCCGGCGGCCAGATGGGCGGGGCGGAGATGCGCGCCAAGGCCAGCGCGTGGGCGACCTCGTGCGTCACCGGTGCGGTCGTGGGCATCCTCATCTCCATCATCGCGCCGACGATCCTGGGCATCATCTCGGGCATCCCCAGCGCCGTGGTCTGCAGCCCTTGAGCGCCGGTTTCCCCACTTTTCCATTCTTTCGGGCCCTCCTAGCCCGGCCGCCATCCGGCCCAACCGCACCGATGCGATTTTTATTCCTCCCACTCCTCACATTCCCGTGGCCTCGACAAGGAAAGGATACATCACGTTCCTGCTCATGCTCCAGTGGGCCTATCTCCTTCTCCTTCCGCTCCTGGTGCAAACCCCCTCTCCGTCCAACCTGGCCGGCGCCTATGCGACCGAACGCGCCTATGTCGAGCACGTGGCCTTCAAGCGCGCGATGGTCGCCTCGGCGCGGGAGATCGCGGCCTCCGTTGAAAAAGGCACGCCCGATTCGCCCTCCGCGCCGGCCGTCGCGGTCGTCGCATGCGAAAGCGCCAGCAAAGCATTCCCCGCGCTGAGCTATGACGTCCAACAAGAATGCGTCCGGGGCGCCATCCTCGCGCAATGGAGCGCCCTCCTCACCGTCTGGTCTCAAAAAACCGGATCCGACGCGGCCATCTATTGCGGCGTAGATTCACCTTCGGAATCCGCGCATCTATATGGCGCCCTCCAAGCCGCGCTCATGGCTGCCGAATGCGCGAGCAAAATCCAACTTGAGTCCAACAGCATTTCCGTGTCCCTCAACTCTCCCATCCGGGCCGGCACATTCCAGCGTTCGACGAACGTATCTGCCATAAGTCCGCTCGAATACGAGGTTTTGCAATGAAACCGCTGCCTCTCCCCTCTTCCTCATCTCCTCGTGCTTCCCGCGCGCAGGCCACGAGCGAGGCGCTCATGGCCTTCCTCTTCCTTCTGAGCGTCATCATCGTGCTCTCAGCGGCGACCAACCGGTTCAGCGGCGCCGTGCAGACCCGGCTGACCGATGCGGCCCGCTCGCAAGCCGCCACCCTCGAGCATTTCAAGCGCGACATCTACGTTTCGCAGGTCGGCATCTTCTTCCAAGTTCCGTTGCACTTCGAGCCCTGCGCGCAGACCGACCCTTCCCTTTGCTCAGATTTCGATTCCAACCTGCTTAGCCACATCCAAACTTACGCGGTGTCCCATGATGTCCCGATCTAGCTCCCCGTGCCTTTCGCCCCTTCCGCTTCGCGGCCAGTCGGCTAGTGTCGAGGCCATGCTCGTGTTCCTCTTCCTCATCATGATAATGATGCCCGTGCTCAATTACGCGCATTTCATCACGGTGTTCGCAAGCGAGCGCGCCTCCTCGCAAGCGCGCCTCGCGCACGTTATCGCCGAGGCGGAGTTCCTCTACGCCCATGGCGCGTCCGCCCGCTCGTCCGACGCGTCCGGGGTCAATTTCGTGCGCCTCGGCCAGTTCAACCGCATGCAGTTCGAAGAATACCCCCAAATCGCGCCCGCCCTCGATTTCAGGCCGAAAGCAGCCGATAAATTCGCCTACTACGGACAGTCGAGCATCCCGAACGCCCCCCTACTCGGACCCGCGGACCAGACCTGTGTCTCGCGCCTCATGCTCTCAAACAACCTGCCGGTGCACGTCTATGCGTGCCTCTCGTCGTGATCCCTATGATGTGGCTTGAACTGCTGCTCTCCTCCCTCCTGCTCGTGCTCGCGTTCGCGCTCATCGCATCCGTGCCGCCCGCGCCCAACCCCTTGCTCGATTTCTACAAATACCAGTCCCTCAACGACGGCCTCCTGGCCCTGTCGGCCGCCGGCGCGTCCGATTCTTCCCTCATGTCTCAAGCTCCTGCCTACTGCGCGGACTTTTTCGACGCCTCCGCGTATTCCGACGTCTCGTGCGAATACACTGATCATGCGCAGGGCGGTTCCTCGTCCAACGCCTTCTCGGATTCGGATTTCGCCCCCCTCTCGTCCGGGCGCATCCGGCGCGAAGCCTCGATCGGCGTCTACCGGGGCGGGCGGCTGCAATTTTTGCACATCGTATCCCAGGAATGATTCTTCAAGGCACCCGCATTCAATAACTTCCCAGTAACCTCATTTTTCGTTATTTGACGTCGTATCCGTCCATCTTTTTATAAATTCCCGCGCGCATGGATCTCCCATGTCTTCCCCTCCGCTTCCCCTCGCCTCGCGCATGGACCACGTCGCCTATGCGATCCGTGACATCGTGCTCGCCGCCCGCAAAGTGGAGGCGCGCGGCGTGCCGATGCACTGGTTCAACATCGGCGACCCCAACCGGTTCGATTTCGCCCCGCCGCCGTGGGTCACGGCCGGGATCCGCGCGGCCCTCGACGATCCGCGCCTGACCGGCTACGCGCCTTCCGAGGGCGATCCGGCGCTGCGCGAGGTGCTGGCCCGGCGCGAGGGCCTCCCACCCGAGCGCATCTTCGTCACGAGCGGGCTGAGCGAGGGCCTCTCATTCGTGTTCCAGTCCCTGCTCAATCCCGGCGACCATTTCCTCCTGCCCTCGCCGTCCTATCCTTTGTACAACACCATCTCGCGCGTGCTCGGCGGCGAGGATCGGGAGTATGCGACCGATCCCCAGTGGCAGCCGGACCTCGACGACCTGCGCCGCAAGGTGGACGCGCGCACCAAAGCCCTCGTGCTCATCTCGCCCAACAATCCCACCGGCGCCGTCTATTCTTCGGGCACGCTCAAGGCCATCCTCGACCTGGCCGGCGAGCATTCCATCCCCGTCGTCGCCGACGAGATCTACGACCAGCTCGTGTTCGACGGCTCGCATTCGCCCATCCACACGCTCGCCCCCGATGTGCCCGTCATCCGGGGCAACGGCATGAGCAAGAACTATTTCTATCCGGGCGCCCGCGTGGGCTATCTGGCCCTGCACGGGCCGGGCCTGGAGAACGTGCAGAACGGCCTCGTGCGCCTCTGCAACGCCCGCCTTTCCGTCAACTGGGAGATGCAGAAAGGGGCCGTCGCCGCCTTCTCGCACCCTCCCGACCACCTGCCCGACGCGCTCGCGCGCCTCAAGCGCCGGCGGGACGTCATCGTCCGCCGCCTCAACGGCATCCCCGGCATCCGTACGACTGCTCCGCAAGCCGCCTTCTACATCTTCCCCCAAATATGTGAGGGGCCATGGAAGACGGACACCGAATTCGTCCACGACCTGCTCACCAACACGGGCATCGTGGCCGTGCCCGGCAGCGGCTTCTCGTCGAGTCTGAGCGGCAAATTCTTCCGCCTGGTCTATCTGGCCAAAGAAGAGGAGATCGAGGCGGCGATGGACAAGCTCGAGGATTTCATGAAAAAGAGACTGGCCGAAAGCAAGTGAGCGCCTCGCTCCTCGTCAATGGCCCGAGCCCGAAGGCCCGGGCGTGATACGATACCTTCGGGCTCGACACGCCCGTGCCGCCTGCCTCCGCTGCTTTTCTTACTGGACTGTTTTTGTTTTTGCGCCTTTTTTCATCCGCCGCTCGTGTAGTATTTGCAGATGTTGGCATCTCCGGATCGCGTGAGCAGGCCGCATTGCGCCGGGTCCTTGCTGCTCAGCGCGATGTTGGAAATGCAGGATGAGCGGTAATCATCGTCCGTGATGTTCGCGCACAATCCCATGTTCGAGTTCGCGATGGCCACCACGCGCACGCAGGCCGGCATGCTCAGGTTCTGGGTCTTCTGGCAATCCGAAATCTGCGCGTCAATGTTTCCTGCCTGGAGTGCGCCGGTCCCGTTGGCGGCTTGCGGCGGCTTGCTGGGCGCCAGCGCCGGCAGTATCCGGGCCGGCTCGTTCACGTTGTTCTGCCCGTACAGGATCGCCGCCTGCATCTTCTGCGCCTCCTGCGGGTCCACCGACTTCTCCAGGCACGAGCGGCGGAACGTCGTGTCCTCGATCGAGTAGCAGATATACGGCTCCTGGTACCAGATGGCGGTCTCGTTGAGGCATTTGTCCTTCTCGGCGCCCGAGAAGGGCGCGCACCGTTGCGCCTGCGAGGGCTGGATGCAACCATACAGGAACGACAAGGCCAAGAAGCTGGATACGCATACGATCAGGGCGAGCGGCATTCTCTTGGAAATCGTCATGCCGTTTTTACCCGCTCGGAGGTTAATAAGGTTTTATGTCGGCGCCCAATCGGTCCGGTCCGCCTCGCAGAAAACCAAGAACCGCCGCACTCCGGCCCGCGAGGGCGCCCGAGCGCCCAGTTCTCCATTCTGTTATTTTTTCTCGTCTCTCCTTTTTCCTAAAGCAGGCCTTCGATTTCCTTCTTGATGCTCACGGCCGCCGCCGCGTTCGGGATGGTGTCGGTGGTGGCGATGCGCATCGCGCCCGCCGCGTGCAGTCGCTCCATCGCGTCCTTGAGGAACATGCCGTGCGTGGCCGCGCAGGACACGCTCTTGGCGCCCATCTCCAGGCATTTCTGCGTGGCCTTCACCATCGTCCCGCCCCCGGCGATCAGGTCGTCGATGAGGACGACATGCTTTCCCGAGACGTCGAAGTCCGCGTCCATCCTGGACACGGGCCGGTAGGCCTGCTCCCCTTCGGCATAATCTCCGCGCTCTTTGCGCATGAAGAGCCCGGTCTCGCCCACGAGGTATTTGGCGCCCGCGTCCGGGCTTACCACGGCCGACTCCGGGCGCGCCGCGCGCAGGAACTCCACCAGTTCCGGCCCCATGCACAGGTTGGAGATGGGCACGCCCTCGTACTCGTAAGTGCCGAATTTTTTCACGAAATGGCAGTCCCAGGTGAAGATGCGTTTTGCCCCCGAGATTTGCAAGAGGCGCACC
>JAZDHB010000056.1:0-7149 GCA_043806415.1 Microcaldota archaeon | reverse complement strand
GCGAGTTCCGCTTTGGCGGCTTTCAATTCCTCGAGGGCGACCTGGATCTGCTGGTGCTGCATCATGACCAGCTGCATCTGCCTCTGCAAATTCTGGAATTCGTCGATCTGCGCCTGCAATTTTCCCGGGTCGCGTATCGGTTCAGCCATCGAAAAACACCCTCACAAACGAGATAAATCGTCTTTATTTATGTTTCTCTATTCGAATGCAGTGGTTTTAACCGTTTCCATCCGCCGGCGCGCCCGAGCCGACTTGCGCGAGCCGGACAGGAACGAAAGTCCGCGTTTTTTTTTATGCGTCGCTTTCACGGGCCGGGCGTGCGCACCTTGGCCGGCTCGTCGCGCCCATCGCGCACCCGCACGTAGTCGTCCCAGACATACTTGAGCGCCTTCTTCATCTCCTCTTCGGGCAGGAGCGGCTTCATGTCCACCACGGGCCGGTTGTAGCTGGCCTTGGGCAGCGCCCAATACGTGCGGGGCACCACGATCTCGAGCAGGGCGGGCCCCTTCTGCGAGGCGAGCCAGGAAACGGATGCGGCCAGTTCGGAGCGCCTGGACGCGCGCCGGGCCGGGATGCCATAGCCCTCCGACACCCGCACGAAATCGGGCGCGTCGTAGCCGTCCACGCTGCCGATGAGCCGGCCCTCGAAATTCTCGGTCTGGAACTGGGTGAGCATCCCGAGCGAGTTGTTGTTGAGCACCACCATCTTGATCGGCAGCTTGTTGCGCGCCACGGTCTGCATCTCCTGGATGTTGACCTGGAATCCCCCGTCCCCGCACACCACCCACGCGCCCCGGGAGCGCTCGGAGAGCGAGGCGCCGATGGCCGTGGGTAGGGCGCAGCCCATGGGGCCCATGCCGCCGTTGGTGAGCACGACCTGTCCGCGCTTGACCTTCCAGCTCTGGGCGAACCACATCTGGTGGGAGCCCACGTCCACGCTGACGATGTCCTTCTCCCGGGACGCGTCCGCGAGGGCTCCGATGGCCGCATTGGGGCTGATTTCGTCCGGCCCGATCTCCTGATCGGGCAAGGCATACGTTTCCTTGAGCCCTTTAAGGAAGCCGGTCCATTCCTTGCGCTCTTTCACGGCCGGCATCGTCTGGAGGCAGGGCAAAAGGAATCCCTTGATATCCGCGCATACGGAGAGGTCCTCGCGGATGCCCGAGCCCAGCTCGCTCGGGTCGATATCCACATGGATTTTCTTTGCTCCGGGCGCGAATTTGGAAGCCTGCACGCCCACCTGCCTCGAGTCCAGGCGCGCGCCCAGCACGATGACCAGGTCGGCGTTGGCGAGGGCGAAATTCGAGTGGCGCAAGCCATACGTGCCGATGAAGCCGAAATAGAGCGGATGGTCGTTGCGCACCGCGTCGGTGCCCATGAGCGTGGCGACGAACGGGATGCGGGCCTTGTCGATGAGCGCCTCCACCTCCCGCTGGGCGCCGGAGATGCGCACCCCGTGCCCGAGCATGAGGATGGGCCGCTTGGCCTTCGAGAGCATGGTGACGAACGTCTTTACCTGCGCACTCGGATCTTTCCTCTCCTCCGCCATCTTCGCGTGCTCGACCGAGCCAAGGAAATGCGCCAGCTTATCTGGTTCGATCTCCGTGCGCTGGATGTCGAGGGGGAAATCCAGCAGCACGGGCCCCGGGCGGCCCTGCGTGGCGATGAAAACCGCTTTCTCCACCTCGTAAGCCGCCCGCGTCGGGTCCGAGACCTGCACGGCGTATTTCGTGATGGGCTTGATGATGGAGACGATGTCGGTCTCCTGGAATCCGACCTGCCTCCCCTTGCCCTTGGTGTTGGATTCGTAGGTGTTCACCTGGCCGGTGACGAAGATGGTCGGCAGGGAGGCGTAGAACGCGCTTCCGATGCCGGTGATGAGATTGGTCGCCCCCGGCCCCGAGGTGGCCATCGCCAGCCCGGGCTTGCGGCTCATCACGGCCTGGCCTTCGGCCGCGAAGGCGGCCGCCTGCTCGTGGTGCATGGTGTACAGGGCGAACTCCTTGCGCGCGCACGCGTCGGCGATGTGGCCCAGCGCGCCGCCGATCATGAAAAAGCCGTGGTCGATCCCCTGCGCCGAGAGGTAGCCGATGAGATAGTCCGAGATTTTCATTTTCATAATCATCCTGCCCGTGATTCGCTTCATTCCCCCCTTATCTGAAATCCGCAGCTTTTATTCATTTCTGCCCAAGATAGACCCATGAAAGTGCTGATCACCGGTGCCAACGGTTTCATCGGCCGGAATCTGGCCGAGCGATTCGCCTCCAAATACGAGGTGCTCGCCCCCTCCCGCGCCGAACTCGACCTGCTCGATGAGCGCTCGCTGGGCGATTATCTCGCCCTCCAGCAACCCGATGCCGTGGTGCACTGCGCCGCCGTCGGGGTGTCGCGCAGCCAGCCGTCCAAGGGCGTCAAGGACCTCAATTTCTACATGTTCAAGAACCTTCTTTCCCATTCGCGCCATTTCGGGAAGCTCATCCAGGTCGGTTCGGGGGCCGAATACGGCCGCCAGCGCGCGCTTGAGCGCGTCCAAGAGGAGGAATTCGGCTCCACCACCCCAACCGATGATTACGGGCTCTCCAAATACCTCTGCGCGAAGGAAATAGAGAATTTCCCGCAGAACGACGGGCGCATCATCTCCCTGCGCCTCTTCGGCTGCTACGGAAAATACGAGGACTATTCCACCCGCTTCATCTCCAACAACCTCTGCCGCGCCCTCTCCGGCCTTCCGGTCCTCGTCGCAAACCGGAACGCCCTCTTCGATTATCTTTACGTGGACGATTTCGCGCGCATCGTCTCGCATTTCCTGGACAAGAAGAAGCCGGCCCCACACGTCTTCTACAACGCCACGCCCGACTCGAGCGTCGAGCTTCTCGAGCTGGCCCGTAAAATCAGCGCCCTGCACAAGGACGTGCAACCGGCTGCGGCCGGCCGTCGCCCCCCACCCGGCATCATCGTGCGCCATCCGGGCATGGGTCCCGCCTACACGGGAGACAATTCCCGCCTGCGCGAGGAACTGGGCGCGGGATTCGAATTCACGTCTATCGATGCGGGCATCCGGGAACTGGATGCATGGTATCGCAAAAACAAGAAGATGATCGACGCCTCAAAATTGGGCCCGAAAGAATGATATTCCGGCTCCGTCCGCGCTCCGTTCATCGTCTTTCCATGGGTCTTCCCATCATTTTCCATTCCGCTTCTATCCCCCGCTCTCCACTTCCGAGAGGATGTTGCCGATGAAGAAGTCCATCTTGAATTCGTCCGATTTGGGCGAGTTGAGGAACGCATGGATGTTCGATAGGAATTCCTCGTGTTCCTTCTTCTCCACCGAGCGAAGATATTCGTGCAGCCGTCCGTAATCCGTCTCTGCGCCTTCCATGAATTTGCGCAAGTCCACGAAGCATTCGGGCGGCACATGCTTGCCGATGTTGCTCGCGCCCAGGTACACGGGCACGTTGGCGCCGATAAAAGCATCCATCAATTTCTCGCTGACGTACCCCGGCACGTTCTTCTGGTTCTCGTAAGCGATGGAGAAGCGGTAATGGCCCAGCGTGGGATACTTGCTGGGCAGGGGGCCGCGGTACGACGGATACTGCCAATTTGGGAGCAGGCGGGTCGGCGAGTCTTTCCCCAGCCGGTTGAGCCCTTTGGAAATATTATTCACGCCCAGCCGCTCGGCCAGGGGGGAATGCACCACCGGCAGATCCCAGCGCTGCCCGTACAAATCGAACTCGTCCGGATGGTTTTTTTCCATGAAGCGTATGGCCCGCACGCGCTCGCTGTAGAGCTGGTCGGGGTGGAAGGAATACTTGTTGGCCGACACGAGGCACAGAAGCTTCTTCTTGTCGAACTCCGTCCCGTCCGCGCGGAATTCGATCTTCTCCGACTTGAAATACGGCATGACAAAATTGTTCTTGACGTATTTTTTCCCGTCCACCATGTCATCGCGCCAGGTGAGCACGCGCCCGAAGTCGGCATGTCTTGCCTCCTCGTAGTTGTCCGGCCTCGTGGCCGGCGGCTCGTAGAGAAGGAGGCGCATCCGCTCCGCAAGCCCCGATTCTACGCACCGGGGGAAAAACCGGTCGCCGGGCCTGGGCATCTCGAAGAAGAAAATAGTCTTCGCGCCTGCCAGATCGCGCGCCCGGTCGATGGTGCGGGCCTCGATCCCCTCCTTGGCGAGGCGTTTTTTCACTTCTGCGAACTGGCGCAGGCCGTTGTCCACGTTCAGGCGGGGGTTGTCCAAATCGAACAGCCGATCGTCCATGAATTCCTTCGTCGGACGGAAGAGGACTTCGGGTGCAGCCATGGCCTAACCCCGCTCGAAGAATTCATGCAGCACATCCGAGACGTGCCGCAGGTCCCTCTCGCCCAGATGCTGGTGGATGCCGACATAGAACGCATTCGCGTTCAGGTTCGCCGCGACCGGGTATTTTGAGTCCAGGTTCCCGTAGAGCTTGCGGTAAATCGGCTGGTTGATGAGCGGCAGCAGGTACCTCGTCTCGATGCCCGCCTCCTCCAGAAAGAGCGTGAGCTCGTCGCGCTTGTACTCATGGTCCTTGAGCACGAGGGGGTAGAACATGAACGAATGCTCCCGGTCCGAAGGCACGGTGGGGAGCTGGAGCACGTCCTTCAAATCAGAGAGCTTGGAAGTGAGGAACGCGGCATTCCTCTTCCTCTTGGCCAGTATCTCATCCTTTCTCTCGAATTGGGCGCACGCCAGCGCGCCCTCCAGCTCGGTGGCCCGAAACGAGTAGCCCAGCCGCTCGAACGAGAACCTACTCTTCATGATCATGTCCAGTTTCTTGCCGCGCGCCGCATCGTCATCGTCGATCGAAAGGTAGATTCCGTCCCTTCCGTGGTTGCACAGCGAGCGCAGCAGCACGGCCAAGCCGGGGTCGGACGTGAGCGTGAGCCCGCCCACGCCCGTTACGAGAATATGGGCCACATAAGTGGAGAAGCATCCGAACTCGCCGAACGAGCCGACCGGCTTTCCCTTGTAGCGGGCGAACATGGTCTCGCACGAATCCTCGATCATGGCAAGTTCGTGGTCCTCCTTGAGCTCCATGATCGGGTCCATCTCGCACGGGAGGCCGGCCAGGTGCACGGGCATGATGCCCCGCGTGCGGGCCGTGATGCGCTTCCCGATCTCTTTCGGGTCGATGTTGTAGGTGAGTGCATCCACATCCACGAACACGGGCTTGAGGTTCTGCTGGATGAGCACGTTGGACGTCGCCACGAAGGTGACGGCCGGCACGAGCACCTCGTCCCCATCCTTCCAGTCGAATTTCTCCCTGGCGGCCGCGACGGCCACGCGCAGCGCGCTGGTGCCCGAGTTGCACATGATCCCGTGCTTGCACCCGTGCGCGGCCGCGAATTCGCGCTCGAAGCGCTGGATGAACGGGCCGTAGGAGAGGCGCTTGTTGTCCAGCGCCTCGTTGACGTACTTCTTCTCCAGCTCGCCGATGTCGGCAAATCCGATCGGTACCTCATGTCGGGGAGTCTTCGGCTTGCGGGGAGTGGGGTGGGTGGCCATGGTCTCAAACCTGTCCTGCTTTCCTTCTCTTGAGGTAATCCTTGATCGTGTTCTCGATGCCTTTCTCGAATGTCATCTTCGCCTCGAACCCGAATCCCTCCTTGGCGCGCGAATGGTCGAAGAGCCGGCGGGGCTGGCCGTTCGGCCTCGTCTTGTCCCACGCCACCGCCCCCTCGTAGCCCGTCTTCTTCACGATGAGGTCCGCCAGCTCTTTTATCGATATCTCGAACCCGCTGCCGACATTGACCGGCTCCGGCCCATCGTATTTTTTCGCGGCCAGCACGATGGCGCGCGCGCAGTCGTCCACGTACAGGAATTCGCGGGTCGGGCTGCCGTCGCCCCAGAGCACGACCTTCTCCTCGCCGCGCTCGAGGGCGCCCACGAACTTGTAGATCATGGCCGAGATGACGTGCGAAGAGGTGTCGTTGAAATGGTCGCCCGGCCCGTACAAATTGACGGGCACCAGGTAGATCCCGTCAAATCCGTACTGCTTTCGATACGCCTGCAACTGCACCAGCATCATCTTCTTGGCCAATCCATAAGGCGCGTTCGTCTCCTCTGGGTAGCCGTTCCAGAAATCATCCTCCTTGAATGGGAGGGGAAGCGTTTTGGGGTACGAGCACACCGTGCCGATCGCGACGAGTTTCTTCACGCCGGCTTTCCTTGCCTCTTCGAGCGTGAGCGCGCCCATCATCAAATTCCGGTAATACGAATCCGCGGGGCTGGAGCGGGTCACCTCGATGCCGCCCACTTTCCCGGCCGCGTGGATGACCAGGTCCGGCGATAGGTCCTTGAACATCTGGCGTACTTTACTCTGCTCGCACAAATCGTATTCGCTTGAGCGGGGGCGGACGAGTTCGGCGGGCTTCTCCGCCTCGAGCATTTTGCTTAGGGGCGTGCCCAAGAATCCGTGGCCGCCGGTGAGAAGGATGCGTTTGCCTTCGAGGTCAAAAACCATGAGAATACCCCATGTGGACGATGGCGGGCCCGAGCCCGCCATTATTTTTCTTTTATTCTTTGTTTTTCTTCGCTCTCGTGCGCTCCTTCCTTTTTCTTATTCCAGCCCTTTCAACCCTTCCGCCTTCATGTCCGCGTCCAGCATGATCCTCGCCAATTCCTTGAATTTCACCTTGGGCTTCCAGCCCAGCTCCTTGGCCGCCTTGGACGCGTCGCCCTGCAAGCGCTCCACTTCCGCGGGGCGGAAGTAGCGCGGGTCGATCTTGACGTATTCCTCCCAGTCTTTTCCTGCGAGCAAGAAGCATTCCTGCACGAATTCCTTCACCGAGTGAGTCTGGCCGGTGGCGATCACGAAATCGTCGGCTTTGGAGTGATGGACGATTCTCTGCATGCATTCTGTGTATTCGGGCGCATAGCCCCAGTCGCGCTTGGCATCCAGGTTGCCCAAATAAAGCAGTTTGTCCTTGCCGGCGAGGATGCGCGCAATGCCGCGCGTGATCTTGCGCGTGACGAACGTCTCGCCCCGGCGGGGCGATTCGTGGTTGAACAATATCCCGTTGGAGGCGAACATCCCGTAGCTTTCGCGGTAGTTCTGCACGATATAGTAGGCGTACGCCTTGGCGCAGGCATATGGGCTGCGCGGATGGAACACCGTATCC
>JAZDHB010000055.1:0-4660 GCA_043806415.1 Microcaldota archaeon | reverse complement strand
CACCGAGGCGTTGAGAAGATCGCCGGGAATCTGGTCCTCCGCCGCCGGATCGCCGCTGAGGACCAGATAGAGCGATTTCATGTAATCGAGGGCCTCGGCCGAATTCCAGGTGCGCGTGCTGGAGAGGAGCGTGTGCTGGCCGTGATCGAGATTGGGGGTGAACAGGGCCTTGCGGTATTGCTCCGGCACGAAATAGGCCATGGAGACGAGATAGTCCATGAACTGGGTCTTGGCGGTCTCGTCCCATTTGCAGGACGGAACGTTGAGCAGGTAGGAAAGCTGCCGGACCTGGGCGTCGAGAGGAACGCCTTTCTCGTCCTTGAGCGAGTAGGCGGCGAACTGGATGGCATTGGAGGCCCAGAATATGTCTCCGATGATCGGGACCGGGTTGTCTTTGGGCGCGTTCTTGGCAGTGGTCTTCTGCTCCTCCACAAGGCTCTGGATGGATGCCGCCGTTTTCGTGGTTTTCTTGGTTTCCCCCCGGGCCAGATTGTCGTCCACCGTCCGCTTTTCGGTCTTCGTGGTTTGGGTTTGGAGCTGCGGGCTGGTGCCAATCTGCGTGCTTTCGGACTCGATCTTCTTCTCCCGGCGCGCGCGCTGCGAGGTTTTGGCGTCGTCGGACGCGAGGGCGGGCTTGGACATCGCCGTGACGATCAGGCCTTCCATCTCTTCCCGGGAGACGTTGAGCGAGAGGGAGATGGTGATGCGTCCGAACGCGTTGGCCGTGCGCGTGAGGGTGAAGAGCTCCTCGCGCGTGCAGCCCAGGAATCGGGCGTAATGATCGCAGATGCCCGCGAGGACGCCCCCGTTCCGGTTTGCGGTGAGCAGATAATCCGCGACCGTCGTGTCCGGCGCGCCCGGATCCAGGTTCATCGAGACGGAGAGGACCGTCGGATCGACGCGAAAATCGGTCCGGAGGACGCGGTCCACGAACGAGGTCCGCAGGAACGGGATCATGTCGCTGTTGCTGCTCGACTCGCGGAGCGTGTAGGTCTCGCCGACCCGTTTCGTGTCGCGGGCCGAATTGACGATCACGGCGATCTCGTAGGTCAGCCGGGTCTCGAACTGGCCGAGGAGGTCCTCCTTCTCTTTGGGCGAGAGGGCGCCCGGCGCAGAGGTTGTCTTCTCCCCGCCCGCGTCGGACATGATGGAAGTGGAGGTGGAATGGGACTGGGACGCGTTCCTGGAGATGGCAGACGCGATAAGTGCGTGGGATTGGACAAGCCCGAACCACACATACATGGTTTGTCCGTCTTGGGAGCGGGTGGTTTGGGCGCTCCGCCCGTTGCTCTTGTCTGTGTCGATGCCCCAGGTGGACAGCCAGGTGCCCACGCGTTCGAACAGCAGGGAGTAATACTGGATGGTTTCGGTGTCGGTGGAGCCCATCGGGTAGGCGATGGTTCCCTTGGCCCCGACATCCTTGAGGGATTGGCTGACGTTTTGGCGGCCGCCGCCCAGGATCGCGTCCGCCAGCTGCCGGATGCGGTTGACGCCGTCGCTCCCGGTCTTGTTTTCCATGGGCCAGAATTTTGCCGGGTCTATGCCGGGGTTGGCGGCGAAGTAGGCCTTGTTGAAATCCTCGACGACTTGGACCAGGCCCGATTCGAACTGCTTGCGTCCGGCGAGCGATGAAGAGGGACTCCCGCCGCCGTCCTGTTGGGAATAGAAACGGTAATTGAGGCCCATGGCACCTAGACGAGGAGGAGCTTATTAAACTATTACATCAACCGCGCGGCGCCTACGAGGTGAAAAATCCGGAGGGCGGCGTCAAGGACCCGGGCCTAAAGGCCCGATCGTGCTTGGGATGCCTTTAGGCTCGGCGCGCTCGGGTGCTCACCAGGCATTAAAACGCCGAGCGTGCGCACCCGGGTCATTGAGTCAGGACGATGAGGGGCCCAGGTGCCGGGAAACGGCCGCCTTCGTCTCGACCGGCGCGGAGAGATAGAGGCCGACCTCCCGATTCCCTCCGCCCCGCGAATAGGTCTCGGCGCGGATGCCCCAGCGCTCGGACAGATAAGACGCGATCGCGTCGGAGGCCTCCAGCGCATAGGAAACGAACGCCGGCAGGTCGCGGCGGACGGGGAACCCCACCTCGCCGTTCTGCCCGCCCGAATAGATCGCTTCGGAGAGGTCGCGCAGGTCGGCCGGCGTGATGGGGGGGACCGAATGCTTGACGCCCAGGAAAGAGAGCTGGCCGGACAGGTCGCGGCTGAATGCATCCACGAACACGGCTTCGAGGCGGTCGGAATAGGCCGGGGCGGATTTTTTCGACGAGGGGAGTTCGGGCTTCTGCTTTTGCATTGAAACGGGCGGCACGTAAAGAAGCGGGTCGAACGAGATGGGGTTCTTCTCTTTGCTCTCCTTGCGGGTGGAGGGGGCGGGTTTCTCTGTTTTTTCGGCTGGGCGCGCTTTTTGGATATGGACCGGCGCGCGCGGCTCTTGGGAGGGAGGGCGCTCCGATTTTCCGGCCTTGGATGGGATGACGGATCCGATTCCCTCCTGGGCCGGGAAAAGGGAGGCGAGATTGGGCACATACATGCTCGAAGGGAGAGGGACCGGGACGGGGGCGGACGATTCTGGAGAGCGGATTGGATCGGAATGGCGGATTTTGAGGGAATGGATGTTCGCCGGGGTGAGGATGAGGTCGTTGGCCAAGGCGTAGCGGACGATGCCGTCGGCCCGCTGCCCGTAGGGGATGCCGGAGGACAGCGTGAGGACGATTTGATGGGGGTTGAACCGGTTGGGGCCCACATCCACGGCCGCCCCCTGCCCCCAGAGGTTGAGCAGGTCGCAAATTTCTTGCAGCACGGATTGGCGGGTGCGGATGTCCTCCTGCGTGGCCAAGCCGGGGAACTTGATGCTGAATCCGGCCGTGTGGGCCGGGTCGTTGATGGCTTTGATGATTTGGCGCGCTTCGTTCAAGACACCCAGTCTTTCGCCCAGTTTGAGGAGCTGGCGCTCGAAGATGCCCTCGGCCTTCTTGAAATCCTCGTTGGCCATCTTCACGAAGGCATTGGACGGCATTGGCACGGAAACGTTGGTCATGGGAGCGATCACCAGATCGGTTTCTGTTCTTCCATTCTACATCAGCAAGGCCCAGCCCAGGATGGCGCCCACGAGCGAGCACAATATGTTGGTGGTGGCCTTGGTGCCGATGCCCTTCTCCTCGAGCACGCCGAAAAGCGAATCGGCGAATGAGCCCGCGAATCCGATGGCGGCGATGAGGAGCATTTTCCACGCGCCGACCTGCGAGGGCATGATGAACATGGCCGCGAGGCCGATGAGCAGCGCGCCGTCCAGGCTCATGAGGGTGCCCATCGGGGAGATGGCGCCGGAGATGCCGCGCTTGACGGGCTTGAACGTCAGCAGGGAGCGCGGCTCGGGGCCGAGCACGCCCAGTTCGGAGGCGAACTTGTCGGCCGCGATGGCAGCGACCGCGCCCACGTACGGGCCCCAGCCGATGAGGGGCCAGGCCATGGCGGCCAGGGTGGGCACGAGCCCGTTGGCCAGCACGTTCTCCCAGGAGCGCTCGTGCTCGTAGAGGCCCATCTCGCGCTTCTTGGAATAGCCGTATTTCGTGACCGCCACCGAGGCGACGAGGAACACGAGGAAAAGGGCGAAGAAGGAAGACGAGCCGAGAATAAGCACGAGGGCGCCGAAGAGGATGGCCAGGGACAGCCCGAATTTGTCCAGCATTGCAGGATTGACAGCCATACGCTCCCCAATAGGCAAGACGGGCAGGGAATAAAAATCTTCCATCGCTCGCACGGGAGAATCGAAAAAAGCAGATGGGGAAACGGCAAACAAAAAATGAAAAACCAAGGCGCTCGGGCGCCTTTTTCAAAAATTCGCTCAAGATTTTATCGTCTTGAGGAAGTTCTCAATTATTTTCTCCCCGTTCTGTGTGTGCCAGACTTCGGGGTGGAATTGCACGCTGTAGAGAGGCTTTTTAGGATGGAACATCGCCTCCACCGGGCAGGTGGACGAATGCGCGAGGGCCTCGAAGCCGTCGGGCATCCGCTTCACTTCGTCGAAATGCGACACCCAGGCCTGGAACTTGGGCGGCATGCCCTCCAGGATGGAAACGGGTTTGTCCACGATGATTTCGGACACGCCGTATTCGGCGGACGGGCCGCGGGCCACCTCGCCGCCCAGCAGGTGGGCGATGAGCTGGTGGCCGAAGCAGATGCCCAGGACGGGCTTTTGGGATTGGCCGGAGGCCGTGGACTGGATGAGGCGGTGGGCCTGGTTCGGGGCCAGCTTGGACACGGAAGAGGGCCCGCCCGAGAGGATGTAGGCGTCGAAGAAATCCACCTCGCTTGCGGAGGCGTTGGGCTGCTGGATGACGCTCTCCACGCCCAAGTCCCGGCAGGTGCGCCAGATGACGTGCGTGTACTGGGAGCCCAGGTCGATGATGGAAAGCTTCATGCGCATATGATGGGAAAGAGGGAATAAAAAACGTAAGGACAGACAAGCGATCCGATCCGAAGAAACGCAAGAGGACAACGTCCCGGGCTCGGGCCCGGAAGCCCCTTTCCTACGGGTCGTTTTCGTTTTTTTATCCGGCCAGTATCCGCTTGGCGATTTCGTCCGCGTCGAAGGGGATCAGGTCGTCATAGCCCTGCCCGGTGCCCAAAAAGAGGATGGGCACGCCAGTGGC
>JAZDHB010000054.1:0-7677 GCA_043806415.1 Microcaldota archaeon | reverse complement strand
TCTTCCGATAGATATAAAAAGTATTCTATCGTTATCATATTTGATAACGAATGACTATGATTGATGAGACCATCGCCCTCCTCGGCCCGGCCTTCAAGACCAAGGAATTTGCCACCCGCCTCAACGCCAGCCCCGGCTACGGCCGCCTCGCCCTCCACCGCCTCAAAAAATCAGGCAAGCTCGTCCCCATCCGGCGCGGCTGGTGGGCCAAGCCCGACACCCTGCCCATCGAGGCAGCCGCCATTCTCTCTTATCCCTGTTATGTCTCATTCCATTCCGCATTGTCCATCCACGGCCTCACCACCCAGATTCCACGCCTCGTCCAGATCGCCGTCTGCCGACAGGCCAAACGCTATGAAATCGGAAGCGAACAGGTGCAGGAATACAAGATTCCGCGGGAGGACTTCCGGGATTTTTCCACGCGGGGTGATCTTCCCCTGGCCAGCCCGGAGAAAGCGTTTGCCGACTGCCTGCTCCTGCCACGGGCCTGTCCCTCCGTCATCCTGCAAGAAGTCGCGTCGCAAATTGACCTGTGGAAAGTGAAGGCGTATTGCACGCCGCGAATGACCGGCCGGCTCAAAAAGGTGTTGTCTGATGCTGAACCGCGATGAGATCGAGCGATACGGCCCGCCTGGCTTCTCGGCCGGCCAGAAGGAGAAGGACTATGCCCAGCACTGGATTCTCTCCTACTTGGGCCGGCAGGGTTTTGGAGGCGCTTTCAAGGGCGGCACCTGCCTGCAAAAGGCGTTCGGCCTGAGCCGTTATTCTGAAGATTTGGATTTCACGCTCCAGGACGCGGGCGAGCCGGACATCGATGCCTTCTGCGCTTTCCTCTCCTCCGCCGGTTTTGGCCATTGCACGTTCAAGCGAAAGGACTGGCGAGGCTCGCGTTCCGTTGGCCTGAACGTCGAAGGGCCGCTCTACAATGGCCGCGAACTCAGCCGCTGCCACGTGAGCCTGGATTTCGGGCTCGAGGAACGCTTGCAGCTTAAGACCAAAGCCCGTGCCATAAGAACGCCGTATCCGGACCTCATGTCCTATACGCTGCAGGTGATGGCCCTCGAGGAGATTGCCGCCGAAAAAGTCCGGGCGCTATTCACCCGTAGATCGGCTCGCGATTTGTACGACTTGCAGTTCCTGCTCAAGATGGGGGCCAAGCCGTCGACCGAGTTGGTGCGGACCAAACTTGAACGCGTCGGTTTGAATTTTTCCGAGGCGCAACTGGAACGGGACATCAAACATCTCAAAACCATCTGGCCGGCCGAGATGAAAAGTTTGGCGGCCGGGCACGCTGATTATGCGCAGGCAAAAAAAGAAGTGCTGGATGCGCTCAAGACGCTTGTCAGGGAAACGGGTTAAGCCCTGAAGATCCGTCCGGATGGGGCTGAAGTGGGTAATTAAATTTTACCTTCCCATGTTTGGCATGGCCCCTGAAATCCAATCCATCCCGTCCGCATTTACCCGTCCGCTGCCCGTCCTCCTGGTCCTGTTTTCCCTTCTTCTCGTCTCCGGCTGCATCCTGACCGGCTCCGGCGGCACGCCCCCTTCCGTTTCAAATGCCTCTCCTTCGGCTTTCCCGGCCGGCGGGCCCACCATTCCAATGCAGCCGACCGTCAATGTCAAGCCCCCTCCGACTCCGGCCGGGAATGCGTCCGCGCCGAATGGCACGGAGCCGGGCGGCAGCATGGGCGCAAACCAGAACACGTCGGCTTCGACTTCAGGCAACCCTGCTTCGAATCCTAATTCCTCCATCGCTTCTGAACAGAACAAGACCTCGAATATTTCGATCCCGGCCCCCAACTTCCCAGCACCGAACGAGACGCAGGAAGCGAACGACACGCGCGAAGCCCAGGCGCGCGAAGAGGCCCTCCAGCAGACGCAACAAGCGCAGGTGCAGGCCGAAACCGAGCGGCTTTCGCAGATATCCGGTTCGGCCTCTCCCGACCCGAACGGGGGCCGCATCCGCTCCAAGGTGTGCGCCGTCACGGTCTTGCCCACCCGCATCTACGTCGGGCAGGAAAGCACGGTCGCCATCTATGCCAATTCGGCCAACAACGAGCGGGTCACTTATCTGTGCGGGGACGAAGAGCATCTGCAGGGCTACGGCGGCATCTTCACCGACCAGCGTATCTGCACTTTCAATGCCGCCGGGCGCCTGCGCGTCTGGCTGGCGCTCGACGGACAGACCTGCGCCTCGGCGCCCCTGGACGTGGTGGACATCACCGACCTTTCCACGCCCCAGTCCTCCTGCGACATCCTCTCAGAGACGCGCGCCGCAGGACTTGTGAATTCCACCCAAACCTATTCCGCCGTGCTCGAATACCAGAACTTCGATCCGGATGCGAACTTGAGCTGGAACTGCCCCTTCAAGAACATGAGCACGACCCTGTACCGCGCCTCGCTGGATTCGTCCGATTCCCAGTCCGGGTTCCTGCGCCTGGACTGCCAGTACGGCTTCGACCCCGGCCGAGTGGGAAGCATACCGGTCCGACTCGATGGCATCCCGTGCGGCGACCTGGTTTCCGCAGATTAGAATAGGAAATGGAAGCCTGGATAGAGAGATAAAAGGGAAATAAAGGGCGCCCGGGCGCCCCGCCGACGGCCCGGGCGCGTTTTTGGCCGTTTCGCCCTTTTTCCGTTCTTTTAAAACAGACGCCGGCGCCCCCGGAAAGCGAGGCAAAGGCCTTTAAAGCTAAAGCGCATTTTCAGACCAGTGATTCTATGGATGACGAAATGTTCAAGCACTGGGTAAAAATATTCGCGGGCTCGGCGCTCATTCTCGCCGTGGCGTGGGCACTCTACAGCCTGTACGCGAGTTCGCAGATCAATTGGCTCCAGACCGCCCTCTTCGCGGTCATCGGCGGCATCCTTACGGCGATGGCGCTGACGGTGAACCACCACGTCCTCGCACGCTGGCTGCGCCTTTTCATCATCTCGACCGTCATCATCGCAGTCACCTGGGCCGCATTCGAATATTACCTCCAGCAGTCGTTCGATTATATGCAGATCCTCCTGCGCGGCGGGCTTATCGGCGTGGCCATTGCCACGGCACAGGTCGTCATGTTCCCGGAGAGGCACGTCTGCCCGCCCTGTCCGGCATGCGCCCCTAAGCAGGCTTATGCAAACGAAATGCCCCGGGCCATCTCCGCCAAAGCCAGACCCGCAGGCGCTAAAAAGAAGGCCAAAAAGAAAGGAAAAAGAAAATCGAATTAAAAACAGGAAATCTGATTAAAAGAAAACAAGAGAAAACCCGGGCCGAAATGGCCCGGGAGGGGCGGCGGCTCACACCTCGGTGAATACGTTCTCGTATAAGCCCCGCAAATCCGCCTCATTTTCATCGAACGTGTGCAGATAGGTGTGTTCCCCCATCCTGCGAAGATAGCTTCCCAGACGGGCGCAGGTGAGCACCTGCGTGATTTTGCTGACTTCTTCCAAAGTCATGTTTGCCAATTCGATATACATAACCGATCACCAAAAGAGGTTAGGGCGGGCGGGTATAAGCCCGCTTCGGAAGGGTAGGTTTCCGCTCGATGGCAGGCGTTTCTTGCGGGTATGATTATAAATTCGCCTTGCCTACGCAAGCCTGATACGATGTCGCTTGCAAGATATGTGGGGGGCGCGGGCCAACCCACGACTCCCTTCAGCGCCGGAACGCCCGTGACGGCCGGTCAAACCCGTTTCGCAGACCTGATTTCCTCCATCGGCCACAAATTGAACCGCCTCTCCCTCCTCAAAACACGGATGGCCGAAGACATGGCCACCGAGGTGTCGGATCTGCAGGAACGCTGGAGGCTGCTCTCCCTCACCTGCCACGCGCTTCCGGCCGGCCGGCAGGCGAGCGCCATCCCTTTTCTCGAGCGCCTGCTCGACGACATCGCCCGGATCAAAAAAAGGCTGGAGATCGCCGTGCATCCGCTTTATGATGGAGAGGACTGACTCAAGCCCGTGAGCTGAACCGAAAAAACGGACCAGCGCGCCCACGGGTATGCCGCATCTCTTTTTATTCTCCGAAACCCCCATCTCTCCATGGCCATGCGACAATCCAAGAAAAAGCGCCCGCGCCGCGAAGACAAGATGGACAAGAACGAATGGCCCCTCGAAGAGGGCGTCTTCGACCGCCGCTCGCTCATCACGCTCACGCGCTTCATGAGGAAGGGCGTGTTCAAGACCCTCGACTACTGCATCGCCGAGGGGAAGGAAGCCAACGTCTACCGTGGCACGACGGCCGAAGGGGCGCACGTGGCCATCAAGATCTACCGCCTGCGCTCGCCCTCGTTCCAGAAGATGGAAGGCTACGTGCAGGGCGACCGGCGCTTCCAGAAAGGCCCGCGCGGCGAGTACGGATTCATCTATTCCTGGGCCCGCAAGGAATACCAGAACCTCACCCTTCTGGAACGCTTCGGCGTACGCGCGCCCAAGCCCATCGGCTTCAAGAACAACATACTGGGCATGGAATTCCTGGGCGAGAAGGGGGTGCCCTTCTCCACGCTGAACGCGACGGGCAGCGAAGATCCGAACCGCGACTACCGCCTCATCCGCGAGGACATCGAGAAGATGCGGGCGGGCGGGCTGGTTCACGCCGACATCAGCGAATACAACATCCTGATGACGGACAAGGGGCCGTACATCATTGACTGCGGGCAGGCGGTGCTGACCACCCATCCGCGCGCGCAGGAATTCTACGAGCGGGATTTGGCGAACCTGCGCAAATACTTCTCGAAATACCCGGATTTCTCCGACGACGGGAAGGCATAGGAAGCTATTTCAATCTACGGGTTTATTCATCTTTTCGTGCGCTTCAAAACCAGGAACGACGAGAAAAAACCGGCGCGGTTCGAGCCTATGCTGTCCGGGCTTGCCAGTCTCAATACCGCGCTGGCCAACACAAAAAACGAATTGCTCGGCTCGCCCAATCCAAACGCCCCCTTGTTCATCGAGTGGATAGACAATCTTCAGGGGGGCTACGCGCTGGGGGCGGGGAACGGGCGCGCCCTGGACGAGCTATTGGCCGGTAGGATCATCCGCTCGAAAAACGATTACGTAATAGGCCTGCCCGCCGCCGACAGGGAGCTGGTCGCCATCCTGGCCAAAAATCTCGAAAAAGCGGGCGTACGCGGGGTGAGCGTGGTTTCGGCTTCAAACGAGTTCACGCCCGGCGAAGCCTGCGGCCTCGCGTTCAGCCTCGATCAGACGGGCATCAACGGGCTTGTGAGGATCTCGGATTCGGGCCTTGACCCGTTCAGCACGGCGGCATTGGAATTTTTGGGCAGGCCAAAACCCGCCCTTTCCGAAAGCTCGGAGAACATGGTCAGAGATTACATCGAATCGGAATCGGAGGGCGGAAAAGCCGGAGCGGACAAAGGACCGCCTTCCGATGAAAGTCCATTCTCTCGCCCTCCCGCCGATGCCACCGCGCTTGATTCGAAACATTCCGGGGACTGGAGCCTGCGCGACTTGCATGCGCTCCGCATCAACGAACCCGTTTCCCCATCCACGCCCGCCAGCAGCACGTATGTGGCCGCACGCCAGAATCTGCAGGAGGTTCCGCCCAACCCGCTTGGCGGATCCGACGCGTCCAAGCCCGCCTATTTCAAATCCGCCGACGCCAATCGGATTTATAATGCCCTGAATTTCGGTTTGAAATTCGATACCGACAGATACGGGAATACCATCTCGATATTCAATCCAGATCCCATGAGCCCGAATTACGGCCATCGCTGGACCGTCGTTCTGCACCCCGAGGATTTCCCCGCGAATCCGAATATCGCTTACCAGTATGTTGACAATGCCGGCAAGGTCCGGGCTTACGACCCTCAAGAATATTACAAAGCCTCGGACGAATTCATGAACGGCTGGGGCGGGGCGACCATCAACGCCGGGATGCTGGCCCTGCTTTTCACCCCGGCTTCCCCGCTGGCCAACGGCTACTTCATGCTCAATGCCACCGAAGCCATCGGCCGGCGCCTGGAGGTCATGTCCCACAAAAGCGGGGTCGAAGCCGGCGACATCGCCGGCCTGAGCATGGACGTGTTCATGTTCTACACCTGCGCACGCGGGCTGGGTGCGTTCTCCGAATTGTCAAACACCGTGAAATGGGGCGAAACCGGGCAGGTGGAGCTGGGAGCCGGGGCAAAGGTCGTGCAGGCCGCGGATCTTCTTTCGCATGGCGCGCTGCAGTTCGATCTTGCCTTGAACACCGCCGCCGCCTTTTCCAATCTCATTCTCCTCAACGAATTCAATTCCTCCGAGATCAGCGCCATCGCGTCCATCTGGGCGGGCGTGCTTATCGGCGGCCGGCTGCGGGCCACCCGATCCAACATCGCATCCGACCGTCCGGCGCGCCGTCGCCTGACGTTCGAAAAAGCGTTCAACGATTCCCAGATCGACATGGCCGAATTCATCAAACAACTCGGGGCAAATCCAGAACTCATGAAGAGATTCAAAGCAATTTCCAAAAAGATGCTCAACGAGAAGAATCCGCCGACGCAGCTGCTCAATTTCCTCGAGGCCGAGCGGCTCATCGTCAAGGGGCTGGACGCGGACAGGATGCGCCAGACCTTCCGCCATGACCTGAAGAATCTCATAGACCAGTCGGGGCAGACGTGTGAATTCGCGAAAATCGTTCTTGAAGCCTCCGGCGAGCAGACGATGGCTGGCCGGATGGCCGTCTACGAAGCCCGCATCAAGGAACTCTCTGGCAAAGCCACGGGATTGTTCCAAAAGCTGGCCGAGAGCGACCGGAATCCGCTCAAAAAGCTGACTCCGGCCGAAGAGCGGCAGTTCATCGGCGAGCTCAGGGAAATTTCCGTCCAGACGCAAAAGGAAGTGGAAAAGGCGCGTGATTTCCTGAAAACATCGGTGGATAAGCTCGAGGGGAAGGGAAGCGCGGCCAATGCGAGTCTTTTGCAGGATTTGAAGGAAGACTGTCTGCCCGACCTCGCTTCGCGCGCCGAACGCATCCACGCCCGGCTGCAGGACCTTGACAACTACACCAATTTCAAGAAAGGGCTCTACCTCATCAAGACGGAAAACACGGATATCGGCAAGCTCTGCCAGCAGGTTGCCAACGACGCCAAGAGCGAAGCAATCAACCTTGTTTTCGACATCTCGCCACGAGCCTGCATGGCAAAGATAGATGTCAGCCTTTTGCGCGAAGCATTGCACAACGTAGTTTCCAACGCGTTCAAATACGCGAAAAGCGTTGTGACGGTCCGCATATATGCCGAAGGTTCGGAAGTGCTCATCAAGGTAGAGAATGACGTAAAGCCCGGCATGGCGCTGCGCAACGAGCAGGAAGCCGACAATGCGTTCGGCGGCATCGCAAACCCCAATGCCACCTCCGGCTCCACGGGCTTCGGCCTGCCAACCTCCAGATTAATAATCGAAAAAGCGTTCGCGGGAAAAATCAGGTTCTCCGAGCTGGGGAACGACGGGCGCTTCGGCCTCCCGGCGCCTACCACGGTGGAAATCAGGCTGCCGCTCGCCAAGGAAACGAAAACCGCGAAAACTCGCAGAGGCAAATCCAATACAGGACGACTGGAAGAAAACAAAGCGCAGATGGAAAAAGACCTCAAAGATTCCCAGAATTCCGGCAGATTCTCGGGTTTTCTCCCGTTTGGGATGATGGTTGACGTGCGAGCAGATTCGGGATGGAGCAAGCTTAAGGCAGGCAAGTAT
>JAZDHB010000053.1:0-3204 GCA_043806415.1 Microcaldota archaeon | reverse complement strand
CTGGTCCGGATGGAGGACGAGGCGCTCGCCCATGAATACATACGGAACTCTACCGTGGAGAAGATGATATTTGCGGATATCCCTTCCGTTTTCCCCATCCGCCACCCTTCAAAAATGCTGGAAATATTCGAGTATTTCGCGTATTACTCAGGCGGGCTTGTGCAGGAAAGCTCGATATCCCAGCTGATTTCGCTCAGCCAGCCGACGGTGGACGATTATATCCAATACCTGGAGCAGAGCCATCTGGTCCAGCGGATATATACGTCAGGCAATTACGAGAAGCGCACCCGCCGGATGAAAAAGGGATATGTGGCTTCCCCCTGCCTGCACCGGCAGTTCTCGCGCGATTTCACCAAAGGCCAGCTGTTCGAGACGGCCGTGTTCGACAAGCTCCGCTCTTTTGAGCCGCGGGTTTACCGCGACGAGCAGAAGCGGGAGGTGGATTTCGTCATTGAAGGCGGCCGGATCCCCATCGAGGTGAAGTCGTCCAATAACGTGTCGGGCGCAGATATCGCGGGCCTCCTCTATTATATGGAGAAACGGAGAATCAGGCGCGGGTATGTGGTCTATGACGGGCCGTATGACCAGATGGAGATGAAGGGAAAGCAGGTCGAACTCCTTCCGCTCTCGTCGTTTTTGTCGGCCGGCAGGATAATTACTGGATTGGAACGGGCGGAACATCTTAATTAACTCCTTTTCCCAAATCTTCCCCGATGTTGAACCGTTACGAGCTCGTCTCGCCATTCCAGCCGGCCGGCGACCAGCCGCAGGCGATTGACAAACTCGTCAGGGGAGTGGAACAAAAAGAGAAAAAAGACGGACCGGGCGAAATCCCCGCGCACGATGGCGTCAAACAAACCCTCTTGGGCGTCACCGGCTCGGGCAAGACCTTCACCATCGCCAACGTCCTGGCCCGAACCAACCGCACCTGCCTGGTCATCAGCCACAACAAGACGCTGGCCGCCCAGCTCTATTCCGAGTTCAGGGAATTCTTCCCGAAAAACAAGGTGGGCTATTTCGTCTCCTACTTTGACTACTACCAGCCCGAGAGCTACCTGCCCGCGACCGACACCTACATCGAGAAGGACAGCAAGATCAACGAAAGGATAGAGAGGATGAGGCTGCAATCCACCGCCCACCTGATGAGCGAGGGCCCGTCCGTCATCGTGGCCACCGTCTCGTGCATCTACGGCCTGGGCTCGCCAAACGAATACCGCAATTTCACCATGGGGCTCGCGGTCGGCGAGCGGATGGCGCGCAAGGAGCTGATTTTCCGGCTGCTGGACATGCAATACGAGCGCAACGAGACCGAACTTGCGAGCGGCACGTTCCAGGTGAAAGGCGGGACCTTCCTCATCGGGCCGGCCGATGACGAGCTCGTCGTCAAGGTGGTGCTCGAGGACGACCAGGTCGCGTCCATCTCGATCCTCGAGCCCTTGAACCTCAAAGTCGTCGAGGCACCCAGACATTACACCCTCTTCCCGGCCAAGCATTACCTCATCCCGCCCGCCACCAAGAAGAGGGCCATCCAGTCCATCCGCGCGGAATTGAACGGGCACCTGCCCAAGCTCGGAGCGCTGGAGGCACAGCGCCTCAAGCAGCGCACGAATTACGACCTGGAGCTGATCGAGGAGGTCGGCTACTGCAGCGGCATCGAGAACTATTCGCGCCATTTCGACGGGCGCAAAGAGGGCGAGCCGCCGTTCTGCCTCCTGGACTACCTGCCCAAGGACGCGCTCGTGGTCATCGACGAGAGCCATGTCACCCTGCCGCAGCTGCATGCCATGTACGAGGGCGACCGCACGCGCAAGAAAAGCCTGGTGGATTACGGCTTCCGCCTGCCCTCCGCCTTCGACAACCGGCCGCTCAGATGGGAGGAGTTCGAGAAATACCAGAAGAACGTCATCTACGTGTCGGCCACGCCCGCTAAGTACGAACGGGAAACCTCGCAGGCGATCGTCGAGCTGCTCGTGCGCCCCACCGGAATCGTGGATCCGCCCGTCACCATACGCCCGACCGGAGGCCAGCTGGACGACGTGCGCGCGCGCATCCGGGAGCGCGCCTCCCTGGGGATGCGCACCCTCGTGACCACGCTCACCAAGCGGATGGCCGAGGACCTGGCCGAATACCTCGCCCAGCACGATGTGCGGGTGCGCTACCTGCACAGCGAGATCGACACCATGGCGCGCGCCGAGATCATCCGCCAGCTGCGCTTGGGCGAGTTCGACTGCCTCGTGGGCATCAACCTGCTTAGGGAGGGATTGGACATCCCCGAGGTGGGCCTCGTGGCCATCCTCGATGCAGATAAGGAGGGCTTCCTGCGCAATGCCACCAGCCTCATCCAGACTATCGGGCGCGCGGCGCGCAATGCGCAAAGCGAGGTGGTGCTTTATGCCGACCGCACCTCGGATGCCATGACGGAGGCCATCGCCGAAACGGATCGGCGGCGGGCCGTGCAGGTCGAATTCAACCTCGCCCACCACATCACGCCCCAGAGCATCATCAAGCGCGTGGGAGCGCGCCTCGGGCCGGAAGAAGCGAGCGCAAACGTGCGGCACCTGACGGACTCTGACATCGAGCGGCAGATCATCGCGCTGGACGAGGAGATGAAGGTGGCGGCCGAGATGCTGGATTTCGAGAAGGCGATCGCGCTAAGGGACCGCATAAAAGAGCTCAAAGAGGAGAAAGAGGAGAAAAACAGGCGGAAAAAGGCGAAAAAAACGGATGGACTATAGATAGGCGATCCGCTAGTATTTGTTGGCATCCCAGATGTTCCGGTCGGTCAGCTCGTCCCGACTGGAATATGCCGGCCGCGGGGCATTGGAAACGTTCATGCGAATCTGGTCATCGGAGGCATTCATGCTGAACGAACCGTCATCCGGCGCGCGGATGGATGCCGGCGCATTGCCGGACCGGGCCGAATCCCGATACACTCTCAGCGCAGCCGGGCTCATCCGCGATGCGCACAGGGCGCTTCCGAGGAAGCCGGACACCTGAAGGCGAGCATTGGCCACCAGCCGGTCGACCGTGTCCGGCACGGCGGAAGCCAGCGGCAAGGATATGGCTTTGGCGCAATGGCGGATTCCATCCTTGAGCTGCGCGAGCTGCGCAGGATAACATTTGCAGAACTGCGAGTAGATCGCGCGCATTCTCCCCGTGATACGAGCCCGCTCGCCCAGGAGCAGATCCAGCGTGTCCAGGATG
>JAZDHB010000052.1:0-20270 GCA_043806415.1 Microcaldota archaeon | reverse complement strand
AGCGTCGGCCAAAGCCGACGCTTGCGCGCAGGCCTTTCGTAGGCCTGCTCGCCCTCAAACTGGGGAGGGGGCGGAGCCTCGACAACGGCCAAGCCGTTGTCGAATTGTGGCTATCAGGCCACATGTCCCTCCGCGGTTCGGGTAAAGCTCGTTCCAGACCACGAGTTCTGGGGACTGGTCAAGGGAGTCGGCAAAGAGCAGATCACCCATAGTCTGGCAGGTCTTGGGGCGCTTGGCGTGAGGAAATATGTCCTTCACGTCGGAGATTTTGTCTGCCGAGGGAGCCGAAAAGCGGTGAACGCCGCGAAGGAGTACGCACAGTTGATCCGCGCACGTGCCCCTGCCATGGTCGTCTATGGCGTGTCGAGCCCAAGACTCCTGCGGCGATTCCCTCTCGCAGACGCATATATCACACAGGCGCACTTCGTGGGAGCATTCAAGCGCGAAAGATTCGTCAATGGGAAATGGGGAAAGTGCAAAACAAAAGCGACTTCGGAGAGCATCGAGAGAAATCTCAGGTGCATGAACGAGGAAGTCGAGCAGATGATCCAACGACAAGGAGGATTGATGCCATGGGTGGCGGAGATTCTGGAGGTGGAGGCTCGTTCGCCGGCAGCCGGTACGGCTTCACCACGGCCCAAGAATATGGCAATCACAGCCTGAGCGAGTACCCTTCGACATCGGAGGAGAAGCCGAAGGTCTTCATCAGTTACCAGTATGAAGATGTCGCTCAGGCCCGCCTTCTTGGCTATCAGCTTGAAGCGAAACAATATGGTGTTGGAGCTGAAGACGTTTCCCCAAAAGAACCTTATCCAGGAAACTGGCGCGTTCCGATGTCAGCGACAATCGGCGGTTCGGATGTCGTGCTTGTGCCCATCGGCCCGGGTACACATTCAAGCGAGGCTGTGCGTTGGGAGATTCGCGAGGCACAACGGACTGGAAAACCAGTCTATGGGGTGCAGATAAGCAGGGATCAAAGCTACCCCGCTCCGCCAGAATTATATGCGGCAGGAGGGACAGTCCTTCCGTGGAATTTGAATACGATCAATACAGTTGTCACAACCGCAGCTGCGAACACGTGATGCTATGGCAAAGAAAAAAGATGGGATGTTGGAGCAGTACGATACCCTCGCCAGGACCACAAGCGATGTCACGGCATGGCGGCAGGGCACCAATCAGTTTTATCTCGCCTGCGCCAGCAGCCTGCTCGGGCTGACTGCATATATCAAAGACGGCTCGGCTCTCTCCTCTGCGGTTTTGTGCCTGCTCGGGATGCTGCTGACTCGCGTCTGGTGGGAGAATATCCAGTCCTACAAACAGTTGAATTCGGCAAAATTCAAAGTGCTTCTTGATATCGAGAAGAAATTGGCTTACCCGGCTTTTGCCAAAGAGCGGGAAATCTACAAATCCGAAAACCGACAGCAATTCACCAGCATCGAAAAGCATGTCCCGACGTTGTTCTTGATCGCGTTCCTATTCATGTTCTTGCTCATCGTCTGGGCACCTGCGTTAGCCTTTGTGAAAATCATTCTGCCCTGAGCTTTTCGACCAGAATAGCGTTTGGTGCTCTTTAATTCGATTTTTCGGTTCCTCTCCATCCAATAGATTTGAACCCAGCACTATTCTACAATAACCGGCAAATTCATGTCCGTGTCGCTCTGAGTCTCAGTCTTGTGTTGCGGCAGCCGCAAGGCTTTTTCGCCCGGAGGGCGAAAACCCCTGGAAAACTGTCAACCGTCGGCAATGCCCGTTCTTGCACCATGCTGATTTTGGATGGACGCGCGGCCGCAATTTAAAAATTCCTGCGACTAGAAATAGTATGTGATGAGAGTTTGATTGGCTGATGGCCCGCGAGGGCCGATGAAGACACTATCACCGCTGAGCGAAATTATTATAATCCGCATCGGGTTAGCGTGTAGCATGGCCAGTACGCCGATAAGAAAGTTGGTACCGAAGAAAGCCACTTTCGCCGCCGGATGCTTCTGGGGCGTGGAGGAGGCGTTCCGCACCGTGGAAGGGGTGGTTTCCACCACGGTCGGATACACGGGCGGGCGCACAATCAATCCGACGTACGAACAGGTGTGCGAGGGGAACACCGGGCACGCCGAAGCCGTGCAAATTGAATACGACCCCAAGAAGACCAGTTACGAGCGGCTGCTGACGGTTTTCTGGGCCAGCCACGACCCGACCACCCATAACCGGCAGGGGCCGGACGTGGGCGAGCAGTACCGCTCCGTCATCTTCTTCCATGACAAGGAGCAGGAGAAGGCGGCGAAGAAGTCCAAGGAGATGCTCGATCGCATCAGCCGCTTCGAGCGCCCGATCGTGACGAGCATCGAGCCGGCCGAGAAATTCTACAAGGCCGAAGAATTTCACCAGAAATATCTGCTCAAGAACGACAGGGCGGCATGCCACATATAGCAAAAGAGCGAAAACGAGCCCCGAAAAACCCTGGAACCGGGCCCGACGCGGGCGGCCCGGGCCGTCCCTTCTTTCGCTCCTTGTATTCTTCGGAGCCAAGACCCGTTCACGAGCGGTTTTCAGTCGATTGCCGTAAATTTTCACTGGCCCTGACTCGGTTTTATTAATCTTCGGTGGCTCACAAGACGGAAATCCGACGGATAGGTGCTCGATCATGAAGATCAATGAAATGACGTTCAAGGCGGGCGGCGAGGCCGGGAGCGGCATCGCCACCATCGGCTCGATATTCGCCAAGGTCATGCAGCGCTCCGGGCTGCACGTGTTCATGACCAACGATTACCCCTCCTTGATCCGGGGCGGGCACAACACCATCACCATCCGCGCATCGGGCGAGGATATCTACGCCCTGGACGGGCCGGTGGACCTGCTCGTGGCCCTCGACCTCCAGACCATCCGGCTGCATGCGG
This sequence comes from Microcaldota archaeon, assembly GCA_043806415.1. GTDB lineage: Archaea > Micrarchaeota > Micrarchaeia > Anstonellales > Anstonellaceae > CAIXYX01. The sequence goes on along the minus strand of JAZDHB010000052.1, from coordinate 17,382 downwards.
GCGAAATGGCATCCGGCGGCGTGGTGCTCTACGATTCGACCCGGATAAAAGAGGAGAATGCCAAGACAGTGAAAGGGGACGCGCGCCTCATCGGCGTGCCCATGACCCAGATCGCGCGCGATTGCGGCGGGGAGATCATGTTCAATCAGGTGGCCGTGGGCGCGTGCCTGGCCATGCTGGGCATGGACACCGCGATATTGGATTCGCTGATCGCCAAATCGTTCAATCGCAAGGGCCAGAAAGTGGTGGATGACAACATCAAGGCGGCCAAGGGCGGGTTCGGGTTCATCCAGACCCTGCCGGAGCATTCCATGGAAGTCAAAATCCAGCCGCGCAAGAACCGGGAGCGCAATCTGCTCATCGGCGGAAACGATGCCGTGTGCCTGGGCGCGGTGGCGGCCGGCGTGCGCATGGTGGCCGAATACCCGATGAGCCCCTCCAGCTCGGTGCTGCACTGGATGGCCGCTCATGCGCTCAAGCACGACATCGTGGTCAAGCACACCGAGGACGAGATCGCGGCCGTGAACTGGCTGTGCGGCGCGGGCTTCGCGGGCGTGCGCGCCATGACCGCCACGTCCGGCGGCGGGTTCTCGCTCATGGCCGAGGGCCTGGGCAATGCCGGCATCGCCGAAATCCCGATCGTCATCGTCGAAGACCAGCGGTGCGGCCCCTCCACGGGCCTGCCCACCTATACGGAGCAGGCCGACCTGAGGTTCGCCCTGCACGCCTCGCAGGGCGAGTTCGAGCGCATCGTCGCGATGCCGGGGGATGCGCAGGAAGCGTTCCACATGACGTTCGACGTGTTCAACATGGCGGACAAGGCCCAGATGCCGGCCATCATCCTCATGGACAAGTACGTGGGCGAAGCGGCCCGGACCATCCCGTACATCGACACGGACAGCCTGAAGATCGACCGGGGGCTTTTGCAGAGCGACGAGAAGATGGAAGGCGCGAAGGGGTTCAAGCGCCATGCCATCAGCGAGGACGGGCTTTCGGCGCGCGGCTTGCCGGGGCAGAAGAACGGCATCCACGTGTGCTCCTCCTACGAGCACGACGAGACGGGGTTCACGTCCGAGGAGGCCGACATGCGCATCGCTCAGATCGACAAGCGGGCCCGCAAAATCGCCGCCATCGACCCGGCCCTCTACCAGCCCGCCTTCTACGGAGACCCGAAATCCACGTTCCTGCTGGTGAGCTGGGGCTCGACCAAGGGCCCTGCGCTCGAGGCGCTCAAGCTCCTGGAGAAGGCGAACGTGCGCGTGCGCTACATGCACATCCGCTACGCCTCCCCTTTCGCGGCCGACGCCATCAAGCACGCGCTGCAGGCGGCGTCCGATGTGCTCATCTGCGAGGGCAATTCGACCGGGCAGATGCGCGCGCTCATCCGCGAGAAGACCGGCATCCAGATCCCGAACGCCTACCTGCGATACGACGGCCGGCCGTTCGAGCCGGCCGACATCGCCGAAATGGCGCGAAAAATCCTCAAGGACTAGGTGATGACGATGGCGACACTGGCTGAATTAAGCGAACCGTCCCACACGATCACATGGTGTTCGGGGTGCGGCGATTTCGCCATCCTCGCCTCGCTCAAACAGGCGCTCTCCAAGCTGGGCATCGACCCGCACGACACCGTGGTCGCGTCGGGCATCGGATGCTCGGGAAAACTGCCCCACTTCATCAAGACATACGGATACGAGGGGCTTCACGGACGGAGCCTGCCGGCCGCCTCGGCCATCAAGCTGGCCAACCACTCGCTCACCGTCATCGATGTGGGCGGCGACGGGGACGGGTACGGGATCGGCATGGGGCATTTCATCCACACCTGTAGGCGCAACATCGACATGACCTACATCGTGCACAACAACCAGATCTACGGGCTGACCACCGGCCAGGCCTCGCCCACGTCGGAGAAGGGATTCAAGACCAAGAGCACGCCGGAAGGCGTGCTGGAGGTGCCGGTCAACCCCATCGCGCTGGCCGTCTCGGCCGGGGCCACTTTCGTGGCGCGCGGGTTCTCTGGCAATTTGCCGCATTTGACTGACCTGATCATGCAGGGCATCCAACACAAGGGATTCGCGCTCATCGACGTGTTGCAGCCGTGCGTCACCTTCAACAAGCTCAACACTTATGAGTATTTCATGAAAAAGGTGTACAAGCTGGACTTGACCAACCACAATCCGCGCGACAAGATGGCCGCGCTCGTCAAGGCCGAGGAGTGGGCCGAGAAGATCCCCATCGGCGTGTTCTACCAGGAGGACCGGCCCACCTACGAGGATGGCCTGCCGCAGCTCGCGGCAGGACCGCTGGTCAAGCGGGACAATTCGAAAATCGAGATTGCGAGCATATTGGAAGAATTCGAATAGGAAGATGACAGACAAGCAGGGAAGAGAAAGGCAAAAGAAAAATCGGGCACGAGAATAGGTCTGCCAATTTTTGTTTTTATCGTCTTTCTTTTTTTCAGTCCAGCCTGACTCCCTGCCGCACGTGCTCCTCGCACTCGCTCAATATGCTGAACACGTGCGAATCCGAGATCGAATACAGCGCCTTCTGCCCTTGCTTCTCCGTCTTGACCAAGCCGAGCGAGCGCAGCTGCGCCAGATGGTGCGAGACGTTGGGCTGCGAGAGCCCCGTCTTGGCGCAGATCTGGTTCACGTACAGCGGCTTGCCCCAGAGCGCGTGCAGCACCGAGAGCCGGGACTGGTCCGAGAGCTGCTTGAACACGTCGGACATCTGGGCGACCGGCATGACGGATTTCGGTTTTCCCATAGAATCACCTCGCTGCTCATGGATGGCTGTGCTCGATTCCGATCCTCAGGCCCGTTCGGTCCTCGAGGCGCTTGGCCCTCGCCTCCACCAGCGAGCAGAGGTCGGCATCGGTGTAGAGGATGAAATCCTCGCCCAGGGAGGCATGCAGAAGCCCGTGCTCGAGCGCGTGGAAGCGGTAGTGCGCGTCCAGCTTCCCTTCGGCGGCGAGCTTGCGCGCCAAGGAGCCGTAGATGCCCGAATGAAGATGCGCCGGACTCTCGCGCGAATGCTTTGGTTGCGGAGCGTCGTGCGCTGGAGGGGCGGGCGGGCTCGCGCGGGCGGGGTTGAAAGACGGATCCTGTGGCGCGGGAAGAGAGGAGGAGCCCGCCGACGAGCCGAGGGCAGATGTTTTCTTGGCATCCGGGTTGACGCACACGAGGCGCAGGGTGCCCGGCTTCTTGTGCGAGATGGGGAAGCATTTGGCGGCCAGCTCGGCGAACGAGCGGGGATGCGGCTTCTCGGCCTTCCCCGTGCGCCAGTGCATCTGCTGGTTGAGCAGGAAGGCCATCGGGGGCGCGAGGCCGAAGTCGTGGATGTCGGGCCTGGAGAAGAACTCGTCCGGGCCGCCTGAATAGATGAGCTGCCCCCGATGGAGCAGGCGCACCTCGTCGGCCCACTCGTAGGCCGTCTCGACGTCGTGCGTGGAGAGCACCACCGTGACGCCCCGATGGTTCAGCTCGTCCGAGAGTTCCAGAAGCTCGTGCACCATCTCCGGATCGAGCCCGGCCGTGGGCTCGTCCATGATGAGCACTTTGGGGCGCATGGCAAGCGCGCCGGCGAGGGCCACGCGCTTTCGCTGGCCGAAGGAGAGCTGCTGGGTGGGCCGCTCGCGCATCTCGCCCAGCCCCACGAGCGAGAGCACCTCGTCAACGCGCCGGCCGGCCTCGGCGCGCTCGACCCCGGAGTTGAGGGGGCCGAAGGCCACGTCCTCCTCCACCGTGGCCGAGAAGATCTGGTCGTCGGGGTTCTGGAAGACGAGCGACACCTGCGAGCGCAGGGACGCCAGGCTTTTGGCGTCGTGCTTCACGGCCTGCCCGCCAAAGAGCACCTCGCCCGAGTCGGGCCTGTGCACGCCGTTGAAATGCAAAAAGAGAGTGGACTTGCCCGAGCCGTTGGGGCCCAGGAAGACCGTCTTCTTGCCGGTCGGAATCTCGACCGACACGGAATCGAGCGCCTTGGCCTGCCCGTCATAGGAGAACGAGAGGGCTCGCGTGCAGAGGATGGGTTTGTTTTCCATAAGTTTCACCGAATTTTCATTGATATCGTATCATACCGTGAGCCAGCCGACGCTCGCGCGCCCGATGAGGAAAAGGGCGACGAACACGGACGCGGAGGCGAGGATCCAGCGCATGCTCAAACGAGGAGGCAGGCGCAGGAGCGGGAACTCACCCTTGAAATTGCGGCAGTAGAGAGCGGCTTCGGCGCGCTCGGCGAAATCCATCGAGCGGCCGAAGAGGTTGGCCAGGATCAATCCGCAGGTGCGCAAGGAACGGCGGATGCCCAAGAACCCCATGCGGCAGTCGGCGGCGGTGAACATCTGGCCCAACTGCTCGATGAGCATGAACGAGTAGCGGTAGATGAGCACGGTCAGCTCGGCGACATGGGCCGGCAGGCCGGCCTGGCGCAGGGCATGGAAGAGGTGGGGGATCGGCGTGGAGGAGGCGAAGAAGAGCAGGACGGAAAAGCCCGCCGCCGCCCGGATGAAAAGCAGGATGGCGAGGTTGAATGCTTCGCGCGTGATGACGACGGGCAGGCCGGCGATGCTAAAGGAGAGGAAGGGAGTGCCGGGCATGAGGAGGGCGATGATGGCGACCGAGATGAAGAGCATGACGACGGTCTCCAGGCACGCGAATTTGACGATGTCAGGCAGGCGCAGGGAGGAGGAATGGGCCAGCAGCGCAAGGCCGATGACGAGCACGAGAAGCGGGACGAAGGGGGATGGCGCGAGGATGGAGCCGGCGAGCAGGGCGACGCACAGGAGCAGTTTGCCTACGGGAGACCAAGCCCGCAACGGGCTTCGGTAGGCCATCTCGTCGATCGAGGACATAAAGATTCAAACCCCCTTGCAATGGGATTCATGCTTTCTTGCGATTTTCGCCGTCCGGGCGGTCTTTGCCTTTCGCAAGATCGGCTCGCGCTTTCTCATAGCCGATGAAGTATCCGATGACCAGGGCCCCAAGGGCCGCCTGCAGGGCAAAAAGCATGGATTCGGTCTCGGGCGGGGGCGTCCAGAGGGGCATCACCCAGCGCACGTAGCCGGGCGCCTGCGCCTGGATGGCCTGCGAGCCCGCGTCGTCGGAGCCGCTGAATTTAGCGCCCGGATTGACGAAGAAGGGCAGGGCGAATATGGCGATGATGGCCAGCAGGGCCAGCGCGTACTTGATCTTGTCGTCCATGCAAACACCTCACTGCTCGCCCAGGCACACGGCCAGGAGCTTGGGCCGGGATTTGGAAAGGAAGTCGAAGAAGATCCAGATCAGGACGCCCTCGCCGATGGCGATGGGTACCTGAGTGATGGCGAAGATGCCGGCGAAGACGGAGAAGGACTGGAACAGGCTCGCGCCCGGGAAGGCGAGCGCCAGCTGCAGCGAGGTGACCAGGTAGGTGGCCCAGTCCGCGAGCACGGCGGCCGCGAAAGCCGTCGGCCCGAGGCCGAACTTGAGCTTGCGCAGGAGAAGGAAAGTGTAGAAGCCCACGGCCGGACCGACCACGCCCATGGAAAAGACGTCCGCGCCCAGGGTGGTGATGCCCCCGTGCGCCATCAGAAGCGCCTGGAAGATGAGCACGATGGTGGCCAGCAAGGAGGTGACGGTGAAGCCGAAGAGCATGGCGGAGAGGCCCGTGCCGGTCGGATGGCTCGACGAACCGGACACGGAAGGCAGCTTCAGGGAGGAGAGCACGAAGATGAAGGCGCCCGAGACGGCCATGATGAGCTTGCGCTCGGGGTGTTCCTTGAATATGCGCTTGGTCTGGATGGCGCCCCAGATGACGAAGGGGGCGGAGAGGGCGTACCAGAAGACGCACCAGAACGGGGGAAGGAAGCCTTCCATGATGTGCATACGAATTCACCTAGAGAGCCAATTGATTGGATGCTGATGGATAAATATATGCTTATTCATTTATATATCTATGCGGACAAAACGCCGCAAAAAATCCAGGACAAAAAGACAGGCCGGAAAAGAATGCCTGAAAAAATCAGAACCTTGCCAGCAGCCAGAGCAGGGCGATGACGGAGAGGATGAGCGCGGCCGGAACGGCGATGCGCAGGACCGAGACGACCGAGTTGAGGGTGGAGACGATCTCGGCGGACTGGTACGGCCCGAGCACCTTGATGGAGAGCCGCTCCTTCTTCATGTCGAACGAGGCGGGCGCGAGGGCCGCGTGGGCCTGCCGGGCCAGCGCCAGGACGATGCGCTCGAGCCGCTCGAGGCAGTCGGCCCCGGCGGGGTTGAACACGCCCTTGATGGAATTGAGCTGGTGCGTGTCGGTCGTGTAGACCTCCACCATCCCGTCGCCCACGAAGGTGCGCGAGATGGACTCGATGAGCTTCTCGCGGGCCCCTTGCGTGATGCCGTTCGAATCGATGAGCACGACGAAATTCGGCCGGGAAGTGCGCGGGCCGAAGCACGCGACCCGGATGCCTCCCGAGCCCACGCCGGGCAGGTTGATGGGGAACTCGCTGGCCCAGCCGGCGAGCAGGCGCTCGTCCCTGGATTTGGATTGGAGCGCCTTGTCCAGCGCGTCGGCCATCTCCAGCGATATGGGCGAGCCGGCCTCGACATAGTCCACGTCGCCCGTCTCGGCGTTGTGGCAGTCGATGACCAGCGAATCGGTGTAGCGGGCGTTGGCCTTCTCCATGAGCGCCCAGCCGATGGCGAGGTTCACGTCCTCAGTGGAGAGGGGCGCGCGCGTGAAGGAGGCGATGGCATAGCCGTTGATGCCCATGAGGTAGCAGGTGGAATCCCCGCTGGACTCCTCGCGCAGGTGGAAGCGGGCGGGCTTTGGCGAGAGGTGAGAGATGGCGTTGCGCGCCGCGCCCACCACGGCCGCCAGCTCGGAGGAGGACACGGGATCCAGGTCGTGCGTGGCCGTGCCGTGGAACACGAACACCTCGGTTCCCTGGGTGCGCAGGGCCTGCGCGATCTGGAAGGAGAACTGGCTGCCGCCCAGATTGCCGAAGGGGCCGAAGTGCAGGTAGGGCACCACCCATTGCATCTTTCCGGCCGACGTGCGCCATTCGGCCACGCCCACCCAGGTGGAGGCGGTCTCGCCCATCTCGTCGAACGCGTCCTCGAGGTCCTTCTCGCCATAGAGCCATTGGCTCGAGAACATCGAGAGCACGTCGGGCGAGGAGAGGCCCAGGTTCTTCTTGAGCGGGCCGGAAGCGATGAAAAGCAGCCCGTAGAGCGCGCCCACGAACACCACGGCCGCCAGCACGACGCGCACCAAGAGGTCGGACACGCCGCCCGAATAGAGGGAGGTGCCGGCGATGAGGAAGCACATGTACACGAGCATCTGGGCGATGGCGAACAGCCACGCCGAGCGGTTGAGCCCGAACGCGAACTTGAGGGCGGCGAACCAGATCAGGAACGAGAGGCCGAAGCCCACGAAGATGAGGTTGAAGCCGGCCGGGTGGATGGTGCGCAGGGCGAACGAGAGCAGGTAGAAAATCATGTACACGAAGGAGCTGATGAGCGCGATGGCCAGCGAGCGCTCGAGCTTGACGCGCCGGCGCAGGGCCGAGAGGGCGAGCGCGCACCCGAACGAGGGAACGGCCACGGCGATGACGGCGCTGCCGGCGCCCGAGAGGAGGGCGGAGGGGTTGGACCAGCCGCCCACGAGGCCGCCTAGCAGGGCCCCGCCGATCATGGAGCCGAACAGGAGCAGGGCGGCGAGGTAGCGGGCGGGTGGGAGGGCGACGAAATATTTGGTCAGGCCCAGCGCTTTCTTGGCGGATTCCATGGATAGGACGGCGAAGGGGAGGTTAAAAAAGAAGTATTATGCGCCTGCCTGCGGCTCAGACGATCCGTTTGCCTTTGAGGGGCTTGGACGGATCGGAATGAACGGGCTGGCCGGCCTGTTCGGGCGGCTGGACGAGCGGCTGGACGAGCGGCCCTTGCGGATCGGACGGCTCGGCGGACTCGGCGAGGGCGTCGGAATAGGGGGCGGACTGGAGCTCGTGGAGCATGGCGTCCAGCTCGTAGACGTTCTCGACGTATTCGGCCGCGACGTCCCGGAAGGTCCTTTTCTTCTGCAGCGCGATCTTGGTCAGCTCCAGGGCGATGAAGCGGATCTCGGAATTGGCGTTCATTTTGTCTTCGTCCATCATGCAAGGAGTATGGACGGACAGGGATAAAAAGCAATGGGTCGCACGCTAAAAAAACGCGGGAAAAAGGCAAAAAACGAAATGGGCCCGCGTTGCGGTCCCATATCACCTTCCCGAATCCTTATTAGGCCCATTCGCGCGATTATCCATATGGAACGCATCTGCCCCACCTGCGGCGCATCGAGCCTCAAAACCCAGTTCGCCGGCGAGCACTGCCTGGAATGCGCGCTGGGAAAAGACAGGCTCAAATGGCCCTCCGAGGTGGAGATAACCTATTGCCAGAAATGCTCGCGCATCTGGCACAAGAGCGTCTGGAAGCCGTCCAGCCCCAGCCTGCTGGCGGCGATCATCGAGCGGGAGTTTGCCAAGGCGAAGCTGGAGGGGCATTACAATGCGGAAGCCGGCCGGTGGGAAGGCCAAATCGAGCGCGAGGGGCAGCCCGTGGACGTGGTGCAGCCCGTCGCCATCCGGTGGCTCAAGGAAGTCTGCCCGGACTGCAACCGCTCCTCCTCCGGCTATTTCGAGGCGATCATCCAGTTGCGCGGCAGGAAAGAGAAGGTGGAGAAATACGCCATGCGCCTCCAGAAGAGGCTGCGCCAGGTTACCTTCCTGCCCAAATTGGAGGAGATGCACGGCGGCATGGACATCTACGTCGGCGTCAAGAAGGACGTGCCCTCGCTGCTCGATGAGGAGGGGCTCAAATTCGTGCGCACGGAAAAGCTTTCCGGCGAGAAGAACGGAAAAAGGCTGTACCGCTCCACTTTTTTGATCCGCTTCGCGGACGAGGGCAAGGAAGAGAAGTAAGAACAGCCCGGGCAGGATGGATCGAAGGCGGCCCCCCGTCTGCCGCTCGGACCCGCGTCGTTACGAACCGCATTTTCCCTCGCGAACCTTTTTTTACAGCCCGAACATGAACGAGCGGCGCAGCTGGACGAATATCTCGCCAAAGTGCCTGAAGCCCAGCAGGACCACGGGCACGAGGAGCATGAGGTAGTTGAAGTCGCCCAGGAGGAGCGCGGCCCCGACGCAGGCGGCCGCGAGGAGGGCGAAGAAGAGGGAGCCTAGGATGTTGATGGCGACGTGGAGCGAGCCCCGGCCCGAATGGCGCAGGAGCTGCAGGTAGGTGCCAAACGCGCTCGATGCGCTGATGACGAACAGGGTCGCGCAGGCGTAGAAGCCCAGGAACGCGAAGGAGCGCAGGCCTCCGATGAGGTCCTTCCACGGCCCGGAGGCGAGGTGGAGCACCAGGAAGAGCACGCCGGAGAGGAAGGCGAACACGAAAAGGCGCCGGATCGACATGGAGAGCCGCTCGTTGGTCGAATGGGACCCGGCCCCGCCGATGCTGGGAAGCTTGTTGACGATGCGCGAATAGCGCGAATTCTCTTCCACCACCCGCTGCACGCCCAGGGAGGTGGTGCGCAGGAAGCCCATGTGCCTTGCGACGAATTCGGGCGTGATGTCCTTGCAGAAATGGTAGACTTTGCTCTCCTGCGAAACCAGGAGGACCGAGAGGATGGAGGTGATGACGATGAGCGAGGCCAGCAGGCCGAGGATGCCGGCCGGGATGAGGTGGGTGGCCACGGCCATGGAGCCGATGAGCAGGGAGAGCTCTCCCAATGGCAGAAGGGCGCTGGCCGCGAACACGCTGGACGAGCCGGGCAGGCCGATGAGGTACGCGCTCGCCACGGACGAGATGAACTTGCCCACCGCGGCCACCAGCAGGAGGCCGAAGATGAGCGGCAGGCCGGTCATGGTGGAATTGACGTCCACCATCATGCCGATGGAGAAGAAGAACGAGGCGAAGAGGGTGTTGAAAGGCCGGACCATGTCCGAGATGCGCTTGGCCTGCGGCGTGGTCGCCACGATGGAGCCCGCCAGGAACGAGCCGACCGAGAAACCCAGGCCGAGGGACTGGCACACGTAGCTGATCACCAGCACGATGCTCACCGTGAAGAGCACGATGAACTCGTCCGAGTGCTGGACGACGGAAAGGAGGTAGCGGATCGCCTTGGAGAGCGCGAAGTAGGCGATGGCGAAGGTGATGATCAGCTTGAGCAGGGCGACGGCGATGGCATACTGGTCCCCGAAGCCGGAGGTGGCCATGATGCCCAGGAGGGCCACGGCCACCAGGTCCTCGATGATGAGCACGGCCATGATGAAGGGCGTCTCCACCCGCTTGAGCTTGCCCTGCCCCTCGAGGATCTTGATGATGATGGGCGTGGAGGAGAAGGACAGCATCAGGCCCAGCAGCACCGAGACCGACGTGTCGAAGCCCATCGCCCGGGACACGACATGGCCGATGATGTAGGTGAGGCCCAGCTTGATGAGGGCGGCCAGGAAGGTCGAGAAGCCCAGGCGGGAAAGCTTGACGAGAGAGAATTCCAGGCCGATGCCGAAAAGGATGAGCACCGAGCCGAAGAGGGCGAAGAGGGCCACGGTGTCGGGGCTGTTGATCACGAGGGCGCCCAGATCCAGGGGGCCCAAATGGATCCCCAAGAGCGGACTTTGCGGGCCCATGAGCGCGCCCGCTAGGAGCACGCCCAGCACCATGGGCAGACGGATGCGCTCCATCAGGATGCCCAATAGCAGGATCATGGCAATGGACAATCCGATGGTCAAGCCCGCTTCGATAAAATCGCCAATGCAAGAACTCGCGGGGAGAATAAAAAGACAGGGGATTGGGAGTAAGCGCTCAAATTTTTCCCATCTCGTGCAAGTTCAACTCTACGTCGTGACGAATAATATCGACGAAATTCTCGCCATTTAGCCGGCAGGTCTGGTAAATGGACTGGGTTTTCTCCAGTCCATGCCGACCAGCCGAACTCCAAGTATGCTGTTTCACCTTGCGTTGGATTACCATAGGCCGGATGGCCCTCTCTGTCCGGTTGTTGGTGGGCTCAATGCCCTTGCGGCTGAGGAAGAGGAACCAGTCACCCTCATAGCGCAACAGGTAATTGACCACCCTCCGAATGTTCTTCTCCTCATTATGTGCATAGGGCATCAGAAGGGCCTTGAGTTTCTTGTCATACTTCACCTGCAATTCGGCGCTGCGGCGCTTCTGGTTTTTGGCCTGATGATACAGCTTGCCAAGTCTTTTCACAAACCCGACATAACGCCGTTTCTCCCTATCACTCTGGAAATAATAGGGAGGTTGCCGCGCCCTGCGCAGCGCATGGGCCCAGCAGCGCTGCAACTGCAGGCCGCAGCGGTCATAGGCGCGGTAGCCGTCGCAGCTGATGGATTCTTTTGGCATTGGCAGGCGTCGGATGAGGCCGTAGCGTCGGCTGCTCATGAATTTGTAGAAGGCTGTTTTGGCCGTGGTGGCCGCCAGCATCTGCCAATTCTCTCCCCTGTGGCGATGGGAAGTCTCATCCATGCCGGCATGGGCGGATTGGCGGATTTCCTCCCTCAATTTCTGGTATCGTTTCTCTCCCATGTATCTCTCTATCCGATGGATGATGTTGTTGACGGAAGAGGGGCAGATTCTCAAACCAAACATACTCAACTGTTCCGTTATCTTCCCCTGTGTCAGCCCCAGCACCGAGAGGGACAATACAAATAGGGAGAGTTCAAGGCCGTATTTTGAGTTGGGAAGGGCATCCGGGATTTCAGCCACGAAATCCATGCCGCAATTTGGGCAGTGGTAGTGGGGCCGTCCATGCCCCACTGCTTCCGCCTTTGGCAGGATGAGATGGATGATGACCCGCCTCTCTGTTTTTTCCTGCCGTTGGAGGGGCGAATCACAGTTGGGGCAGGCATCCAGCGTGTGCGTTTCTTCCCTCACCGGCTTCGGCCTGCCGTTCCTCTGGTTGGATGATGTTTTCTCCTGATCAGACGGCTTCCTTTCTTTCGATTCAGGCATAATCTCATCCTTCAGATACGGCGGCAGGCTGCCGGAAGGAGTATTCTCATTGTGGTATTTGCGCAGTTGAGCGGACAGCCGCTCAACCTCTTTTCTCAGTTGCCGGATTTCATCTTGCTGCCGCTTGATTTGCTCCTGCTGCTGCAAGATGACTTCCACGGCCTGCTCAAGGGTCGTGATTTTCATCTTTGGTCGCCTATGATATCTGACGATGGAAAAATTTATGACGCTACCGGCAGAATTTTAAGGGCTTACGATTGGGAATACACAGAACGTCGGGAGATAGGGCCGTCCGGATGGATGGGGGAATCGCCGGCAAATCGGATCGCGGATACGGGAACAAGACCGGAAGCCCGGGACGCGAAAAACCGGACAGCGCCCGGAGACAAGAACAACTCGCGAGCGGATGCTTGATTATAAACCGCCCCATCGAAAATAGGATTATGCCAGACATCGCACGGACCATGAGCAACTGGGAGTATTCGCTCGTGCTAAAAGAAGCAGGGCCGCTTCTGGAGGGCCGGCACGTGCGCAAGATCTACCAGCCGGAGGAGGACATGCTGCGCATCGACATCGGCAAGGAGTCGCTGATGGTCGGGGCCGGGGCGTTTTTCTACCTGGCGCGCTCGCCGCCGGCCGGGCCGGTGGAGCCGGGCGCGTTCGCCATGCTCTTGCGCAAGCATCTGGAGGGGAAGCGCCTGCACGTCTTCTCGCCGTACAAGAACGACCGGATTTACGTGATGGAATTCGATGACGGAGTGAAACTGGTGCTCGAGCAGTTCGGCAAAGGCAACGTAGTGCTGCTCGCCCCGGACGGGAAGATCGTGCGCGCCCTGCGCCGCATCGAGGAAAAAGGGGAAACGAAGATGCGAGAGATGGATGGAAACGGGGGAAAGGGCCGGAGAACGGATGGAAAAAAGGATGGGAACTGGAAGGAAAGCCCGAAACCAGACACCAACGTCCGGAAAAAATCCCTCGAATTCTACCAGTTTCCGGAGAATGCAGGCGGGATCGGCATCGTGCCGCAGGAAAAGGACTGGGAAGCGCTCGCCGACTCCCCCAAGAAGTCGCTCCCGCTCGAATCCGCGCTCGCGCGCTGGCCGATGGGGCGGACGTACACGAAAGAGGCGATCGAGCGGCTCGGGCTGGATGGGAGGGCGAAAATCGCGCAGGTGAGCGCGCAGGACGGGGCGCATCTCGTCCGGACGCTGCAGCAGATGGCGCAGAACGTCTCGCCCAGGGTCTATTGGAGGGATGAGAACGGGAAGCGCACGGCGCTCGAAGTGTCCCTCGTGCCCATGGCGAAAATGGACATGGGTGGAGCGGAGATCAAAGCGCAGGAATTCGCTTCATGGTCCGAAGCCCTGGAGGCTTATTTCTCCAATGCCCGGGAGCGCAAGGAGGCGGCGCCCGAGGATCCGGCGCTCGTGCGCCTGAAAAAGAGGATGAACGAGCAGGAAGAGGCGCTCAAACGGATCGACGAGGAGATCGCGCAGATGACGAAGAGAAGCGCGTGGATGAAAGACAACCTCGGCCGGATGGAAGAAAAGATCGAAGAGACGAAAAAGAAGGGAGAGAAAAAATTGGAGCTGGAATTCGAGCCCGCATAAGGGCTTCTTCTCCTTATCTCTGCTCCACCCATTGCTCGGCCGCGAGCCGGATGTCCTCGGCCACCACGGTCTTTCGCCCCGCATGGTGCGAGAGCTTGTTGGCTTTCTCCGCGATTTGCAAACCGATTTTCTCAAGCACTTCGGTCAATTCCTGCGAGGCATCCTCCGAGACGCGCTCGCCCCCGGATTTTCGGATGAGGCGTTCGACGGGCGCTTTTGGCAGAATCAAGATATCACCAGTCTGTTTATGGGAAAAGGAGGTTTATTAGGCTTTATTTTGTTTCATGGGCAGACTTTTAATATTGCAGAGTGCTATAATATGTGGGAAAGGAGAGGATGATGTGATGACTATGATTACCACAACTGCGAGAGCCAACCAAAAAACAAACGCCCGCCTCGAGCGACTCGAATTCGAGGCGCAAAAAGCGTCCGGGGCCGGAAAAGGAAAAAAAGCGATCAAGAACTACCTCGAACTCGCCCATCGCGCGTACCCGGCCGGCCATCTGGACAAGAGCCTAGAAGCGTACGACAAGGCCATTTCCATGGCCCTCGAAAGAGGGCAGGTGGACCGGGCCGCCCGGATCATGATGGAAAAAGCCGAAAAGCTCGAAGTGAACGCAAGGACATATGACGCGATCGAGGAGTACGGCAACACCATCTCGGCGGCGCGCTCGGCGCACCTTGTGGAAGTGGAGAAGGAGGCCACCGAGTTCCGGGACATCCTTTGCCGCTCGTTCGGGCGCGGGAGAACCGCCATGACCCGGCGGAAAGCGGAGGCTTAAAACGATTGGGAGCGAGGACAGGCCTATGCCTATGAGTGATGAAATCCGCCGCCAGCTCTCAAAGCCCTTCGGCCCCCTGATGGGATTCGACGAGGCACTGCCAGCTATTTCGCGGAGGCGAGGCGCGCTCATCGCCGTGGGCGACCAGACCATCCTCAATCTTCTGGCGCAGGGCATCCGCCCGGACATCGGCGTCTATGACGGAGCGACCCGGCGCAAGCCGATTCCGCAAGGGAGTTTGGATAAGATCGAGGGGGCGGCACATGCCGGCCCGCTCACCTATGCCAAGAATCCGGCCGGCTCAATCAGCATGGACATGGAGGCTAAGGTCATCCAAGCTCTTGCGGCGGGCAAAGGATGGGTCCGCATCGAGGGAGAGGACGATTTGGCCAGCCTCGTGGCGATGGCCGGAGCCTGGGAAGGAAGCCTGCTTTTATACGGCCAGCCCGGCGAGGGCGTGGTCGTCGTCGAAATAGACGGGAAGATGAAAAAGAAGGCAAAAGAATTATTGAAAAAAATAAAAGATTAGGGCGAATCGCCCGTCGCTTCATGATTCTTCATCTGATTTTTTCAGCACTGGCATTCGTATTCTTCGTTGCAGCAGCTGCCCGGTCCGTTGCACCAGGAATGGTGCTGGCAGCAACGGGGCTCGCCGGGGAACTTCTCTTCATCTCCCAGCTCGGGATAATAGCACTCGGGATAATTCTGGACAAAGACCGTGGCGGGACGGCAGGAAGACTGGCCCACGGAATCGGCCACGCACACGCTGAACTCATAGGTCCCGCCGGCCGCGGGGATGCCGGAGAGCTTCCCATCCAGGCCGAGGCTGACTCCCGGAGGCGGCGCGCCGTCTGCCATGGTGCCGAGGCTGAAATGATAGGGCGGCGTGCCGCCATTGGCTTCGGCGATGATTGCCGTGCAGGGAGACTGGATCGCGCAGGAGGCGCTCGACACGATGGGATAGGGCGGAGCCTCCACCGTGCTTACGGTGAGCGGGAGGGTGCCACTGAGGGGCGGCTGGGACGAATCCGACACCTCGACCGTGAATGGCGGGGAAATCTCCTGCGGGGTGTTCGGGGGCAGGGAGTGCATGCCCCAAATCGAGCAGTCGGGCGAAAGGGTCAGGCCTTCGGGAAGGGACGAGCCGGCGGAAAGGCTGCACGAATAGGGCGGTGCGCCGCCGCCGATCATGGGCAAGAGGTCCGCGGAACCGTATTCGTCCGACACCCAAGCGGGCAGTTCTTGCGGCGTGATGGACAGCGTCCCGCCGCTTATGTTCGGGGTTTGGATGAAGGTGGAATTGTCGGCGGGCGACGTGCCATTCGGGCCGGACGTTGAGATATTGCTGAACTGCGAGTTGGCTGGAACTCCGGGTATTTTGACGCAACCGGCCAGAAGCAGGAAGAAGATGACAGCCGCGACAACAAGATGATTTTTCATTTTCCCACCCCGCTCGTTTCCCCTCGCTGGCTTTTGCAGGTGTCGGAGGATTATATTACTTTAGGTTGGGCGAGTGATTGGCAGGTAAGCAAAGGGTGGGGCGAATGAGGGGAAGGTAAGCAAGGCCGCCCACCCTACTTTTCCCAACTCTCGGGCAGGGGTTTTCCGATCCAGTCGTTCTTTTTCAGATCGAGTATGGTCGTGGGATGGATGCCCTCGGGCACCGGGCCGGCCCCGAGGCGCAGGCACGCATCCTCGAGGCTGGGGAATTGCACGCGCTGCCCGCCGGCGTGGACCATCACCTTTTCCTGCGAAACGTCGATGGCGCTGATGGCGGGACGGCCGGCCGAGGAAGGGGGCTCGAACACCAAACGCCCTTGGCTGCCGACATGCAACTCGCCGTTCCTGCGCGAGGCGTTTTCCAGCTCGACGAAGAGGCCGGGCTTCAGGACGCGCGAAAAGCCGAGGCTGTCCCAGACGACGACGCGCACACTCTCGCCTCCGTCCTCGATTGAAAACGTGGACATAAGCGAGGTGGAAGCCGCCGAGCCGTCCAGGCGCAGGCTCCGCCGGAACGGGAAATCGCCGTAGAACTCCTTTATCTTGCCTTCGAAATTCCCGAACGACGAAGGAGGGGCCGATGGCGCGGTCGGACCGGCGCCGGGGGAGCCGGATGGCGCGCGGTCCGGCGAGGCGGGAGCCGGCGGGACAAGCTTCTCGCGCTTGCCTTTCTGCACGCGCGTGATCCCGCCGCCGGAGAGGATGCAGAATTCCCCGCCGCGCGAACGCAGGGGGCCCGCCTCCACCAGATCGCCGGCGAGGATGGAGCGGTCGAGCGCCTGCGCGCTCTCGTCGTAGAGCACGACCGTGCCCGTGCCGGTGGAATCCTCGAGGAACAGGCGCTGGGTGCGCGAGGACGAATCCTGACGCGGCACGATCTTGGGCGGGAAGATGCGCGCGACGCGCCCGCGCAGGATGAATCGGGAGGAGAGGCCGGACGCCTGCGAGACGGACACGAGCCTCGCCTTGGGGCCGAACATCTCGAGGTTGAGGAGGTGCTCGGCCGCCTCTTTGGTGATGAGATGATGGTATTCGCCTAGCTTCGCCTCGATGCGCGAGGAATATTCCTCCTCTCCGATGGCCTTGATGACGTCTTCCCGGTCGCCCATGCGCAAGAGACGCAGGCAATGAATAAGAACTTTAGGGGGGCGGGAATCCGCTTGCCTGCAAAACAAAAAAAAGAGGTTCCGGCCCCTCGTGCCCTCTCGAGCGGGCCGCGTCCGGGAGCGGCCCGTGCCCATTTCCCTAACAGTCGGATTGCTCTTGAGATATATCGAATGGGGAGACATGCAGAGCGGATGAGGGTGGACTTCCGTGAGGGTATTTTATCCCTTCCGGCGCCATAGGGTGATTGAGGATAAAATACCGCACCCTGAAGGGCTCGCCTTCGGCGAGCCCTCGCCTGCGGGCTCGGGTGCGGTTTTCTCGACTCATGCAAACGCCAGCAGGCTGAGCTGGTGCAGTTCCACTTTTGCTGAATCCACGGTGCGGTGAAGT
>JAZDHB010000051.1:0-8620 GCA_043806415.1 Microcaldota archaeon | reverse complement strand
ACTTCACCGCACCGTGGATTCAGCAAAAGTGGAACTGCACCAGCTCAGCCTGCTGGCGTTTGCATGAGTCGAGAAAACCGCACCCGAGCCCGCAGGCGAGGGCTCGCCGAAGGCGAGCCCTTCAGGGTGCGGTATTTTATCTGATTCTTCAGCATCAATCTCAATATTCGAACTTTCTGATTTCTGTATTCTAGGTACATACTCATCAAGTTCTGATTCCTTTCTTCCATTTGGACCGGGCGATCTCAGAAAACCTTATTATGTCGAAGATGGTTCAAAATGGCGTTCGGATAAGGAAAGTTTGTCGGATAAGGAAAGTTTGCATACGTTCTTTTTCGACCCCTCCAAGAGGCAATTCCACTGGACGGTCCAAAACCCATTCCAGCCCTACAATGACTGGAAATACGACCAGCTCGAATACCGGGGCCCCGGCGTAGGCGACCAATTCATCATCAACCCCGTCATGTATCCCAACCCGGCCATAGAGCAGTCCTCGGTCGAATTCAACTGGCCCGGGAGCCGGGCTTATGTGGAGCTAAGCGTCTATGACCTAGACGGCAATCTCATCAAGCCCATCTTCTCCAGCCCCATCGAACACGGCCGGTTCCGCCAGATTTTCGACGTGCGCGACCTGGCGTCGGGCACCTATCTGATCCAGGGTTCCGTCATCTCCTTCGATCCCTGGGAGCGCCACCCTATCGGCGGGAAAGGCGCCTTGTTCGAAGTCGTCAAGTAATTTTATAAATATATACATCGCTATATACACCATGAGCCAGCCCGTGAATCTCGCCGACGACGTGTATGAGCATCTCACCCACCTCAAGCGCAAGCAAAAAGCCAGCTACAGCGAGGTGATCCGTGATATTCTTCCAAAATGGCGGGCCCGGAATAGGGGGGCTGAGCGCAAAATGACTCTTAAAGAGCTGGTCGATCTCGTCCGCAGCGAGCACAAGGGTCTCACGCCAGAGGCGCACAGCGTTGACCACGATCTGATTGTCTATGGGGTGTCCCGTGCCCATCGCCGATAGTTCCTTTTTAATCGCTTTCTTCCGGGAATCCGATCCACTTCATTCGCGCGCCCTAGCCGACATGGAAGCTTGTCAAGGGCAAAAACTCGTCATCCCTATTCCGATTTTATACGAGACGCTGACGGTGCTGCGCTACAAGGAGAATATCGATGCGAGCCGTCTGGCGCACGAACGCCTCTCCCGCCTGGAAGCGGTCGAATTCTACCGCCTCAGCCCAGATGAGGAGTCCAAAGTGCTCGAATCATTCTTTTCTTCCCGGCAGGAACTGAGCGTGGCTGATGCCGTGGTCCTGCATCTGACGCGCGTACGAGATACTCCAATGCTCTCTTACGACCAAGATCTTCTAAAAAGCAGAGGATAGGTTCGGTGGTTTGCATGCGCTATCCCGCCGTCTCCGGCTCGTTCTATCCGTCCTCGCCCACCTCGCTCAAACGGAACGTGGACGCGCTCCTCGCCTCCGCCCGCAAGCAAACCAAGCCCATCCCGGGCGCCAAAGCCATCGTCTGCCCCCACGCCGGCTACGCCTATTCCGGTTTGACGGCCGCCTGTTCCTTCGCTGCCATCGAGCCATCGCTCAAAAAGCCAAGCACCACCGTCGTCCTCATCGGCCCCAACCACACCGGCCTGGGCGAGCTCATCTCCGTCTCGTTCGACACCTGGAGCACGCCCATCGGCAAAAGCGAGACCGACCTGCCCCTCGCGGGCGCCATCGTCAAATCCTCGCCCCTCATCTCAAAGAACGAGCTGGCGCACTTCAAGGAGCATTCCATCGAGGTGCAGCTCCCCTTTTTGCAGACCCTCGCGCCCAAGGCGAAAATCGTCGCCATCTGCATGATGGCACAGGACATCAACTCCAGCCGCATGCTCGGCCAGGCAATCTATGATGCAACGAGCAGGAAAGAATTCTCTGGCCGGAACTTCCTCGTCCTCGCCTCCTCGGATTTCACCCACTACGAAAGTGCCCAATCCGCGCAAGAGAAAGACATGCCAGCCATCCGCTCCATCCTCGCGCTGGACGATCAGAATTTCCAGTCGCAGGTGGAGGCGCGCGGCCTTTCCATCTGCGGGCACGGCCCCATCGCGGCGGTGCTGCATTACGCCCGGCTCGCGGGCGCGAAAGGCGCCCGGCTTCTGCGCTACACCAATTCGGGGAATGAGACCGACGGCGACGAGTCCAGCGTGGTGGCGTATGCGAGCATCGTGATTGTTTGAGCGGGCGCGGCGCAGGACTCCTCATTCTTTATGCCCATAAATCCCGCCGTCCCTCTCGATGGCGACTTTCTCCATCAAAAGCAAAAAATAGAAAGCTTTATATACGTGTCAATTTATATTAAAGTAAGGTATGTTCCCATGCATTCTCTCGACACATATCCTAAAATAGCCCGCTTCCCAATCGGCCACACCATCTTCGGCAAGAACTATCTGGTGCCGGCGCAGGTCCAGAAACTGCTGTCTGGCCGCGTGATCGTTGAGGAGAAGATGGATGGAAAGGGCGTCCTCTTCCAAGTCGGCAAATTCCAGATTTTCGCCGAGGACCTTAAAGTGCGCCACTCCATCCATTACCGAGTGCCGGCCCATTATGCCATCTTCGATTTCTATGACACCGAGCGGGAGGTTTTCTTGGGCATCAGCGGCAAGATGGAAGTCTACCGGGATCTCAAGAATTACCGAAGTTTTTTCAAAGAGCAAATCAAGGGCCCCGCCGGCGCCAATTTCCCGGCCGAGAATTTCTTCCTCGTTCAAATCATGGAGCGGGGAAAATTCGATCTCGATGATCTGCCCAAGCTCATCAGCCATTCGGCCTATGGCGCAAAGGAAGGCACGTATATGGAAGGCATCGTGGTCAAACAGATGCGGGACAGCTTCGATTTCGAGGAGGACCGCTCCGGAAAGCTGGTCAGGCAGGAATTCATCGAAGGGATCGAAACCCACTATTCAAGGAAGAAAGCTCTCTTCAATCAAATCAATCCTACGGTTGAGGAGGTCAATCCCTTTCTTAAAGACCTTCATTCGATCCCGCGCGAATTGCGATTCAAGCCTGTCCGCTTGGGCCGTCGTTCAGAATGATATGCTGATCTCCAAGCGCTTGCTCTGGCGCAGCTCATCTATTATATGCCAGACGTCGGAATCTTTGCTCAAGACGATGATCTGATAATCGGCATCCTTGTAAATCTGCCCCATATCCTCGATAATCCCATAGATGCCCGCATCTCCGGCGCCTACTCTGACATTCCCCTTCTCAGAATAGCGGCCAAGTATGCTCTGAAGCTCATTCATTTTTCCCTGACTGATGTCATATCCTATCATCTCTACGCTCCTGTCCAAGTAAATGGCTTCGCGCAATTCCTGCAGAGCTCTGGGCGGAACCAGCAGGCTCGTGGCAGCAATCCCGTATTCGTTGTCAGGTCCATGCATCCTCATCTCCACCGATTGCGCCTCCAGCTCGTCGAGAACCTGTTTGGGTATGATAATCTCACCGCCATTAGCCCCTTTCTTGATATTGGCCAAAGTCTCCCTGATATTATATCCCGTCGCCATCAGGTCCACGATAAAACACGTGTCGAGTATAACAAGGCGAGGTTGGGTGGATGGGCCCAATGCTTCGGATGCCCGGAGAGCGGAGCGATTCGCGCTCGAAACCATTTTCCAGTACGCCGCACTCTCCACATTCTGCGTTAGGCCATCCACCTTCATTTTCTCTAGTTTCGGATCCATGTTCGGAGCAGCCGCTCCCTCTTTCGAAGATGACGGCTTCCCTTTCCCCTGCGTGTCAATATTCCTCTCCAGTTCCGCCAAGCTGGTCGGAGCCACGCCAGTCTCCAGATCGCCCAATTTCCCTTTTTCGTCTGAAGCCGTCCGGTTCTCCCCCGGGGTCTTCTTGTTATTTGTCTGTCCCTTCGCCTTTTTGCTTGACACTAGGTTTTTCATCTCGACAGACTTATTTTGCCCTCCTAGGTAAGCCGTGCCTTCGACCTTGCTCCAGGTGATGTCGAACAATGGCCTCCCGCTCTGATCCACGCCCCGATAAGCGAGCTTCTCGATATTCGCCGGTTCCGGCGGGGCGTAGAACACGGCGTTCCGATACCGGCCGCTAATGGTCTTTGCCATCCCTGTTTTTACGTCCGTGCCGGACCGGCAGCAGACGAACACGACCGACGGATTCGTTATGAAAAACCTGGACAAATCGCCGCCGTTGGCGATCGAAGCGCCGTCGATGAGCCCATCATTCCCTTTCCCGAGCATGGCATTCTTTATCTCCCCGTGCGCGCCGACCCACAGGGCGGCGAGGGGTTCGCCGTAAGTCTGGGTGGTGCCGATGATCGCTCTCGCCGCCTGATAGCGGGTCCCGACCTCCACGATCCTCACGTCCAAGCCCTCACACAGCCCGTCGATGACCTTCGAGTTTGCGGAGAAGGCCCTGTTCCAGTCCGCCAGCGGGTTGATGACGAGCATCACGGGCTTCGACGGATCGCGTTTGCCGTAGTTGTCGTGCTGGCTAAGCAGGGTCTTGAGCGAATACCGTCCAAAGAACACGATGCCGTTCTTCTCGCGGAGGAACTTGACCGCGCCCGGTCTCTCAAACTCCAGGGCATCCATGCTGCACAGATTGCCGACGGCCCCGTTCCACCAGCCATCGTATGGCGCATAGTCTTGGCGGAGCCCTTGCGGGTCTTCAATCATCCTCCGCAGATTCCGGCCGATCGGCCGGCCCGATTCCACGTACCGTTCGATGCCCTTCAGGGCGTCCCGCCGCGCACAATCCTCGTATTCCGTCTTTTTTCCCTTGGAATCCTTTATCGCGTATACCTCATCCTTGAAATTCGACACCGTGGCTTCCACCAAGCGCCCGTACTCCGGGCTGAACGAGCGATTCAGGGCGATTTTCGCATATCCCCTGATCGATTCGCGCACGCTGTTCATCTGCGAATGATCGATGATCCCCCCTATAATCTCAATATCCTTCGGGGTGAGTTTTCCGAACCCTTTCAATTCAGCGCAAAGCGACTCGAAACCGCTGGGCCCTTTTTCCGCCGCAAACGGATCCCTGAATTTCTTCTCCCAACGGGGGAGCAGCTGTTCTATGATCGCCCCGTGCGTTTCTTTCGAAGTGATCTGCATATACGGCAGTAAGGTCTCCGTCAGGTTCGACCAGTCGTCCTCGAAAAGGACCCGTTGGCCGACCACCTGGGTGCTCAGGCGCTCAAACAAGTCGCCCGCCTTGGTGCCGATGAGTCTTTGGACCAGCGCGCCGAATTCTGGGGTGTAATCCGAACTGGAGATGATCGCGGTGAGTTGGTTAAGACAGATGTTCACCTCCGCGGCATCCTTGGAATCCGCGATGATGTCCTTCACCATCTGGATGTGTTCTGAGGAGAAATTCTTGCAAGACATCAACCTGTCCAACACCCTCTCAGTCCCCCAACCAGATTCCTTATCGTGGGCGGACCCCCCGAATTTCTCCCGCCAGGCGGCGTCAAAATCATATCGGATTTCCAGCTTGGCTTTCTTGTTGAACCCGTTACTCCGGCCTTTCCTGAAGTGGATTGCGCGGTTCTTTTTAATCCCAGTTCGCGTTTCATCTTGGACCATTTGTCCCTTATCCGCCATTTTGACTGTTTTCGAAGCCACAATCCGCATCCCGATGGGCAGAATGGCATCTCTTCCTATGGTCTCCCATTCCGTTCTGCCCAGATTGCCCGCATCCAGCTTCTGGATGATAGAACTTCCCATCGAGGCGGTGATGGCCGACCGCCCGACCATGCCGATGAAGGCGTCCGACGAGAGGCCCATGAGCATGGCGGCCCCGAACAATATCTCCTCCGAGCTTTGGTTCTGGAAGCCCTTCGCCACCCCGTCCATTCCCATGGCGGCGAACATCAACCTTCCCGCAAGCGGGTTGATGAGCGACGCGCCCGTGGCCGTCAGCACCATGCCGGTCTGGGCATGCTCTTTCATCCACACCAGCGTCTGCGCCCACGTCCGGTCCCCGGCCATGGCATAAAGCTCGTCCCAATAATTCTCGCTCTGGATTTTTTTGATGCCCGGCTGGTTGGAGAACCATTCGAACTTGCACAAAATCTCCGCGCTTGCCATCTGCAGGCCGGCATAGTCCAGCTTCGCGTTTTTGTTGTCCTCGACCAAGGTTTTTGTCTCGTCCAAAGCCTTTTGCGCCTGCTCTTGAATGCCGTTCAAATACTCTTTGATGTCTGAATTGGTGGTTTGCGAGGCCATCACCTGCGCCGCGCTGATGATGGACTGGTAATAAGCTTGTGCGTTCTGCGCCATGTTGGCCGGGATGTCCTCCAATTTCAGCTCCTGCCCTCTTTTTTTGTCATTGGCATACTGTTCGCTCGTCAATTCCGAGGGCAGGGGGTCGAAAACCAGTTCGGTGCCTAAGCCGGCCGCCATTTGCAGCCCCATCAGGGTGTAAGGCTTGTATTTGAGCGCAAAGGTCTGCGCCACATATATTTCCCCTATTTTTTTGTCGCGCTCCGATTTTGTCAAATCCGGCGCCGATTGGACCGGCGCATCCCCGCCTGCCCCGTCCGAATAGACGCTCACGCCGGCCATCGTGGCCTGGTTCCTGCTCCTGATTTCCGCGGCATTCCCGCCCTCATATTTCCACCTGATCTCATCCGCATCCATCCCGCTCATCTGCAAGACGAACGGATGGTATTTTTGGGCATGACCAAGGAAGGCGAAAAGCGCCTCGCGCCGGCTCTTGATTTCCTCCCACTGTGCCCCATGGTTGATCGAGCCCATCAGTTTCTTCTCCGAATTCTTGAGCATGAGCGCCCAGTGCAGCTCTCCAGTGCCGATGCTCCCCAGGAATTGTTCATCGGTGCAAGCCAGGCCCAGCTGCGAGACGACTGAGGAAATCGCGCCCGGATTTTCCTTCTCGAGTTTGACGAGGCCGGCTTTCAGTTCTTTCTCCACGCGCGCGATCCCGCTTTTCTTGGCCAGGGCATTGTATTTTTGCTCTGCTACGTCCTGCGCGCTCCGGTAATCCCACTGCCGAAGGGTGAAGCAATCTTTTCCTTGCGCATCCCTTCGCAACTCGATGGTGAAAATCTGCCGGGTGGCCGGGTTTGTCAGCTGCGCCTCGGCGGCCGGATTGGCGAGAAACTGGTCCAGCTGCCCCAGATCGGATGCAGTCAAGTCGGGCGGCAGGTCGAGCTTTACCTGTTCAATCGTTTTCTTCAGGTTCTCTACGCTGTATTCTCCCACCGCATATTTCCGGGTATCACTTGGCTTTCGGCTGACGCTTCCTGAAATTTGGTTATTGGCAACCTGTTTATCCAGCTCAAGCGAGTATGCAAGGAGTTCGGTCCGTATTCCTATGTATTGGCTCATCAACTCCCTGATTTTTTCAAGATTGGCCGGTTTGACATGGTCAGCTCCCTTCACGCTTGGCTCGGTCTTGAAATCGTTCGATGCATTTTTCGCGCTCATGGGCAGAGTTTTGATTTCAGGCTCCACCATCGGGCTAATCAGCGCGGTTTCGTCTGGCTGCTGGTTTTTTGGGCCTCTGGACAGCATCTCAAAGAGCAGCATAAGGGAATGTCCAAGACAGCGATTATAAAGCTTCTTCGAGCCGCGTGCGGAAAAGGGTGCGAAGCGGCGGCGGCTCCAGCCCGTTCATTTCGGCCTCACCATCAGCGCGTCGTTCCAGTCCTTGGCGAACACGGCCGAATAATCCGCCACCGGCTTGCCTTCGATGACTGCAGCCGCCTCCCGGTTTTTGCCCTGCGCGGCTTTGGAGAAATTGATCGAGCCCACCAGCACCTTCTCCCCGTCGATGATCATGGTTTTGGCGTGCGTGAGCGCGAAGGAGGGGCTCGCCCAGCGCACGCTCACGCCCCCGTCGCGCAGGGCCGCCACGATATTGTCAAGGCTTGCCGAGTTCACCCGCGCCTCAAGGATGACCCGCACGTCTACTCCCCTCTTCTGGGCATCCGCCAGTTCCTGCACCAGCGTCTCGTCCGTGAACACGTAAATCTCGATCTCGATGCTTTTTTTCGACGAGTGGATGAGCCGGCGTATCTCATCTCCCGAGCCGGGCGAGAACAGCGGCTCGATCCGCGGGCAGTCCCCGTTCAATGGGGAAGGCAACAGGCCGTTATCGCCCGCCACCGTCGAGCACGGCGCGCACAAGTCGGCCGGCACATAGAAGTCTTTTGCGCTCGGCCCGCCTCCGGGTTGGGGAGTGAAGTAATACAACACCGCGCCGGCCAGCGAGACGAGCAGCAGGGCCGAGAGGAATCCGATGGCAAAACCATGCGTGTCCATGGTTCAAGCTGCGGCCGCACGGTTATAATCGCATCGTTTTTGTACTGTCCAATAACAAAAATAAAAACAAAATAAGAAATCCAAATAAAAAATAAATTATCCGACTGGGTGCAGCCGCCCGATGGCACAGCCGGCTCCGGCCGGCTTGTCGACAAATCCGTTGTCGACTGCGCGTCTTCGTGAGCCTTTGTGGCTCACGTCTGCTCAACCGTCGAAACGGTTGAGCATCGTCGGCCAGTTGGCCGGCAACGGATTTGCCGGTCCGCAACGGACTTGCGGACAGGCCGGTCTCAACCGGCCGT
>JAZDHB010000050.1:0-18092 GCA_043806415.1 Microcaldota archaeon | reverse complement strand
TGCAACACTGCCGCGCGGTGCGGGAACTGGAGAGATTACTTGTTTCAATCCTTGTTCTGATGGATTCTCATCTGCAACTATCCGCATGCGGCTCAATGATGACGCCGGCGCTGTGCAGTAGTTTCAATCCTTGTTCTGATGGATTCTCATCTGCAACCGCCACCTCGAAGGATACGACGACAGTCCAAAGCATGTTTCAATCCTTGTTCTGATGGATTCTCATCTGCAACGGCATATCGTCCTCCCGAACGGGATGTGGAGGTTCAGTTTCAATCCTTGTTCTGATGGATTCTCATCTGCAACCGATAGAATAGAACGGGCTAAAGAGGGGCTACATGGTTTCAATCCTTGTTCTGATGGATTCTCATCTGCAACAATAGAAGCTGGCCAGGAGGTCAGCTAAAGCCCTAGTTTCAATCCTTGTTCTGATGGATTCTCATCTGCAACTACGAGCAGGGCCGCACCGGCTAGAAGCGCGTAGGTTAGTTTCAATCCTTGTTCTGATGGATTCTCATCTGCAACGTTTCAAGGCTTTTGAGCTTGGCTTCTTGGTTCAGTTTCAATCCTTGTTCTGATGGATTCTCATCTGCAACATACCAAAAACCTACCTTCTTTTGTCAATCCGCGCCATGTCCTACCTCCGTTTTCGCGCTCCTTTCCGGAACTCTCGAATTTGTGCCTCCTTTAAGAATACTCTCTAAGATTCTCGTTCCCTTCGCATATCCTTCCCCGATACATGCAGTCCGTGCAACGGGACGCATACGGAGTGCATGATGGCAACGCTTCCGACATTAATAATTCCTTGCACTCATTCAAAATCGCTTGAGCGCGAAGGCGAAGGCGCTCGTCAAAGCACACTGCAACGGGGTGTCCCTCTTCATAGGGCGCCACATAGCCCCCAGCGCACGATATTCCGAGGGTTTCCTCGGCCGCCATCGCTTCGAAAACGAGCTGTATTTTCCATGCGAACGGAACCCCGAAATCCGGGATGGATGGCTTGAACTGAACAACCCTGTATTCCCCAGCCTCGTTGCTCATCAACATGTCGGCACGGGTTCTATATCCAAGGCGGGAGGAACGCACGGAAACTTCAAAACGCCGGATGGGAAAGTTCTTCCATTCGTCGCGCACGATGCGCCGCGCTTTGGCAACGAAATCGTCATGCTTCATGATGCCGTGATCCTGCTTGTAAGTCTGGTACTGCCTCTGTCGGAGCACTTTCTCGTAGAAAACGATGCGCGGGCAGTAAAGGTAATTGAGCACGTCGCGCATAGTCAATAATTCTCGCTCATTCATCCGGCCCACCCACGATGAAAAACTGCTTTTTGGCATGTTCCGGAGTCCGCTGCTTTTTGAGGGCGATAGTTTTGGAATGGCAGTCCTTGCACGAGTGCAGGACCACCACGCGGTCTTTCTCTCCGGTGCAGATCGCGTCCACCTTGAGCGCGATGGCCTCGGCCTTGTTCCAGCTCACCGGGCCGGCAAACAGGCTGTTCTGGATCCGCATAAGCCCGAAATCAAGGCAAACGTCCGCTGCCTTCTGGCGCTCCCGGTCGGAAGCGATGTCGTATGCCAAGACGATCATTCATCCACCTGACCAGAGCACGGGCTCGAATTTCTCTCCCCTCAACGAACGGGCGACGGATCGCGCGGTTTCCAGAATCCAGTTCTGCCAGCTCCTCTTGACGCCCTTGAACGTGTATTCGGTATTCATACGTCCGAGAACCTGCTCCAAAATCTTCTGGCGGCCTTTTTGCGAAAGAGCAAGCGGCTTCTCTCCTTCAACCGATTCAAACCAGTTTTCTTCAACCTGCTTCTGGGCGAACAGGGTGGCCACGGCCCGGTCGGCGATGACGGGGCGGAAGGGCTCCATCAGATCAAGCGCAAGAGAAGGCTTTCCTGGCCGGTCGGCGTGCAGAAAACCGAGGTAAGGATCAAGCCCGGTGAGAAGGCAGGCGCGCTCCACTTCGTGATAGAGCACGCCGTAGCCATAATTAAGCAGGATATTGGCAGGCTCGGAAGAATCCGGATCTCGCGTTTGGAGCGGGATGATTTGACCCAGCGAGGCAAAATAAAGGGCGGCGCCGCGGCCCTCGAAACCCATGATTTGGTTGGCATCGAGCGCATGGCCGGAATCCAGTTTTTCGGATAAAAAGAGAATTTCCGAGATGGGACCTGCGAAATCGACGTCTTCCCTTGTTTTCTGCAATGACTTGAGCAGGGCGGCTTGGTGGCGAAGCTTGCGCGATTCGAGCGCCCGGGAAATACCCAGGCCCCGACCGTCGGCAAAAGCTTCCAGTTGCTGGCGGCGGACCAGATGCGCGCCGGTTAGGGAGCAGGGATAAATTCGGGCGATGGGCCGGTTGCGCCGCCCCAAGATTGCCATGTCGATATAATGCTCGTTGGCCAGTTCGATGGCTCCGACCGAGAGTGAGCCGCGCGGGTGCAGAAGAATGGAACGGACGTTGTCTGCCGAGAATTCGTCTTCGTGCTCGCTCGGGGTTCCGTTCTCTTCCGTTCGGTAGCGCACGTAGAAGCGGTTGTGACGCTTGCCAAGGAAATACCCGTCTTGATTGATTACCAGATCCATGTGGATATATGGAAGCCAACTTTTAAAAGATGTGTTAAAAACTAGAATATGCTGTTATACCGAGCAGGCACCGGTCCCTCTCACTTGTAGATCCGGTCGTGGTGGTCGAAATCCACGAAGAAGACGAACTCCCGTTCCTCGTCCACGCGAAAAATCAGCACGAAATTGCGGTCGATATGCACGCGCTTGAGCCCTTTCAAATCCGCCCGGAGGTTCTTGTAGCGGACGGCGGCCGTCTTGGCATCATTATTGACGACCTCCTTCATCTTCTTTTTCACAATCTCAAGCAGCGGACGGTCCTTGTCCGCCAGCTTGCGCATCTTGAGCCGCAGCAGGTCGCTCGAATCGAACTGGAGCATCGAACCCGCCTCTTAAAGCCGGTCGAGTTCGGCAATGGTCATGCGCCTGTTTGGGTGGCACTTGAGACGATCCGCCTCGATATCTAGGATCTTCTTAACGTATTCCTCACGGGGCTCGCGCTCCACGAATTCGGCGCCGAACAACTCGGCCATCTTGCCAATCGCCGCCGACTTGTCCTTGAGAGCGAATTTGGCCTTGATGACGTTGAGCACGTGGTTGGTGTAGTCATCCAGCTCGATTTGGGCAAAAACCATCGAATCAACTCTAGATATATTCCATGTATATATGAGCATTATTATATATAAAACTATAGGGTCAGTCGATCGGGAACCGGTTTCCATCGACGACGATGAATCTGGATGGCATGCCCATGTCATTGAGGGAGATATGCACGCTCGCCTCCGGGTTTCCCGGCCGTCCGGCACCGCCTTCCGCGCAATCGCGCGCGAAATCCACGTGGATGTGAAGGGTCTGCCGCTCGATGTACATGCTGGAGATGAAGGCGGAAGACGGCCGCTCCGAGGCAGACAACACCGGCCCCTCGATGCCGACTGGCAGGCGCCGATAGGAATCCCAGTCGTTTCCGCGCGAGAGCTTGCGGACGGGCGGCGCGTCCGGCTGTTCTCTGAGGATCCGGGAGGCCGCCTGGATGACGGCCTTCTGCTCGCTGGGAAGGTTCATCTTGGAGAGCCGGGAGATGAAATCCGTCTGGCGCGCCTTGGAATGGATGAAAGTCATCATGGGATATGCCTCGAGGGGGGCCCTGAAAGCGGGCCGCTTATCTTACATGATATTCGTGTACAGCACCAGCACCGCGAGCGCGAACACCAGCTCGATGCCGAAAAACACGTACACCAGCTGTTTTTCGCTCAGTCCTCCGAAGAGGTTGAGGATGAGGTGGTTGAGGCCCTTGACTTGGCCGCGCGGGGTGTAGAGCTTGCCGTTCTTGTATTCGGCGAAGGATTTGGGGAACTTGTTGGCTAATTTGATGAAGAAATCCACGACGTACGGGATGACCAGGATGGCCCCGGCGGCCTTGTAGTCCGAGAGGATGACGGCGGCCGCGAGCGCCGCGCCGATGGAGAGGGTGCCCACGTCGCCGATGAACACCTTGGCCGGATACCAGTTGAAGAGGAGGAAGCCGGTGAGCGCGCCCATCATGCACGCCGAGATGAAGGCCATCTCGATCTGCGCGTGCGAGAGGGCCACGAGCGTGAGGGTGGAGAAGATAATGAGGCCCATGCCGGCCTCCAGGCCGTTGAAGCCGGCCATCATGTTGGTCAGGTTCGAGCACACCGCCACGGCGACGGGCACGAGCAGGAAGGGGTAGAGCAGGCCGAAATCCACGACGCCGATGAACGGGATGAAGATGGTGTTCACGCTCCGCGAGACGGCGATGGCCACGAGCGGCATGGCGGCCGCGAGGGGCAGGAAGGCCTTGACGTGCTGGCTCATGTCGAAGAGGTCGTCGAAGATGCCGATGATCGCGACGATGGTGATGGTGAGCAGGGCCGCGAGGATGTAGGAGAGATGGAATTGGAGGTTGAAGAAGAGCTGCAGGAAGATGCCCAAGAACGCGGCGCCCGTGAAGCCCACCACGATGGCGATGCCGCCCATCTCCGGCACCCGGACATCGCCGCTCTTGTGCATGTCTTTGCCGAGCATGCCGGCCGCCCGCAGCTTGGGAAGGATCTTGTGGAGCGTGAAGGCCGAGAGCAGGAAGGAGGCGATGAATACGATGGGCAGGAAGAACTCTTCTATGAGATCACCTTAAAGACGCTCGTGCCGTCCTGTGAATAGACGGGCTCGAAAGTCGAATTCTGGGTATAGAGGCGCACCGCGTTGCTGTCGAATTCGCGGTTGTACCATAGCAGGAGCTGGCCGGAGGCGTTCACGGGCCGGTCGGGCATCATCAGCCCGACGTCGCCGCGCACCATCTCGTTGGGGTAATTGTACTGGCCCGGTTCGAAGAGGATGGCCGAATCGCTCGTGGGCATCATGTTCGAGTCGATGGCCTGCATGATGGCATACCCCTGGCTGGAAATGAAGGTGGCGAACGTGGTGCTGCCCACCACCCGCTGGCTCGCGTATTGCAGGGGGATGAGGGTCCACGAGCGATCGAGCACGCTCGAGTTGGCCTGGATGCGCTCGAACATCAGGTTGTCGGCGATGACGTAGTCGCCGCGCGAGAACGGGCGAGGGGCGGCGGTTTTGGCGTCGGAAGCGAGCCATCGCACGAATGCCATGTCGCTCGAAGAGAGCGAGCGGTTGGTGGCCAGGCGCACGGCCGCCTCTGGGGCGAAGGCTTCCACCTGGGCCGCTGCTGGAGAGCCGGCATCGGCGGCGGGCTCGTGGCTGGCGAACCATCGCAAAGCCTGGTCCACGCCGGGCGAGAGCGGCTGGTAAGTGTAGGGCGGGGCATAGGAGAGGCCGGCATAATACGTCGTGGCCGAGAAGAAGCCCGAGCAGAGGAGGAACGTGAGCAGGCCGTACTTGGCGAGGGGCGCGGACCGCTGGTAGAGATAGAACAGGACGAAGCCGATGCCGGATAGGAGCGCACAGAGGCCCAGCAGGCGCACGGGGTCGGATTGGTCCGCGAACAGGCCCAGGCCGAGCATGAAGACGGCCGCGCAGACCATCAGGGCCTGGAGGCGCGCGGGTTCCTTGTCCAGGCCCGAGAGGGCATGCAGGCCGTAGGCGGCCGGGAGGAGAAGGAGGAGGAGAGCGCCGGAGGGCGAAACCGCTCCGGCCAGCAGTGCGACGATGAAAAGAACGGAATGCATGATGGCCTGCGGGTGCTTCTGCCTGGCTCCCATAAGCGCGAGGGGGATGACGGCCAGGCCGACGAGAAGGCGGCTGTTGTAGAGGAAGCTGAGAATGCCAGCCGTTGAGAGCGAGTAGGCGGGAAGGGGCGCGGCGAAGAGGGCCACGAGCGCGGGCAGGGCCAGCACGGCGAGGCGCACGAGCATCTCCGGCGACTTGGTGAGCTGGTCCGGCGTGCGGTGCGAGCGGATGAGTTCGCCGGCCAGGAGGCCCAGCGGCAGGAGCGCGGACCAGGGCTCGACCCATGCGCTTAAGGAGAATGCGATGAGCGAGAGCAGCGAGGCGGGAAGGGAATACTCCTTGCGGCTCGCCGCGAGGGCGATTGCCGCGAGACCCAGGAGGGAGAGCGGGATGGAGAGCGCCGGCGCAGGCATGAAGCCGGGATAGAGCGCGAGGGAGACGGGCGCGCTGATCATGGAAAGAAGCGCGCACGCGCCGGACTCGAGCCGCCCGAAGCCCCAGAATCGCAAGGAAGCGTACGCGAGGATGGCCGACGCGAGGGCGAGCACCACGGGCAGGGACAGATAGAATACGCTCAAGGAGGCGAACGGCGCGCCCGAACCCGCGAACGGGGAGACCATCCCGTAGGCGGCCCGCGTGAGCATCTCGGCCGCGTTGGCGGGCGCGCCCTGCGCGAGGCGCAAGGCCTGCGCGTAGGTGCCTTCGCCCAGGGTGGACGGGAAATGCGACCAGGACGGCGCGCCGGCCAGAATGCCCAGCATGAGGGCGAACGCCAGCTCGATCAGGATCGTCTTTGCGATATCCGTGGATGTCATCAGATTACCTCGATAAATGCAAACGCGCGATACGCGCTCATTTCTTGGAACGCAATGCGTTGAGGGCGTCTGCGGCCCCGGCCTCGTTCACCTGCTTGCGCTCAAGCATGAGCTCGACGACCTTCTCCGCCTCGTCCGGCTTGGCGCCGGCCGCGCTGGCCAGGTGGCGCGCGTGCAGGCGCATGTGGCCCTTCTGGATGCCTTCGAGGCTGAGCGCGCGCAGGGCCGCGAAATTCTGGGCAAGCCCCACGGCCGCCATCACCTGCGCCAGTTCGCCCGATGTTTTCACGCCCAAGATGCGCAGGGAGAGGTTCGCGGTCGGATTGGCCTTGAGCGAGCCGCCGAGGATGCCCACTGCGAGCGGGAGCGAGATCTTCCCCTCCAGATCGCCGCTTTTGGTCTTGGAGAACTCGGTGAGCGGGGCGTTCTTGAAAGCGGAATAGGAATGCGCGCCCGCCTCGATCGCGCGCCAGTCCTGCCCGCACGCGAGCGCGACGGCGTCGATGCCGTTCATGATGCCCTTGTCATGGGTGGCGCGCCGGTAGGGGTCGGCGACGGCGAGGGCGTAGGCGTCGAGGATGCCCTCGATCCCGTCCGGCCCGCCGACGTTCCCGGATTTCCAGACCGCGCGCGCCGAAGCCATGCGCAGCGTGGAGAGATTGGAGAGGATGCGCAGGCGCACCCGGGCGCCGAGGCTCTCGGCCATGTGGGGGGCGACGCCCTCGAGGATGGTGTTGACGATGTTCGCGCCCATCGCATCCTGCACGTTGACGTGGAAGTGGACGATGAGCATCGGGCCTCTTGGGGTTTCGAGCGCCCGGTGGTCCATGCCCACCACGCCGCCGCCGTATTTGGTGATGTGCCCGGCGTGCGTATTGGCCTGGGCGATGAATTGCTCTTTTCGGGTTTCGAGCGTGCGCACGGCCTTCTTGAGGTCTTGCACGCCCACCAGCTGGATCTGGCCGATCATGATAGAGCCGGAATAATCGGTGAAAAAGCCTTCCGGGGCCGCAAGCTTGGCCGCGTGGCTGGCCGCCGCCACCACGGACGGCTCCTCGATGGCCATGGGCACGGCGTAAGGCCGGCCGTTGAGGATGAAATTGGGGGCGACGGAAAGAGGCAGGCCGATGGTGCCCACCACGCTCTCGCTCATCGTGTCCGCGACGGCGAGGGGAAGCGGGCCGGATTTGTTGAGCAGGGCGAGGTCTTCGGGAGAGAGATGGCATTCCCGAGCCAGAAGCTTCTGGCGCTCAGATATGGGAAGTTTGTAGAATCCGCTCCAAATTGAATCAGACAAGACAACACCTGCGAATGGGATTGGACATGAGATGACCATACCATGCGAAGAGAATTATAAAAAGACACAGCTTTTGGTTGCGACGAAGAATTTTGCCCGGATTGCTCAGGTTTTGGACATGAACTGGAGGATTTCGTCAAGCGAAGCGTTGGTGCGGATGGAGTGGGCCTTGAAATGGGTCCGGCTGGCGAAGAGGCCGGCGGATTGGAGGGCACCGAGCAGGTCTTCCATGCTCGGGATGCGCCGCTTGTGCCGCGACGCCAGCTCGTGCAAGTCGTAATACAGCGCCGGCCCGCCCGCTTCGGATGCGATGGTGCCCAGAAACGAGCCGGCCTCTTTTTGCAATAGATAGGGACGCTGCGGCAAGAGCGCCATCATTTTCTCCACGCTTTCTTTGCTTGCCCATTCGCCGCCCCAAAGCGGGCCGGCCCAGTCGCATCGGCCCCCGCAGAGCGGGCATAGGGCGGGCGGGAAATCGCCCAATGAATGCCAGAGGCATTTTGGGCAGTGGGCTACGAATTTCATCGCCTGCTTGGAGGAGAGGACGGCGCCGGGCGCGCCTTTCTTCATCCCCACCAGCAGCTTGACGTAATGCTTGTCCGAGAAGCACAATTGCGGATGGAGGGAGAAATCGAATTGCGAGGCCGCGCGCGCGAGGTGGCCCAGCAGGATGCGCACGGCGTTCTCGTGGCAGAATTCGTTGTCGAGGGGCTTGCAATTGTACTGGTTGAGGCAGGCGGGCGCGTGCGCGCCGCAGAGCACGGCCGTGTCGGTGGCCGTGATGGAGAGATGGAAGGACTTTAGATTCGCACATGAACGGAGGACGAAGGGAAGGAACGGGGCCGGCGTGCCGAAGGGGTCGATCTCGACCAGATCGAACCCGTAATGGGAGGCGAGGAAAACCTCGACCGGGGAGCGGACGGCTTTCGCGTTTTCCTTTTCAATTTTGTTCAGCTTGATGTTGTCTTCCGCCGCTTGGGCCGCGGATTCGCTCGCATCAAGAAGCGTGAGCGCGCCCACATCCTCGTTCTCCAGTTTGTAGCGCAGGCCCCGGATGCCGCTGGCGCAGAAGGCGTCGAGCGCATTCTGGACGGGAGGCAGGGCGCCAACCCAGAGGCTGGAAAGGTCGCGGCAGAGGCGCATGGCCGGATTGAAGAAGATGCCGTCGGGCACGCGGACTTTGGCAAGGCCTTCCTGGATCACCTGGCCCGCGCGATTGGAGTTGGCTTTCTTGCCGTCCGTGACTTTTCGCGCGGGGCGCGCCGGCGCGGAATTGGGGACGTCGCTTGATGCGCGCGCGGGACGGACGGATGAGATGGCACGGACTTTGGACGGCATGCGATGATTTCGCATGAAAATGATTTAAAGAGGCGCAAGACCGAGATTCGATAGGGTGTTTTCTTTTAAAATGCGCCTGTGTCTTAAGCGCATGCGATGCACCATCCATGCCTCATCCATAAGCGGACGGGTCATCCCGCCTCCCTCGGAAAGCCATGCCGTCCGGCTTTTGTGGGGCGCGTGCCTGGGCGCCGGCGGAGCCATCGGGAACTGCCCGGATTCCAAGGAGGTTCGCGCCGTGCTGGATATGGGCAAGCAGATGGGCGCGGACATCGGGTTCAACCCCAACGAGGAGATCGGGCAGATGACGGCCGACGTATTCGGCCCCGGCGAGCCCCGGTTCGGTCCGGATTTTAGATGCCCCACCCTGACGAGCGCGCGCCTCGCGGTGCCGCTGGCGTGCGTGACGGGAGAGGCGACGCTGGCGCTGCCCGTGCTGCCGGACGGCCCCATGCGCGCGCTGGACCGGGCCGCCGCCCGGCTGGGGATCCGCGTGAGCAATATCGCCCAAAAAACGGAAGTGCGCGGGGAAATCAGCGCGCCGGAACTAGAGATTGGCGACACGGGCGGGGCGTTCTGGGCCAGCGGATGGGCGATGGCGATGCCATGCGCCCGGGCGGACCTGATCTTGAGCCTCGACGATTTCGTGATGGAGAGGCCGGCCCTGCGCCTCTCGCTGGGCGTGCTCGAGCAGTTCGGGATCCTCTGGAACCTGGACGAGGAGAGCGGCGAGCTCACCATCGCGCCCGGACAGGGATACCCCGAGCTGTACGGGGACGCGGAGCAGGACTGGCGAACAGGCTCATACCTGCTGGGCGCGCTTCTGCTCGCGGGCCAGGGCGAGGTGTGGCTCGAGTCGTCATCCAAGCAGGCGGAGAGGGCATTCTGGAAGAAGCTGGAAATACCGGGCGCGACGAACGCGGACGGATGGGAGATGGGATGGGATGAGGAGGGCATCCATGCCCGAGTGGATATGGCGCGCCGGCTGTCCTTGCCCGCATCGCTTGACATGCGCGCGTATCCGTCGCTGCTTCCGTTGGCGATGGTACTGGCCACGCAAAATGAGCATCCCGTGTCGATCGAGCCGCTCTATCCAGTCTATCCGGGCTTCCTGCGCCGGGCGCGTTCGATGGCCAACGCCCTGAATCTTGTCGGGGGGAAGGTGGCGATGAGCGAAGGAAGCATCCGGATCGAGCCGTCCGCGCTTATAGGCGGGCACGTGGATTGCGAAAGGGACGACCGCGTCGCGATGGCACTCGCGCTCGCGGGACTGGTGTGCCCGGAACCGCTCATCGTCGAGAACGCGCAGGCGGTGTCCAAAAGCCATCCCGGCTTCTGGGCGGATTTGAAGAGCCTGGGCGCGAAGATCAAGACCGACTTTTAGCTTAAGATGGCATCTGCATCCGGCGGGCCCGCGCGGGACGCGAAAATCAAGACCGACTTTTAATCCGGCGCTTGCAGGTTAAACGGACGTTTACGCGGGATCAGGTCAGCGCTTGCGGGCGGGTGCCGGGGCCAGGATGGGATTGGAGGTCAGCCGCTGGAAAGCCATGGCCAGCACGATGAGATTGATGATGTTTCCGATGAACGCCTCGCTGACCGCGGCCGCGCGCGCATAGGTGCCCAGGGGGGTGACGTCCCCGTATCCGATGGTGAAATAGGTGGAGGCGGAGAGGTAGAACACGTCGCGCTCCAGCCCCTTCTCCGGCAGGCCGGCCGCGTAATGCAGGCCCGGCGGCTGCAGAAGGGTGGCGTTGACGTAGTAGAAGAGCCCGTAGGTGAGGATGATGGAGAGCGTCAGGAAGAAATACTTGAACATGAGCGAGCCGACCGAGCGCTGGCTCTCGCGCAGCAGGTCGATGAAGAGGGTGATGGCCAGCACGACGGGCCCGAAGATGAGCAGGCCCAGGAGGGGCAGGTTGTGCAGGAACAATCCCAGTTGTTGCGGGAAGAAGAGGATGCTGGCA
Source organism: Microcaldota archaeon (assembly GCA_043806415.1). GTDB lineage: Archaea > Micrarchaeota > Micrarchaeia > Anstonellales > Anstonellaceae > CAIXYX01. The sequence goes on along the minus strand of JAZDHB010000050.1, from coordinate 6,941 downwards.
AAGAGCAGGACCACGATCAGGCGGGCTGCGTAATAGAACGCGCGCCGCTTGGCATGGTCGGCGATGTCGTGCATAGTGTCGATGATGGGATCATGGCGCATGGGATAAGTTTGGCCCGACCCTTTTTATTACTTCGTAAAAAAAAGGGAAAAAACAGGCGGAAGGGAAAGGGAAAAAACAGGCGCAAAAGACGCGCCCCGATCGCCTTACGCCGTCCGGTCGCTCGTCGGGCAGGAACGCGCGTGCACGAGGCGCGCCCAAAAACGTTTTAGCGGGAGCCGAACTGCTTCTTGAGCAGGCGCGTGAATTGGGCGGACGTCTTCCTCATTTCATCGAACGCCTCGCACACGGCCGCGGCGACGGACTCGGCGCTCCCGTAACCGGGGCCGGCCATCGAGCGGCGGGCTTCCGGATCGAGGGCAACGAAGGCCGGCTCCAGGATCCGTCGGATGGATGCGGGATCCGTCCGGACGGAGGCCAATTCGTCGTTCTGGGCTTCGAATTTCGCGCCCAGGCCGCCGCGCTTGAACTCCTTCTCGAACGCCGCCAGGCCCAGACTCTCCTGGAGTTCCTTCAACCGCTCATCGTTCTTGATGAAACGCTTCGCGAGCCGCTTGACGGTCCAGAATTTGTGCGGATCATACACCCGTTTCACGCGCTTGTCGAGCACGAGCACGTGGACGAAGGCGTTGAACGCGGTGTTGGACACGAAAATCGCGAACTTGGCCAGATGGAACGGGACGGTAATGATGGCGGGAGGCATCGCGGCGAGCCGCAACAGGGAGCGCAGGGGATAATTGTAGCCATAACGACGGGAGGCTGCGGCCTCGTCCGCTCGCTTCCACGGGATTTTCAAAAACGAGATGATCGCGTCCAGGAATTTGGTCGCCCGGGAAGCGGACTGGGAGACGACATCATGGAAGACGGAGAGCCATTTGAGGGGTCCGCGGGGTCTGGCCACATAATTCATCAGGCCCTCGAAGGCCGGAAGATAAGGCGGGTTGACCTGTTTCGGATTGCGCAAGGCCCATGAGACGTAAAACGCCAACTCGTAAGGATCCCTGCGAGCCTGGCCCGCATACGCTTGCAGTTCGTTCGCTCCGCCCAGCAACTCGTTGCACGAATATTGCTTCCCCTTGGGATTCTTTTTATCGCTTGGATCGATCCGTTCGGCGAGAAAATACAAAGTGGCCGCTGAACCGGTTTGCTGCCGGAAATGGCGGTGGGCTTTCTCGTGATCCAGCAGCAACTGGCTCGAAAATTCGCTGGAAATGCCGGAGCGGTAGGCGTCGAGTTTTTCATAGGCCCTCTCATAACCGTAGCCCCGATACTCCCGCGAAGGATTATCGATGATGTATATCCGATCAGTGGGAGGCTGGTACAAGCCGCTGGACTGCGAATAGAATCCGAGCTGCGAATCGACGTGGAAGGCGTTTTCCGCCCCGATTTGCGGGGAATTGATTTTCAGGATATCATTTACCACGATTTCGTCCGGGTGGATTGGATGACGGAACTGCCACCAGGAGTAAGATGACGAGGATAGGTGTCCGCCGATGCGGTACGGCTGATTTTCTCCCCATGGCATATCGGAGAGTTGCTGGATGGATCGGAGAGCGAGCAGACCGAGCCCTTCGATCACGTGTTGGTAGTTTTTTTTCTGGTCGGGCGGCAACGGGCCCGCCCATGCGGTTTCCTTCTCGATAAGCTTGGAGGAGAGGGAAGAATAGAGCTGCGCTTTCCGGAAGGCTTCGCTGCCGACAAGAATTCGGTGGGCGTGGTATTTCATTTCGGCCAGTTGCGCAGGACTCAAATCGTCCGACGGACTCGGACTGGACGGGGAAGGCGCGGACGCACCGGATTTTTGAATCGGGATTGATCCCATGCTATTATATATAAAACGACATATTTAAACACGCGTCCGACTGAATGCTTTTAAACTTATAGACGCAATATGAAGACAATCGTCAAGCGATTTACATTTAGGTGAAACTTTGGGTTCCAGACCTCGAAAATGGAAGAAGAAGGGCCGCATGCGCTGGAAATGGCTCAAGAAACGGCGCAAACGGCTCAAACGCCGGATGAAACGGAGAGTCGGCGAGCTGTAAGCCGAACCGCAGGGGGGAGGCGTCCCCCCTTCAGTTTGAGGCCCCGAGAGGCGCGTCGAAACGCGCCTCTGGGCCCAATCGGCCTCAGCCGATTCGGGTCCTCCTGATTCCCCCCTCACGGGATTTTGCTTTCTCATCTTTGTTTTTCTTTTTTCGCCAGCGGACGCGGGGTGAGAATCGGCGCGTGGGTGACGGACAGATGCGATGAACGGCTCGCCGACCCCTGCGGGCGGCCGCGCTGCATCATCCGCCCCGGTCCTGGTAGCGCGCCCGCTTCTCCACTTCGGCCATGTGAACGAGCACGCGCGGGGCCGAGAAGGCCGTTCCGCCCGCGCTCGTCCGTGCCTCGCCCTCCTTCGCCCGCGCTGTTCGCGTCCCCCCTTCCTTCTCGTATCCGTCCATAAACGCTTTCTGTTCCTTCTCCCCCTTGAGCGCCTTCTTCATGGTGAGCACGTCCACCGCGTGGTCCTCGATGTCGGAGGAGATGGAACCGAGGCCGAAATCGATCACGAAAAGATCCGCGTCTTTTCCTTCCTTGCCGTCTTTTGCGTTTTTCTTGTCCCACATCAGGTTCGCTGGCGTGTAATCGCCGTGGATGATGCCGGCCGAATGCAACCGGGCGAGGAAGATGCCGGCGCGCTCGCAGGCCCACGCGGGAATCCTGCCCGCCGCGAGGCGGTTTAGCGTGCAGCCCCCGAGCTTTTCCATCAGGATGTAATCCGCGCCGACCGCGAACACGTGCGGGCAGGGCACGCCTGCGGATTTGGACTTGGAAAGCAGGCGGGCCTCGATCCGCGTGCGGCTGGAGCGGATTCTGGCATCAAGGGCCGGCGGACGGTAGGGTTTTTGGAGGCGCACTTTCCTGAGGGCGGGATACGAGAGGAAGCGGTCGGGAAGAAGGACGGCTTCGGCGCCTTCCGCGAAGGAGCCGGGCGCATGGCTGCCTTCCTGGGCGGAATCGGCTAAAACCGCCCGGGCGCGTTCATGATCGGGTTCGCGCGACAAAACCATGGGAACACCTTAGCCCAGCATGCCCGAGAGCGAGCCCGCGCCTAAGAAGGCGATGAGGAAGGCGGCCAGCCAGATTTTCCAGTTCCAGGCCATCACCTTGGCGCCGTCGAGGGGGAAGAAGGGCAGGAGGTTGAAGGCCGCCAGCCCCAGGTTGACCTGCAGGCCGATGAGCGCGACGGTCCAGAGCGGGATGGCGCGCGTGGCCGTCAGGGCGAACGAGCCCCCGCTGGCCATGAGGATGACGCCCAGCACGAAGAAGAGCATGGCGATGGCGATGTTGGTGGCCGGGCCGGCCAGCGAGATGATGCCGTTCTCGCGCGAGGAGAGCGGGCGCATGGCATAAATCATCACCGCGCCCGGAGCGAGGAAGAGCGGGAACTGGATACCCAACAGCTGGGGGATGATGGCGAGGGCGAGCATGAGGCCCAGGCCCCACGTCCAGGCTGTAAAGCGCGCGTGCGCGCCGTATTTGATGGCGAAATACTTGTGCGCCATCTCGTGCAGGATGAATCCCGGGCCGACGGTGAGCGCGAAGATGGCCATGAGGATGGCGAACTCGCCCGGGTCGAGCTTGAGGCCCGCGTTGACGAGCGCCAGCGAGAGGCAGATGGCGAAGATGGAGATGAGGATCTGGAAGAGCTCGTCGGCGTCGATCTCGAAGCGCGGGCGGGCGGTGGAAGGGAAGGAAGCGTACATACGATGACCTCATGCAGGATATGGATACGGCGGAATGAGTTCGCGGGGCCGGTTTAAATGACTTTCAGGTTGTTCTCGGCCTTGACCGACACGCGCGCGGGCGAGATGATGCCCGGATACGAATCCACCAGGCCCACCACTTCGGAGCCGTCGTCCAGCCCCACCTTGATGAGCTCGTGGAGCTTCTTGTGCTCCAGGGCCGTGGCGAGGCGGATGATGAGGTGGTTGGCCACCGGATCATTGGTGATGATGAGCACCCGCTCGCCCTTGGACACGCCCAGGAGGCGCGGATAGACGATGGTGAGCAGGAGCGCGAGGGCGAAGGCGAGCGCCTCGTACTGGAAGAGGCGCACGATGAGGCCGCCGGCGCCCACCTCCGGGACGAGGAATGGCGTGGCGAAGGCGGCGAGCATGGCCAATATGGTGAAGCCGGCAAATGCTTTCGCAAAGAAAATGATGCGCATGGTTTTCCCCACCCTACTGATGGACAGCTATGCATCGGCCGCCTATTAACCTTTCCGTGCCGGCGCTTAACCTTTCCTCACCGCCTTTCCTTGCCGCCGGTTGACCTTTCCGCGCCGCCCGTTAGCCTTTCGCCGGCAACCTTTCGCTCGCGCGCCAAACCGCCCGTTTGCATGGCCCGCCCGCGCTTTGCTTTGCTTTAGCGGCGCAGCTTTGTTTTAGCGGTACATGCTATCGGTCTTGGTCGAGGTGAACTTGCGGATGCGTTCCAGATCGGCCTTGCCGAAAGAGGGCTTGATGCGCGCGAGCGCCGAGGCGAAATCGGCCTCGAGGATGGCGGCCTCGCCGCTCTCCGTGATCTTGGACCAGTCCGCGCCGGCCTTGGAATTCTTGGCCGAGAGGCGCCGGATGGCTTCCATGCCGGCTTCCCGGCAGAGGTTCTCGATGTCGGCCCCCGTGAACCCTTCCGATGCGTGGGCCATCTTGGGGAGATCGACCGCCTTGGCGAGGGGCATCTTGCGAGAGTGCACCTTGAAAATCTCGAGGCGCGTGGCCTCGTCGGGCACCGGGATCTCGACCACGCGGTCGAAGCGGCCCGCGCGCATGAGCGCCGGGTCGAGGATGTCGGGCCGGTTGGTGGCGCCGATGACGAGGATGTTCTTGAGGGATTGAAGCCCGTCCATCTCGGTGAGCAGCGTGTCCACCACGCGCTCGCCCACCCGGCTGCCGCCCTCTTCCGTGCCGGCCGAGCGGTGCATGGCGATGGAATCCAGCTCGTCGATGAAGATGATGCAGGGCGCCGCGAGGCGGGCCTTGCGGAACAGCTCGCGCACGGTCTTCTCGGACTCGCCCACCCATTTGGAGAGCACTTCCGGCCCCTTGATGGAGATGAAATTCGTCTCGGTCTCGGTGGCGACCGCCTTGGCGAACATGGTCTTTCCCGTGCCGGGAAGCCCGACCAGGAGGATGCCCTTGACGGGCCGGATGCCGAACTTGCCGAACACCTCAGGATGGCGCAAGGGCAGCTCGACCGCCTCCTTAAGCTCGCTCTTGACGTCGGAGAGGCCGCCGATGTCGGCCCACTTGATGTTGGGCCGCTCGATGAACACCTCGCGCAGGGCGGAGGGATGGATCTCGCGCAGGGCGTTGAAGAAGTCCTCGCGCGTGACGCGCAGGTCATCCAGCACTTGCGGGGGGATATAATCTTCGTCGAGGTTGATCTTGGGCAGGATGCGCCGCAGCGTCTTCATGGCCGCCTCCTTGACCAGGGACGAGATGTCGGCGCCCGTGTAGCCGTGGGTGATGTTGGCCAGCTCCTCGATGAGCTTGCCGTTCTTGTTGTCCTCCTCGTGGATGGGCATGGAACGCGTGTGGATCTGCAAAATCTCGAAGCGGGCGTTGCGGTCCGGCACGCCGATCTCGATCTCGCGGTCGAACCGCCCGGGGCGGCGCAGGGCCTGGTCGATGGAATTGGGCCGGTTGGTGGCGCCGATGACGATGACTTTGCCTCTTGCCTTGAGGCCATCGAGCAGGGTGAGCAGCTGGCTGACCATGCGCCGCTCGACCTCGCCGGTCACCTCTTCGCGCTTGGGCGCGATGGCGTCGATCTCGTCCATGAAGATGATGGAGGGGGCGTTCTCCTCCGCGTCCTTGAAGAGCTGGCGCAGGCGCTCTTCGGATTCGCCCACGAACTTGGACACCAGCTCGGGACCGGCGATGTGGATGAAATTCGCCTCGGATTCGGAGGCGACGGCCTTGGCCAGGAGCGTTTTTCCCGTGCCGGGCGGGCCGTAGATGAGCACGCCCTTGGGCGCCTCGATGCCGAGGCGCTCGAACAGCTCGGGGTGGCGGATGGGCAGCTCCACCATCTCGCGGATGCGCTGCACCTCTTCCTTCAGGCCGCCGACGTCCTCGTACGAGATGGAGGTGACGGCGGACGTGCCGGCCTCCTTGACCGGCTCCTCTTTGAGCACCAGGTCGGTGTTCTCGTTGACCAGCACGATGCCGGCCGGCTGCACGATGGCTGCCATGAGCGGGAATGAGGTGCCGAACACGCCGATGAAAATCGTGTCGCCCCGCGTGAGGGCACGGCCGATGAGTTTTTTCTTGACGAACTGGTCGAAGCCGGGCGAGTATTTCATGGGCTGGGTGGGCGCGAGCACCACCTTCTTGGCCTCTTTCAATTCGGCCTTCTTGACGATGACCTTGTCGCCCAGGGCCACGCCGGTGTTCTGGCGCAGGTAGCCGTCCATGCGGATGATGTTCATGCCCTCGTCCTGGGGGTGGGCCTGCCACACGAGCGCGGCCGTGGTGCGCTTGCCTCTCAGCTCGACGATGTCGCCGGTGGAGACGTCCAGCTCCTTGCGCGCGCGGCCGTCGATGCGCACGAGGCCCCGGCCCACGTCGTTCTGCAGGGCTTCGGCCACCTTCAGTTCGATGGATTTTTGCGCCATAAGAATCATCCTTGTTCCTTTGGTTTTGGCAACTCAAACAAGGTTTATAAAAGCAGGTCAGATGATTGGGGAAGAGAATTATAAAGCCGGGAAATAGGGAGCTTGACGAAAGAGCAACGCGAGCTTCGAAGATCAGTGCTCTTTCATGTCGATTTTTCCATCGGCGAGCTTGAAGCAGACGTCGAAGCGCTCAAAAACCGGCTCGAGGCCGATG
>JAZDHB010000049.1:0-19834 GCA_043806415.1 Microcaldota archaeon | reverse complement strand
TCTCGGACGAGGGCATCGGGAGGCTGTGCGCGATGGACGAGGATGCGGTGCGCTCGATGAGGATGAAGGAGAACATCCGGCCCACCTACAAGATGGTGGACACCTGCGCCGGCGAATTTACGGCGCGCACGCCCTACTACTATTCCACGTACGAGAGCGAGAACGAGAGCGTGCGCTCCGCGAAGAAAAAGGTGGTCATCATCGGCTCGGGGCCGATCCGCATCGGGCAGGGCATCGAGTTCGACTACTGCTGCTGCCACGCCTCGTTCTGCTTGAAGAAACTGGGCATCGAGAGCATCATCATCAACAACAATCCGGAGACCATCTCGACCGACTTCGACACCTCGGACAAATTGTATTTCGAGCCGCTCGCCTTCGAGGAGGTGTTCAGCATCATCGAGCACGAGAACCCGTACGGAGTCATCGTGCAACTGGGCGGGCAGACCAGCATCAACCTGGCCGAACGCCTGCACGAGCGGGGCGTGAATATCCTGGGCACGCCCATTTCGGGAATCGACCTGGCGGAGGACCGGGAGAAATTCCGGGAACTCTCGACCCGCTTGGGCATCAAGCAGCCGGCCAACGGAACGGCCGTGAACAAGACGCAGGCGCTCGCGCAAGGCCGGCGGATCGGCTATCCGGTGGTGGTGCGCCCCAGCTACGTCATCGCCGGACGGGGGATGCAGATCGTGTACAACGACCAGGAGCTGGAGGAATACATCGAGGAGGCGGTAGACGTCTCGGAGAAGAGGCCGGTGCTCATCGACCAGTACGTGGACCGGGCCATCGAATGCGAGATCGACGGCGTGAGCGACGGCCACGAGCTGTGGGTGGCCGGGATCATGGAGCACATCGAGCGCGCGGGCGTGCATTCCGGGGACGCCTCGTGCGTCACGCCCCCGGTGCGGCTCAAGAAAGAGGTGCAGAAGAAGATACTCGACGATTCGCGCAAGATCGCCAAAGCGCTCGGGATAATCGGGGCCATCAACATCCAGTACGTGGTCAAGAACGACGAAGTGATCATTTTGGAGGCCAACCCGCGCGCCTCGCGCACCATGCCTTACTTGAGCAAGGCGACGGGCATACCTATCGTGCAGCTGGCCACGCGCGCCATGCTGGGCGAGAAATTGGCAGACATGAAAGTGAGCGAGCCCAGGCCGAATTATTTCTCGGTCAAGTCCGTGGTGTTCCCGTTCCTCAAATTGCGCGGCGTGGATTTCGTGCTCGGCCCCGAGATGAAGAGCACGGGCGAGAGCATGGGCGTGGATGAGCATTTCGCGCTGGCGTATTACAAGTCGCTGCGCGGGGCGAATCTCAAGCTGCCCATGGAAGGGACGATCGCCTTCTCGCTAAAGGACGGGGACAAGGAAAGGCTCCTGCCGGTGGCCAAAAAACTGATGGGCATGGGCTACCGGATCGCGGCCACGCCCGGCACCGCGCGCGAGCTGGACGGGCTGGAAGTGAAGGTGCTCAAGAAATTGAAGGACGGCTCGCCGAATTTGGTGAGCGAAATAAAGGCGGGACGCGTGGGCATGGTGATCAACACGCCCAGCAAGGGCGGAAAATCGTACACGGACGGTTTCGCCATCCGGCGCGCCGCGCTTGAGGCTAACATCCCATGCATCACCAATTTCGAGGCGGCCGAGGCGCTGGTGGACGCGCTGGAAGAGGCGAAGATGGGCGAGATCGAGCCCAAGAGTTTGCAGGAGTATTGGAAGCCGAAAAAAGAGGGCTAGACGATTTTCATCATCATCCGTTTCCCCCGGGGATCGTAGACGGCCACGCTCGAAAAATCGAACGGGCGGCAGGCGATGAGCTGCACGCCGCCCTCTTTGGATGCGCTGAAGGCGTCGGCGCGCGACTGGGTGTTCGGGCCGCGCGGATGGGAATGGAAAAGCCCGATCTGGTTGATGGACGCCGGTACCATCCAGGGGAAAAAAGAAGATGAGGATTCGCTGACCGCGAGGCCGGGCGGCAGGACCACTCGCTCGATGAGGATGTCGCCGTTGTCCTCGCGCTCGCCCTCGAGCAGGCCGATGAACTCGTTGGGTGAAGCGGATCGAGCGCCGGCCAGGCACGCCTCGAGAGCGGATTTCTTGATGAGGATCATGGGAAGATAAATGGGGCGCAGGTATAAAACAAAATCGGCGAATCGAGGGGCGGTTCGAACCGCCCAGATTTTTGTGCGATAACGTTTTTTCGCTGAATTTTTTATGTGCGAGAATGTTTTTCCGTACCCTACACTTCCTTCAACGCCTGAAGCGTTGAAGGCACGACCGGCCGAAAGCCGGGCTGTGTTTCGCACGGGAATAATTTGTGTATTCATAAAAAGGGCGGTTCGAATGGCAGAACGGGAAGGGCCCAATCAAAAAGACGAGGTGTGGGAGGTGAAAGAGGCCATTTCCCATTCTGCCATAAGTATGAGGGGTTTGCATGCCTAGTGCAAACCCGCTTGTTTCGGTCGCCTTGCCATGTAGAACCGCCCGAGCCTTTGCCTCGTAAAACAAATTTCCGGCCGGAACCTGCAAGTGTGATCTATTTCATCCGATAATACACCACCCGGCCGGCCTGCTGCTTCTCGAGGATGCCCAGCTCGTAGAGCCGGCTCAAGCGGGCCGATGCCGCGTTTTTGCCTTTATACCGGAAATTACCCCGAACATCTTCAGCACAAACCGCGCCCCGCGCGCGGATGAGATTCACGATCTGCTCGTCCGCGGGCGCGAGCATGAGGTCGCGACTGGACGAGGAGACGGAGGCGGGGGTGGACGAGCCGCTCATGGTGAAGGCGGCTTGGGAAAGGGAGGAATGGGACACCGGAACGGCCGAGGGGCTGGATGGGCGGGAAAGCATAGGGCCGGCTGGCGCCGGACCGTGCAGCTTCTCCTCGATGGCATCGAGGCGCGACTCGATGGATGCGAGCCGGGCGGAAAGCTGCCCCAGCACGTCCGTGATGGACGCCTCTTGATGCATAACTTTATATTTTTCCGCCATATTCCCACATACACTCGTGAAACCGTCTGGATGGAATCACGAACTAATCATGATATAGTCATGATTGATTTTATAAAGCTATTTGTCCATCGACGATGAATTTAGGCACGATAAATATACGAAGAAGCACAGAAGACGACCGAATAAGGCTAAAAAATGGGCGCGTGAGCCGATGACCTTACCAGACTCTACCCCCCGGCCCCGCATCGTCATCGACGCGCGCGAGAGCCGGGAATACGACCGGCTCCTCGAGGCGGCCGGGGTGGAGGTCCGCCGCCAGACGCTCACGGTCTCCGATTTCGTGCTCTCGGAGCGCCTGGCCGTGGAGCGCAAGAGCCGCGAGGATTTCGAGGCCAGCATCATCGACGGAAGGCTGTTCGAGCAGGCCAAACGGCTCTCGCAAAGCTATGCGCGCGCGGCCATTATCGTCGAGGGGAGCCTGGGCGAGGGACGGGTGCGCCGCGAGGCGCTCTTGGGCGCGTATTCGAGCCTTTTGGCGGATTTTGGCATCAGCCTGTTCTTTACCCGCAATCCGCCCGGCACGGCCGAGCTCCTGGCCGCCATGGCCCGGCACGAAACAAGCGGATCCAAAGAGATGCGGGTGGCGGCCAAACCCAAGATGCTCACGCCCGGCAAGATGCAGCGCGGCCTGATCGAGATGCTGCCGGGCATGGGGCCCAAGATGGCCCGGAACCTGCTCGAACACTTCGGAACCCCGATGAACGTGCTGCTGGCGGACGAGCAGAAGCTCCAGGAGGTGGAGGGGTTGGGCCCCAAGCGGGCCAAGCTCATCCGCCGCGTGCTAGATAGTGTTTATAAATATAAAGACGAGGAAGAAGAGCAACAGCTTAATATATAAGGTATTCGTAGGAACAACGGATGGGAAGCTCGTTCTTACAAACATGGTCGGAGTTGAATGAATATGGATGATGCGATTCTGAAGATTACTGTAGCCAAGCTCAGGCGGTGGGAAGGACAGACCATTGACAAGGAGAAATTGCAGGGCTTGCGCGACGAGATCTACGCCAAGACCAAGACCAACAAATTCGCGCCTTTTTCCAACATCAAGAAATGGATCAAGGCGGCCCGCAAAGAGATGGCCAAATCGGCCAAGAAGGCAGGTGCGGCCGAGAAAAGCAAAAAGCCGGCCAGCCGCTCGGCCCCGGAACCGAAAATCGAGGCGGTGAGCGCGCGCATCCAGAGCGGCATGGACGAGATGAAGATGGAGATGGAACGGCCCCGCCAGGAAGTCTCGTTGCCCAAGCCCACGATGGTGCTGGACAAAGTGTACCTGCAGACCATCACGTACGAGATCGGCTCGATGCGCTCGGCGCTGGACCGGATCGGACGGCAGCTGGACAAGCTGGAGAAGGAATTGAACCAGCACAGACAAGCAGAATAAGAAAGAGCCCTTTTTTAGAGAGCACCCTCCTTTTATTTTTCATCTTTTTCCATATAAAGTATAGAAAAATCAGCTCGCGATGTCGCTTCATTCGTACACGTCTTTTCGGTGCCCCACGCGCGCGATGACGACCGTTTCTCCCGAGATGAGGTAAATCACGCGATATTTTCCGACATGAAGACGGCGCTTGTTTTTGAGCGCGTTGGAGAGCGGCTCGCCCAAGTAAGGATTCGGCCCCAAATGAGCGATTTTCTTGTAAATTTGCTCGCGAATCGGTTTGTCCAGCGCCGCAAGCTCGTCCGCCGCCGGGCCGTCGAAACGGATTTTATATCCCATGCTCAAAGACCCAGACGCTTGCCGACCTCTTCGTAGGAAACCGTCTTGCCGGCCTTGAAGTTCTTCTCCGCCCGCTCCAAGGCCCGCAAATCCTCGATCATCTCGGCATCGGCCAGCTTCTGCTCGATGGCCTTGCGGGAGATGTCGCTCCATCGGTATTCGGAATGAGCGCGCATGCGCGCATAAAGCGCGTCGGGGACGCTTAGGGTGATGTTAGCCATGTGAAACCACATTATTTATGTGAAAACACATGAATATAAACCTATCGCCCGGCCATGAGCAGCAGGACGACAACTGGACGAGCGAGAAAACATCGAACACGGGCGAGTGCTACGCAGACGTTTTGTTTTTATTTTCTTATCCCAAAAATCCGCGGATCCTCGCCGCCTCCAGGATGCGCTCGCCCATCGTGGACATCCGGTTGGAGACAAGGTCGGACTTTATTTGCGCGCTGATGAGCGAATGCGCGCCGTCCACTTCGACGCCCGTGCGCTCGAAGGCGGACTTGAGCCGGGTTTCCAGGTACGGGCCGGCGATGGAGAAATTGGCCGGGTTCGCATAGCATAGCGCGTCCGCGAGGTCCTCGTCGAATTTCACGTAGAGCGAATGCAAGTCGTCCCAATCCTGGCTGGAGAGGGCGGACAGCCCCAAAAGCTCGGGCGGAATGCCCAGCGAATAGAGGGTGCAGCAGAAGGGGATGGCGCGCGGCATGGACAGCCCCTCGACCGAGCGGGAATAACCGAAGAGGCCGACGTGCAGGCGGCGCGCGCGCCGGGACGGGACCGATTTTGCCAGCGCGCTGATGAAGGGCTGCAGCTGGATGAGCTGGGCGCGGTATTCCTTCTCGATGAGCGCGGCGAGCGCGAGGGCGCGCGGCTCGTCCACGGCAAGCGGCGGGCTGAGGCGGTGGGCGTTGATCTGCTCGACGGCCTCGCGCACTTTCTCTTGAGGGTAGTCGTACTTGAACGAGGACTGGATGCTAAAAGTCTGCACCGAGGGGTATTCGCTCAGGCAGTTGGACGTGTTGAGCGGGCGCAGGTTCCCCCTGAAAGGGGCCGAGCCCACGCCGATGATGGGAAAGATGGGGATCGAGGTCTTCTCGGACGCCTCGTGCAGGCGCTGGAGGGAGATCTTGTTGTAGAGCACGGCCGCGGCCGAGCCGTAGTTAAGGGCCGGGTCGGAGCGGGCGAGGAAGACGCGTAGGGATTCGCTCTTCTCGGACGCGATGATCTCCTGTGCGATTTTCCCGGCGGAGAGGAGGCTGTCCTTGTCCTCGACCAGGGGGATGACGTTGATGGACGCGGGCGAGAAATCGCCCAGCCAGTCGGAGATGGTGGTGCTCTCGCCCTCGAGCACGGTCTGCTGGGCCTTGCCGGTGACGAATTTGCGGTAATAGGCGCTGATCCGGCGGATCTCCGCCGAGTTGGTGGTCATGGGCAGGATGATCTCGAAGATGGGCGGCACCTCGATGCCCATGGAATGCGCCACGTCGTAATGGCGCGGGATGGACTCCAGCGCCTCGAGCAGCACCTTCCCCTGCGAGGGCTCGACGGCCGGATTGGGCAGACGGAAGGTGAGGCGGAAATCGCGCCCGAGCGGCAGGGTCTTGAAATAGTCGCCGTAGCGGTTGAGCAGCTTGGCCACCACGTGGCTGTCGGTTTCCTTTCCCTCGAAATCCCACATCTGCTCCTGGCAGCCCAGGTGGGAGAACGCATAGAACGCCTCCTTGATCTCGCTCTCGGCGCCCAGCACGCTCTCCTCGGAGAAGAAGGGGATCTGCACGTTGTCCGGATGCTGGGTGGACATAGTGGCCGGGGCTGTGGATGAGGATGACATGCCGAGGATATGGCCGGGGGAATTTATAATCTGTTTAGTGGAAAAGAGGATATATGCCCAGACACGAAATCAAGAAGCTGTTGATCCGCACGATGGCGCAGGCCGAGGAGGCGATCCGCTCCACGGGGGCGTGCGAGGAGAGCGTGCCCATCATGGCGCCCAAGCTGCTCCACTTGGTGCTCTCGGTAAAGAGCGTGCGCGCGCCGGTGGCCAACATATTGAAGCAGGAATGCCTCTCGCTCGGGGCCGAGGCGTCGGTGTCGCAATACACCGTGAATTGCGCCAAGCCGCGCACCGACGTGGTGCTCGCCGGCACGCTCTGCCAGATGCGCAAATTGGCCGTCAAATTGAAGAGACAGGGCTACGGACTGCCCGGAGAGCTTGGGAAGGATTACGCGGATTTGGCATCCGAAATCGGAAAAATCCTCGAAAAATACGCGGAATAAAAAAATAAAGGGCAGCTCGGGCTGCCCGGGTCCGCCTCGAGCGGGCCGTTTCTTTTTTTTCTCCGTCCTTTCGTCCGCTCTCGCCCGTATCGGATTTACGATACAATGAAAAAGTTCGAGCATCATTGTTTTGCGGCCCGATGCGCTGCCGAAAAGGTTAATAAGTTATAAAGAGATAATAAATCTGGTTTTATTATGAACAGGATAGTGAATAAGCCGGAGCCGGGTGCCGGAAGCGGGTTGAAAGGCGCCTCCGATGCAGGGCGCCGGCACAGGCTCCCGTTCATCAAAGAAGCCGGGAAAGACGGAGTGCCGAAGAAAGAAAGCTGCTTTGGTGAAATCTGCGACGGGAGATATTATGCCGAAGCCGCGGGATATCTGGACAATGGCCCTGCAAAAATCGCGGCATCCGTTCTTCGCAAGAGCGCCGAAGCGTATGGGAGTTATCATAGGCTGGCCAAAAAAGCCCTTGATCTGGAACATGCTGAGGATGGATCGGGTTCAGAAGCCAAACTTCTTGAGATGCAAAAGCGGATGACGCTGCTCTCTGCTGTTTTGAACAAGAAGCTGGAGAAAGAGGCAGAAGCCATCAAGGAGAAAGGGAAAAAAGAGGGTGATGCCGAATTCGATTCGCTGCTTATGCTCAAGCATCACAGCTACAACCTGATCCAGCTGCAAGAGGGCAGCATTTACCTGGTTGGCACCTTGAAAAGAAATGACGATAACAACAAGATCCCGGAGCATCTTGAAATGCTCAACGGGTTTATCAGGCTGCTCGAAGACCTCGGGAGGCACCCGGAGCGCATGGAAGAACTGTTCAATCTGGAAACTGATTTCACGAACCGCGCATGAAGCGGAAAGGTTCCGCCGCTTTGATGAGCACGCGAAATCGCGAAGACGCGGGAAGAGTGCGGATAGGACGAAGCGCGGGGAAGCGCAGGCTGCGCGCAATCTCCCGCCGGACCGGGCAATGGTTTTAAACATGGACGTGCGAATATAAACCAGAATTCTTTGGCATCTTAGGTTCACGAGGGGGATGGCAATGACCAAGAATGTATGGAATGTGCTGGCGGCGGTTGCGCTTTTCGTCATCATCGCGATCGGGGCATCCGCGATAACGGTTTCCGCCCTCTGGGGCGCGAAGGGGCAGACCTTCACCCTGTTCGAATTCCTCGGCCCCCTGCCGGCCGCCTTCCTCGGCCCCGTGGCGGGCATCGGCGCCATCCTCTTGGCCAAGCTCGCTTCCATCGCCGTGCTGCACACGCCGCTGGATATGGTGACCGTGCTGCGCCTCCTGCCCCCCGTGGCAGCCGCATTCTTCTTTGCCACCTACAGGGGTAAAATGACGAACGGAACAGGCTCGAACTGGACAACTTCGCGCGCGATCCAGGTGCTCGTGCCGCTGGCCTGCATGGCCCTCTTCATCCTGCACCCCGTGGGAGCGCAGGCCTGGTTCTATTCGCTTTACTGGCTCATCCCACCCGTCGTGGTGCTGGCCCTGCCGGATAATCTTTTCCTGCGCTCGCTGGGAACCACCTTCACCCAGCACGCCATCGGCGGCGTGATCTGGCTCTACTTCGTCAATGCCATGACCCCGGCGGCGTGGATCGCCCTCATCCCCATCGTGGCGGTCGAGCGGCTCGTGTTCGCGGGCGGCATGAGCGCGTGCTTCGTGCTCTTGCAGGCGGCGCTGGCCGAAGTGAACTCGGTGCTCGTGAGCCGGCACGTGCAGCCGCTGCCCCTGCTGTGCCTGCCTAAAGCGGACCAGAGCGCGAAAACAGGGAATGCCGGGGAATAAAATTAAAAGGCGGAAGAAAGAGATAATGACATGGAAAACGAGATAAGCCTCATAAAGTCCGCAAAAAAGGATTTGGAATGGTTCAGCGCCAATTACGCCGAGCTTATCTTGGGACACGAGAACGAGTTCATTGCCATAAAGAACAGAGAGGTTGTGGCCAGTGATTCTTCTTTTGACAAGGTGATAACCCGCGTTAAGGAAGGCGGACTTGATCCGGCCCAGCTGCTTATCCGTTACCTTGCCAAAACGCGCACCGTCCTGCGGCCCCATTCGTGAGACTATGCGTTTTCCGATAGAATTCGTCAGATGCGGGGACGCTCGGAATGCAGGCAAAAATGAACAGCTTGAGATAACCGCGTCGTTTTCCATCCGGCAGATGCGCGTCGGCTTGAGCGTGGTTGCTTTTGTTGTTGACACCGGTTGCGATATCTCATTCATAAGCTACGGGGATGCGTGCAAACTCAATATCCCTCTGAACGGATTGCCGGAAAAAGGCGAGACTCATATCGGAAACACGACTTTTCTTATGTCAGAACTCCCTGTTTTCGGGCTGACATTGGAATCCGAAGCTGGCGAGCCGGTGAGAATTGACGTGGATCACTTCCATGTGGCCAAAACAAGAAAAAAATCAATCGCAGATGTGGAACTGGCCAAGGCGATTCCGAGCATCTTGGGGCTTGATTTCATGCGCAGGAACAGGCTGGCGCTGCATGTGGAACCCGCGAACAATCTGGCTTACTTTGAAAAAATAGGTTAGAGAGCGAATCCTGACGGTTTGTTGTTCTATTCTATCCCGTCTTCCGTTTCTTTTCCAAAGCCCTATCTTTTCTTCTCCTTCTTTTTCGCCACCACCGCCTCGGCCATGACACGGGCGGGATTGGGAAGGCCCGACACGCCCGCCTCGCCCGGCGCGGGGATGGACGGGGAAGAAATGGATGAAGAAGGCGGGGGCGCCCGGGCGCCCGAAGACGGCGAGGCGGACGGCGCGCGGAAATGGCCTTGGCCGTTTGCGGGAGCGACCGAGGGCGAGGCGCCCGATGAACCAGATGGCGAGGCGCCGGCACCCGAGGCGGGCGAATCCGAGGGCGAGCCGTCGATGCCCTCGCTCTCTTTGGCGACAAAGGGCGAGCCGCCGGTGAGCTGCACGCCCACGATCTTCGAGCCGTCGTCCGTGCGCGTCACGCCCAGCACCACGTCGGCTGAGGAGAGCACGGCGTCGTTGTGCGTCACCACCAAAAATTGCGCGCCTTTGGACATCTGCTTGACCAGGTCCGCGAACTTGTAGGCGTTCTCCTTGTCCAGCGCCGCCTCGGCCTCGTCCAGGATGTAAAAGGGCGAGGGCTTGTGCATCTGCAAGGAGAAGATGAAGATGAGGCCCAAAAGCGATTTCTCGCCCCCGGACATGGATTCGAGGTACTTGTCCTTCTTGTCGTGCGAGCCGCGCACGCGGATCGAGAGCCCGGATTCGAGCGGGTTGGACGGCTCGTCCAGGATCAGCGTGCCATCGCCGTCGTAGATCATGGAGAAGAGCTTCTTGAAGTGGGTATTGACCATCTTGAAGGTCTCCAGGAAGATGTTGCGTTTCTTGGTCTCGATCTCGTCCATGAGCATCAGGATGGCCGCGCGCTCGCTCTCGAGCGTGGATACGCGGGTCTGCACGTCCTCGAGCTCCTTCTTGCGCTGAACGAACACCTCGGGCGCCTTGAGGTTGACCATGCCCAGGTCCTTGAGCGCTTGCTCGGACTGGCGCACGATCTGCTCGGCCTCGTTGCGGTCCACTTCCAGGAGCGGGACGAGGCGGTGCTTCTCCCACTCGGCCTTGACGTCCACGAGCCGGGCCTGCGCGCCTGCGAGCTTGACCTCGATGTCGTTGACCTGCTTGCTGTGCGAATCGTGCTGGAACTTGACGCCCCCCTCCTCCTTGCCGATGGCGTTGAGCTCCCCCTGGAGCGCCTGCATCTGGGTGTAGTATTTCTCCACCGTGGCGGACGCCTCCTTGAGGCGGGCCTCGAGCGCGTTCATGTCGGAGCGGTGTTTCTCCTCCTGCGCGGCGGCCTGCTCCATCTGGATGCGCACGGCCTTGGCGTGGGAGGAGAGCTTTTTCACCGCCGTCTCCAGCTCCGATAGCTGGGCGGCGAGCATGTTGATCTCGTTCTGCTTGGACTGGGAGACGGATTCCAGGCGCGAGTGGCTCTCGAGCGCGAGGCGGTATTTCTCCTGCGCCTCGTCCATCTTCTTCTTGTTGGCCCGCCGCTGCTCCTCGGCTTTTTCTTCGAGGGCGGCGATGCGGGACTTGAGCTCCTGCTCGCGCTTTGCGAGGGCATCCTGCTCGGAGGCGAGCTGGCTGGATTCTTTCTTCGCTTCGGCGGCTTTTGATTTCCATTCCGCCTCCTCGGCCGCGAGTTTTACGGCCTGCGCCTGGCGCTGGGAGACGCTGCCCACCTGCGCCTCGATGGCGCGCAAGGAAAGCTCGTCGTCGGCGCGCTGTTTTCGCAGGCGGGTCATCTCCTCGCGCAGCTCGTAGAGCTTGGAATACATCTCGTTGCGCTCGGCCTTGATGGATTCGAGCGAGGCATCGGCCTTCTGCAGCGAGGCGCGGGCCATCAGGGAGGTGTGCGACGAGCCGCCGCTGATGATGCCCGAGCGCTCGAGCACTTCCCCGCCCAGGGTCACCATGCGGAATTTTCCCACGCCGATCCTCTTGGCCGAATCCACGGCCGTGACGAGGAGGGTGTCCTCGAAGACGTAGCGCATGGCGGAATCGTATTGGGGCGCGTATTGGATGAAGTCGATGAGCCGGCCGAGCGCGCCGGACGGCACGGAGGAGAGGGTGTCCCGCAGCACGACCGAGTCGAGGGGGATGAAGCTGGCGCGCCCGGATTTGGCGGCCTTCAGGCGCGCGATGGCCCGATCGGCCGTGTCCAGGGTGTCGCTCACCACGTAGTTGAGGCGCGCGCCGGCGGCGGATTCCACGGCCACGCGGTGCTCCTCGTCCACGGACACGAGCTCGGAAACCGTGCCGAAAAGGCCGTCCATGCCGCCCGACTTGAGGCTGGCTATGAGGAGAAGCGCCGGATTCTGCGCGGCGGGCGAGATGGAGCCGCGCAAGGCCGCCACCTTCTCCTTGGCGTCCAGGAGCTGGCGGTCCAGGTCGGGGATGGACTTGTTGAGCTTCTTCTCTTTGTCAAAGAGCGAGTCCAGCTCCACGGTCAGGGTGCGGATCCCCTTGGAGAGCTTCTCGGCCCGCTCGGCCTGGTCGCCCCCCTCTTTTACGAGCGCCTGCGCCTCGGTGGCGGACTTGCTGGCCAGCTCCTCGTACTGGAGGACCATCTGCCCCAGGCGCGCGAGGTTGGCCTCGATGGACGCCTTCGTCTTGAGCGCGCCTTCCAGTTCGGCGGCCGCCTGGCCCATCTCGGAGGCCTTGGCCTGCTCTTCGTAGAGGCCGGCCGCCTTCTTGGCCGACTCGAGAATCGGCAGGGATTTGGAAAGCTCTCCTTGCGTGGCGGCCAGGTCGGATTTCATCTGGACGAGGGCGAGGCCGATGCGCTCCTTCTGGGACTTGAGGTCGCCCTGCTGGGCGTCCAGGCGCTCGAGCTCTTTCTTGTTCTCGTCGGCGCGGGCCTCGAGCTGGCCGATCTGGAGCTTGATGGAATTGATCTGCGAGAGGAGCTGCTCGCGCTCCGAGGACTTGCCGATCTTCTCCGAAAGGGCCTGGCGCCTGGCATCCAGGTCGGATTTCTTGGCTCCCAGCGCATCGAGCTGGATTTTGAGCTTCTCGAGCGCGGCGGTGCTCTCGGATTTTTTCTTGAGAAGCTCGTTGAAGTGGGCGTCCAGCTTCTTGTATTCGGCGTCCAGGAGCGTGGCGCGCGCCCGCTCGAGGCGCTCCTTGGCATCGAGGTGCTTGAGGGCCGCGTCCTTCTCCTTCTCCAGCTCCGCGAGGTACGCGCCGCGCTCGGCGAGCACCACCTTGGCCTCGGAAATTTTCGAGTCGACCCGGCCCAGCTCGGAGAGGGCCTCCTTTTTCTTGTCCTCGAATTCCGAGATGCCGGCCACGGTGTCGATGATGCCGCGCCGCTCCTTGGCATTCATCTCCACGATGCGCTGCACCTGCCCTTGCCCGACGATGTTGTGGGTGCCCATCTCCAGGCCGTGCGGGCGGAGCTGCTCCATCGCATTGACGAGGGTGGAATGCTTGCCGTCCAGCCAGTAGGCGGTCTTGCCGTCCTCGCTGACCTGGCGGCGCAACTCGAACTTCTGGTCGCCCTCGATGTAGAGGCTGACCTCGGCCCGGGAAGAATTGATGTTCACCAGCTCGGAGACGCGCTTGGCGCGCAGCGCCTTGAGCGAGGTCTCGCCGAGACAGAAGCGGATGGCGTCGGTGACATTGCTCTTGCCCGAGCCGTTGGGGCCGGCGAGGGCCACGAACCCGGCCGGTAGCACGGCCTCGGCATGGCTGAAGGACTTGAAGCCTTTGATTTTGATGCGGCTGATGTAATTCACTGCACGGTCGCCCCGCCTTTTTTGATGGTTCTATTTATCGGGGTTGGATTTAAAAATCGAAGCCCGGCCGGGCCGGAAAAGGGGGGACGCGCGAAAAAGAGGGAAAAATGCGGATGGAAGAGCCCTCGAGGGCCCGGGAACGGGCGCGAGGAAGCGCGAGTGGTATTTTTCGCCTTTTTTTTGGGCGGGCGCGAGGAAGCGCGAGTGGTATTTTCGCCTTTTTTATTTGGCGCTTATTTCGTCTTGGCGTCCGGGCAGACCTTGAGCAGGGCCGCATAGTGCATGTCGCTCATGCCCGCGACCATGTCGTACTCGTTGCCCATCTGGTCGAAGAATTTCATGATGACGTTGATCTTGCCCAGCGGCAGATCGCCGAAGCGCTCGAGCTTGCGCACGTACTTGAAGGGCGAGCGGATGAGCTTGTCCTTGGTCTTGATGACCAGGCCCCCCTCGCAGATGTAGAAGGTGCCGGACGGGTCCAGCCCGTTCTCGTAGACCGGGAAGCTGGTCGACGCCATGCCGAATACGCTGTCTTTCTGGGCCATGAGAATCATCTCCTGATTTTGCGCATACGTGGATTGGATTCGAGTAGTGAATGACGGACTGTCCCACTCGCTTCAGATTTAAATATGTTGGGATGATAACAGAACCCATGAGCCGCCGAAAAGCGCAGGTCGCCGCCGAGTTTTTGGCCACGTACGGGTGGGCCCTCTTCGGCCTCTTCATGCTCGTGGCCATCCTGCTGGGCACGGGGTTCGTCAACGCCGGGCAGTTCACCGGAGAGGAGTGCACCGCCCAGCCGGGCCTGGGCTGTACGAGCTATTACCTCAAGAGCACGGGACCCGGCTCGCTGGAATTGGGGGCGAAGCTCACCAACCTGCTGGGATACCCGGTCTACATCAAGAACGTCTCGGTCGCTTACGCCCAGGCCGGCTCGAACAAGGTCTTCACGTGCGACTCGATCACGTGCGGGGCGGCCAATTATTCGGCCCCTTCCGACGCGGACGTCATCCGCGTGCAGATGGCGCCGGTGAACTGGGTGCCGGACCAGATCACGCCTTTTTACATGACGATTTATTACCGCAGCTGCCAGGATTTCAACACGTCGGAGCAATGCGCAGGCGCGAAAACGGATCTTTACCCCTACCACAAGACCACGCTGAGGCTTTACCTGAACACGAGGCATGGATGAGATGGCCAGACCGACACGGACCCGCA
Organism: Microcaldota archaeon; assembly: GCA_043806415.1. Lineage (GTDB taxonomy): Archaea > Micrarchaeota > Micrarchaeia > Anstonellales > Anstonellaceae > CAIXYX01. The sequence goes on along the minus strand of JAZDHB010000049.1, from coordinate 5,307 downwards.
GAGCCAATGCCGCGCTCGAATACATGGTCACCTACGGATGGGCCCTGTTCGGGATATTCGTCGTGATCTCGTTCCTGCTGGGCGCGGGCGTGTTCAACCCCAACCGGTTCGTGTCCGACGAATGCACCCTCCAGCCGAACATGGTCTGCACGTCGTATTTCATCCAGAATTACGAGACGCGCAAGGTGTGGCTGTCCTTCAACCTCACCAACACCATGGGCTTCCCCATCGGCATCCGGGGCTATTCGGCCACGATAAGGGATTTGCGCACCGACCCGTGCGCCAGCCCCGGCACGTGCATGATCTATCTGGGGCAGGGCGACTCCGTGCGCCTCAACATCACCACCAACACGCCCTATGACATCGTCGGGCCGGATACGGTGAAAGCCGACCTGAACATCAGCTACACGTCCTGCGCCGGGCTGGACAAGAAGGCCTGCCTCGATCCGTCGGCGGACCTGCCGCTGCACCAGAGCGGCGGACGGATGATATCCAGGGTAAGGGAATAGGGAAAGTCATTGAAAACGGCGGATTTTTAAGCGCTCGTGCGCTAATAATAGCCGGAACAACTCCGAGGGTTTGAGACTGCGGTCAAATACCGCCAGGAGAGTTCTGTTATACTACAAACCGCTGCATGGTCGGCGGTGTGTACTCCTTAATCTGCACCCGGCTGCGTTGTTTTGATACCAAAGGTTTGAGGATCTCATAATAATCAGCAACGTCTTGTGCATAACGCTCGCGGATGCAACCGATTAACATGTCCGAAAGTTGAATCCTCTTGTAGCTTCGGCTGTTGACAGCTTCCACAACGAGCGTATTCCTCCGATCGGCTGGAACTTTTTGAAGTACGCCGCTATTTAATCCTTTTTCGAGTTGGGCTTTTGAGATAAGAACGACCCGAGACTGGCCGCGCCGCTGGAAATAATCAAAAATCATCGGCTCGCTGAAAACCTGCTGGTCCACCGTAATGCGGAGCGTGCGGTCCAGCGCATCCTGTTGATTCTCGTGTGCCCATATATGGATGAGAAAACTGGCTTCATCATGCAAACGGGCATGCCGCTGCGCTTCTCCCGAAGCGTTCAGGAAAACGCTATAATAAAGTTGAAGACGCAACTGGGAAAGGTCATGCAGTTTTTTTCTCAGGTATTGGTCATACACGTCAAGCCCAGTGTTTCGGAAAGCCTGTCTGAATGCCGAGTATTTGAACTCGCCGTGGCAGACCTTGCTGTAGAGGGTTTTGATTTCGGGAGGGTCGGTTTCGGCCACCGAAAGGATTTCGCCGATTCGGGGAAGCTCTTTAGATGGGATCGAGATAAGACAGAAGCCGCAAATGGCCTGCGTATTCCCCGATTCATCCATTGCCAGAACCCGGCCCATGAAAATCGATAGGGGTAGGCCGAACTAATCTTAAAACGATTAGCAAGGTGCATTTCCGCTCGATGGCCCGTCTAGGGATGGCGAGAATACGGTATCCAGGAGGCGGCTGCCGATGCGAATCCCTAAAAACTCTAAGCACGTAAGCGCAGGCGATGGGCGATCAGATGATCCTGCGCGCGCGAGGCGCGCGCATCGGCTTGGACGTGCTCGGGGGCGAGATCGCTTACATTTCGCACGCGCATTCCGACCATTCCGAAGCCGTGGGCGGGCCCCTGAGGATATTCTGCACCGACCCGACCGCGGATTTGCTTGGCATAACCTACGCGGACGGCAGGGACGGGAACGGGCTGGATCGGGCGGGAATGGGCGGCCCTAAAGATGGAAATAAAGAAAACGGGACAGCGGACGGGCCGGGCTCCGAGGGCGAGAAAAACGGGATGGCCGATCGGCGCGGCGCGGGGGCGTCTGGCGCGCCGGATCCGTTCGAGCTTGTCCCGCCGGCGCGCGATGCCGGCCCCAAAGCGGCGCGCAGGCCCAAGATGAAAAAGGATTTGCGCCAGCGCACAGACGTCCCGGAAAACATCAGGCTCCACAATGCGGGCCACATGCTCGGCTCGACGCAGATCGAGGCGCAGAGCGAGACGGAAGGGAACGTGGTCTATACCGGCGATTTCAAATTGCGCGACGGCTTGAGCGTGAAAGGCGCGAGCGCCATCGGCTGCCAGACGCTCATCATCGAATGCACTTACGGGGACCCGCGCGTGTCCTTCCCCGATCCGTGCGAGGTGCTCTCGGACATGGAGCGATGGAGCCGGCAGCACGCCGATTCGATCCAGATCTGGGGCGGATACAGCACCGGCAAGGCGCAGGAAGTGGTGAAATTCCTCAACGGCTACATGGACACCGTTCCGGTGGTGTCCCGGCGCATCGCGCAGGTGTGCGAGGCGTATGGCCGGCACGGCGTGAAGCTGGAATGGCTGGAATCCTCGAGCCCCGAGGCGCAGGAGGCGATGCGCGACCCGTTCTGCGCCGTCCTGCCCCCGCACCTCATCCGCCACAACCTGGCCGGGAAGCTCGCGCGCGTGCACGCAAGGAAGGCGCTCACCGCCTTCCCGACCGGCTGGGCGCTCGTCCGGGACGTGGGCGCGGACGCCGCCTTCCCCCTCTCGGACCACGCGGATTTTGGCGAGATATTGGGATATGCGCAGGAATCCGGGGCCAAACGAATCTACACGGCGCACGGAGACAACGAGAACACGGCCAAGGCGCTGCGCGCGGCCGGGCTGGACGCGTGGCCGATCGAGAAAAGGACCGGGCAGCAGACCCTGATTGAGGCGCTCGCCGGGCGCGGCGCACCGTCTGGTTTTTAATCATCCGGCGAGTCAAGAGGGCATGCAAGTCCGGCACGACGCGAATTTCATCCTTGCGGGCGGGCTCGTCCTTTCCGTCATCCTCCTTTCCGGCTGCTTCCTTTTCCCCGAAGGCCTGCCGGCGCCGGGCGCCTACAAGGGCGGCGAGATCAGCAATCCGCCCCCGTCGCCTCCATCGGACGGCGCGGGCGTGCCGGCGTCTCCCCCGGCCGCAAACGCAAATCCGGCCAATGGCAGCGTGAACGCGAGCGGCAACGAATCGGCCGATGCCGGCGCGAACCTCACCAACGCGAGCATGACGGCCAACCTCTCGAACGCCAGCCTCGCCAACGCGACGAGCCTCTCGAACCTGACGGAGGGAGAGATAAAGATCGTATTCGCTGACGTGGGGTTCGCGGATGCCACGCTCATCGAGGCCGGGAATTACACCTTGCTTATCGATGCCGGCTCCAACGACTCGGCCTACGCGCTGGGCGCCATCCTGCAGGCATCGGGCGTGCACGACATCGATAGGCTGGTGATCTCCAACTGGGACGATGGGAAGATCGGCGGGCTGCAGTCCCTGACGAGCCAGTTCACCGTGCATTCGGTCTGGCATAACGGGGAGCGGCCCGACTCGCCCCTGCAGACGCAGATGCTCCGGCCGCTGGACCTGCTCGACATCCCGACGCAGGCGGTGCAGGCGGGCGATCGCTTCGAGCGCGGGAACTTGAGCATCGTAGTGTACAATCCGCAGAAAACGCATTATTTGGGAAACATGAACAACAATGCCGTCGCCCTCAAGGTGTCGTACGGGAAATTCTGCCTTTTCCTGCCCTCGGACATGGAGGAGGAGATCGACGCGCAGATCGTCGGGCAGGACGGCATCGGCCCCTGCCAGGCGTACAAGTGGAGAACCCACGGCAAGGCTCGGCCCGAGCCGTCGATCCTCTACGAGCGGCTCCAGCCGCAGGTGGCGGTGATCAGCGTCGGGCCCAACGAGCAGGGCCTGCCCAGCCCGACGGCGATTGAGTGGATCAACCTCTCGAACACGAGCCTGTACCGGACCGATACGGACGGGAGCGTGGTGGTGAGCGCGTGGCTGAACGGGAGCTACGCGATAAATGCGACGAAGAACATGACAACGCTTGCCGGATGGATGCAGAATGGTTCGGATTGAACTACAATGAATTGCCCTGCCATTTTCTCTTCATCCGCTGTTTCAATGCCCGTTTGCGGATTTCCTCTGTGCGGTCTAAAATCCTGAAAAAGTCGTCGAATTTCAGTTCTAAATCGGGTTTTCGCGAGCCGGCAAAAGTCTGGTGCGCGACGGCGTGAGCCAGCGTGGTGCGACCCACGTGCCCGAATTGGATCTGGTGCCATTCTAGCATAAGGTCGGCATGCCTCTCAAAGAGGTGGAGCAACAGACCCCGGATCGAATCGTCTTGGCCTTGGTATTCGACATCGATTTCGAGGATATCTTTTTCGCGCATGACCTCCCGGATGGCAAGAAAAACGGCGTAGGTGAACATTCGGCTGGCCTTTCGTTTCTTGGAGCGGTTTTTCTCCTGTTCAAACCCGCCCAAGATGCGGTTGATGCGGTCCTTTTCCGCAGGGCGGATCAGCGCACCCCGCGGTTTCCCGCCCACGCTTGCCCCGATGGCGGTCGGCTGGCCCGACTCCCACTTCCCGCTCTGGTCGATTTGGATGAGCGCCACGGCTACACCCTTGAAAAGTCTGCGTGTGCAGCGGGATTTTCACCCGCCCGTTGGCGCTTCCAGAGACGGCCGCCAGCTTCTTTAGGAAGTAGTGCACGGCCATGCGGGAAACTCAGCACACGCATACATGGTTGTTCTTTTGATGGTTATAATACTTTCTTAGGGTGGATTTCCGGTCGTTCTATTACGAGCACCCGCTCGTCTCGCCGCAGTCGATGCACACCGTGCAGCTGCCGTTCCTCTTCACTTTCATCGAGCCGCAGTTGGAGCACGTGTCCCCGGTGTAGCCCAGCGCCTTGGCCTCCTGGATGCGCCCCGAATGGGAATCGTCGGATTCGGGCGGTTCGATCTTGCCGGCATCGCCGGGGCGCGCGGTCCCTTCCGGCAGCAGTTTCGTCTGCGCGGCCTCCGGGGCCTTCTCCTCCACCTTGACGTGTACGAAATCGGTTCGGTGCAGGTATTCGTAGCCGATGGCGCGGAACACATAGTCCACGATGGAGGTGGCGTTCTTGATGGCCTCGTGCCCCGAGACCGGCCCGGCCGGATCGAAGCGCGTGAACGTGAAGGTGTCCACGAACTCCTCGAGCGGCACGCCGTACTGCAGCCCCTTGGACACGGCGATGGCGAAGCAGTTGAGCAGCGCCCGGTAGCCCGCGCCTTCCTTGTACATGTCGATGAAGATCTCGCCCAGCTGCCCGTCGGGGTATTCGCCGGTCTTGAGATAGACCTTGTGCCCGCCCACGCGCGCCTCCTGCACGAACCCGCGGCGGCGGGAAGGCAGCTTGTGGCGCCGGAGCATGGACTGCACGGGCATTGTCTGGAGCGCCTGCGAATCCATCACCTTCTCGGCCTCGTCGGCCAGC
>JAZDHB010000048.1:0-4554 GCA_043806415.1 Microcaldota archaeon | reverse complement strand
CGGTAATTCTCCATCCAGGACCGCAGATAGGTGGCGGCCTCCACCACGACGGACCGGCGTTCCCCTGTCTTGCCCGCCGGGATGAGCAGTTCGGCCCCCTCGGCGATGAAATGGACGTGCTTGCGCGTCATCTGCTCGAACTCGCCCACTCGGGTGCCGCTCTCAAATAAGGTGAAAATCAGGGCTTTCTCCATGACGTCGCAGTAATCGAGCATCTCGCGGACTTCCTCGCGCAGGATAACTTCCTTGGCCACGCGCTTGGATTTCGCGTCTGCTTTGTGCCGCGTTATCTTGCGCAATTCCTTGTCCGCGTATTTCAATGAGCGGTCGTTGTGGTGCTTGAACTGGAAGAACTGCCCCAGCACCATCTTGACATCTTTTTTCGTGTCCCAAGAATAAGCAGACTTGTTGATCGCGGCCATGACTCGCGCTAAGGCTTCAAGATTTTCCACCATCTGGACCAGGCCGCGCCCGGTCACCTTGTGCGCAGTCGCCACGTCCGAGCGGTATTTCACAACACGACGCGAGCGCACGCCCTCTGACTCGGCGGCCTCGGCGAACGCCGAAAATAGCTTGACGTCATCTGCGCCCATCCACGGCTGGTTGGCGCAGAATGCGGCCCAATTTGTCTTTTCCATCGGGGATTTTAACGACGGTAAAGCTTTAAAGTTTAACGGTATTGTTTGGATGCTCCGACCGGGATTCGAACCCGGGTTACCGGCTATCAGCGAGCTTTTTTGTTTTGCGGGCATTGCCAACAGAAATTCGTTTTCCGAGGTTTTTTGCGCTCCGCGCAAAAAAGCTCTTGAAAGGCCAGCGTCCTTGACCGGGCTAGACTATCGGAGCTTGATTTGTCTTATGCCGTTTCCTATTTATAAAAAGGCGGGTGGCGGACGCTCTTATTTAGTTATCGGGGCATAATCCATCCATGGACCTAGGCAAAGGCCTCCGCCAGGCATTGGCCAAGCTCACCGGCACGGGCCTCGTGGACGAGGCGGCGGTGAAATCCTTTTTGCGCGAGATACAGCGTGTGCTCATCGCCAACGACGTTCCGGTAAAATTGGTCTTCGAGCTTTCCAAGAGCATCGAGAAGAAGGTGCTCTCCGCCGACGTGCCCAAAGGCCTCTCGTTGCGCGAGCAGGTGGTGCGCACCGTCTACGAGGAGCTTGTCTTGCTCATGGGCGAGAAATACGATCCCCTCCTCAAGCCAAGAAGAATTCTCCTCCTGGGCCTCTACGGCTCGGGCAAGACCACCACCTGCGGCAAATTGTCTGCCTTCTACAAGAGCCGGGGCCTCTCCGCCGCCCTCGTGGCCTGCGACACCGACCGTCCGGCCGCCATCCAGCAGCTTGAGCAGCTCTCCCAGAAAACGGGCGCCAAATTCTATGGCGAAAAGAAAGAGAACGATCCGGCCAGAATCATCGAGGCGAGCCTGCCGAAAATCGGCGAGGACATCGTCATCGTGGATTCGGCCGGCCGCTCTGCATTCGACGAAGAGCTGGTCCGTCAGTTGCAAGCCCTCAACGCCGCCTTCGGGCCGCAGGAGAAAATCCTCGTGATGTCGGCCGACATCGGGCAGGTGGCGGCGCGCCAGGCGCAGCAGTTCCACGAGGCGGTCGGCCTCACCGGGGTCATCCTCACCAAATTGGACGGCTCGGGCAAGGGCGGCGGTGCGCTGGCGGCCTGCCACGCCGCGAAGGTGCCGGTGCTCTTCATCGGCACAGGCGAGAAGATGGGCGACCTGGAGCCCTTCGACTCCAAGAAATTCGTGGGCCGGCTCCTGGGGTTCCCGGATTTCGAGGCCCTCATGGCCAAGGTGCAGGAGGTGGCCAAGGAGGAGAAGCTCGAAGCGGAAGGGATGGACAAGCTCACCCTGGGCGCGTTTTACAAACAGCTCAAGGCGGCGCGCAAGATGGGCCCGCTCTCCTCAGTGTTCGGCATGATGGGCGCCACCGACCTGCCCCCCGAGATGATGAAGACGTCGGAGGACAAGCTCAAGAAATTCGAGTCCATCATCTCGAGCATGACCACGGCCGAGCGGGACGACACCACGCTCCTTCGCAAGCATAAGGGCCGCATCTCCCGCGTGGCCAAGGGCGCGGGCTGCAAGGAGGAGGACGTGCGCGAACTGCTCACCCAATTCGAGAAGATCTGCGCCATGATGGACGGCTTCAAGAAAGACCGGGGCATGAGAAAGAAACTGGAGAAGATGCTCAAGCGCTCGGGCATGAGCATGGACAAATTGCCGGGAATGAACGGTGGCCCCCCTCCAGCCTAATCGAGTTCCAATCAATAAGCCGCGCCTTGCCCGCCCTCGATTTTCAGCCAGATTTCCCTCGCGATCCGCTCGACCGGCTGGCTTGCGTCTATTTTATGCCATTTGGCCGACAAAAACGAGCGCCGGTACAATTCGGCGTAATCCTTGCGCACCTCTTCCAAAAACGCCTTGTCCGACTCGTGCGCATCCGGCTTTTTCTGCCCCGCCTTCCTTCGCATCGCCTCGTCGATCGGCAGGTCCAGCCAGATCACGACGTCCGGCTTGACGAGCTTGAGGTTTTCGATCTGGGCCATGCACGGGGCCAGCTTCCCGCCCGCTCCCTGGTAGGCGGCGGTGGAGATGGCGTAGCGGTCGGCGATCACCCATCCTTTCTTGAGGTCCTCGGACAAACGCGCTTGCGAGGCGCGTATATCCTCAATAAACGCATCGAACAATTCGTCTTGCCCTGTTTTTCTCTTGCCTTCCAGGTGCTCGTGCACCTTCTTGGCTTCTTCGGTCGGGTACTTGTGCACCGCCACGGGTTGGCGCAGCTTCCTGAGCGCGCGCACGAGCGCATCGCACTGCGTGGCCTTGCCGCAGCCGTCGATGCCTTCCAGTACCACGAATTTGTATGCCATGCCCTTATTTCGCGCCCATGGGCTTAAAACCCTCGCGCCCGCCAATATTTCCGATGGAAGCACGAACCTTATGCTCCTACTGCCAGGAAAGGCATTCCTCGCATCCGCACGCGAAGCGGGCCGCTTCCGCCGCCGACTGTTTCATCTGCCACGGCCTGATGGACCACATCCCCCGGCTCGCATCCGAAGCCCTGGGCAAGTCGGCCGGGAAAGAGTGGAACTCCTTTCTCGTGCAGACCACGTTCGGGCGCGAGGTGCTCCTGCGCGAGGAGGCGGTATTCGACGAGGAGCCGCTGGAGGGAGCGATGGCCATCAAGAACCAGTGCAACCGCCTCGCCATCGACTACCTTGTCCAAGCGTCCGGAAAGCCGTTCCACCCCCAGGGCGACCTGTCCTTCGTGCTCGATTTCACCCGCATGGCCGGCAAGGCCAATCCCGCCAATCTCTTCATCTTCGGCCACTACCTCAAGAAGACGCGCACCTACTGCCAGCATGACTGGGCCTGCTCGGCCTGCCGGGGGCGGGGCTGCCGGGTATGCAATTTCCACAAGCAGAACTACCCGTCCATCGAAGGGGCGCTACGCGGCGTGTTCGCGCCCGCCTTCGGAGCGTCGGATGCGCACCTGCACGCCTCGGGCCGGGAGGACGTGGACGTGATGCACCTGGAGGGCGGCCGGCCCTTCGTGCTCGAGCTGGTGCACCCGGCCAAGCGCGCGGCCGACCTGCCCTCGCTGGCCGCGCAGGTGGCCACTCTCCACCCCCTCGAGGTCCTGGGCCTGAAATACTGTTCCCTCTCCTGGGTGGAGATGGTGTGCAACTCGCACTTTGACAAGCATTATCGCGCGTGGGTCGTACCCGGTCTGCCCGAATCCGGACCTGCTCACGCACCTGCCGTTCCGACCGAGCCCGGACCTGCCCACACACCCGCCGCCTCGCGGAATGCGTCTGCCGCTTCCCGAGCTGCGCCAGTCGCTTCGCAGAACGCGCCATCTGCCAGCGGCCTCCCGGCGCAGCGCGTTCTGCCCGGCGCAGAAAAAACAGCGTCCGCATCCAGCTCCCCATCCCATGAATTCTCTCCCGAAGATTTGGACAAGCTGCTCTCGAGCGTGCCCGTGTTCATCAACCAGCAGACCCCGGTCCGCGTGATGGGCCGCCGCTCGGACCTCGTGCGAGCGCGCCGGGTGTACGAGATCAAGCCGGTCTCCATCTCCAAGGACGAATGGGTGCTGGACATCTTCGCCGAGGCCGGCACCTATATCAAGGAATTCGTGCACAGCGACCAGGGCCGCACGGTGCCCAGCGTGTCGGGGATCCTCGGTTTCCCCTGCCGATGCAAGCAGCTGGATGTCATGGGCGTCGAGGATCTGTACCTAAGCACGCTCAAGGCCAGGAACGAATGAACAAGTGATCAAATGCATGAATCCGTCGATCCGCCCGGTCCGTCGGCATGTTGCGCGCCAAAAGCGATCGAACAGGACGGGCGCATGCCTGAAAAGCCGATCTTTTCCTTTTCTTCGCTGCGCCTTCCCTCCCTTCCCGCGTCGGCCCCCTTCGTCGCCCTCGGGAGCATCTTCTCCCTGAGCGCCCTGGCCTGCCCCTGCCCGGTCTGCATCCTCGGCTCCATCTCCTGCTGGGTGCGCGCGCTCCTCGAATCCTTCT
>JAZDHB010000047.1:0-2858 GCA_043806415.1 Microcaldota archaeon | reverse complement strand
CTCTCATCCGCCGGCCTGAAAAACTGGCTCCGGAATCCAGCCTGACCCGCGCCCCCCTGGGATCCCTTTGTCCCTGAGTTCCGCGATGGGACGTATCGCTTCCGCCGCGTTGGCCCAAAGAGTCTGGTCGGGCTCGTTCAGAATGCCCTTGTTCCATACAGGGGGGATGAATCAGAGCGTCAATAAACACAACACGAGATACTGCTTGAGTGATGGGGCGGCCACGCGGGCCGGGGAGCCGGCTGGTAGATTCGTCCAATTCCGGAACCGAGCCAGAACCGCCAAGGCCCGATGCTCGCAGGGCGAAGCGTATTCGGGGGTGTTTGTTCAGCGCCGTATGCGTCTGGGGAGCGGCAAAATCTATGAATTCCTTTTGTGAATCCCGGACCGACACACTGGCTTCATTCAACTTGGCAAGGAAACCCTTTGGCACTCCTTTAGGAATGCCTGGCTCTGCGTGCGGGTCCACGTTGACTACAGACGCCAGCCTCGCTTCCGTCTCATCGTCTTTGGGTGTGGCTACTTTTTGGCGACATCCGCCGGGGGCCTCCAGGACCCTTTTGGGTGTAGCCGCTCCTGTTCCTGCTCGACGTGGTAGTCCCAATACTCGTCAAAGTCCCCCGATAGGTACACGGCCCTCATCTTGACCATCGCCTCCGCCATGGTCGGGGTCCACCTCATTCCGGATCGCTCCATCCGGTCCTTGATCAGGTTCTTGCAGGCCCCCTCCACTGAGCCGCTGGCAATCGGCAAACCCTTAGCGAGATACTGGTGGTAGCGCATTCGTGATCGGTTCCGGTAGTAGTAGGCCGCCACGTTCAGCAGCGTCTTGCGTTTCTGCCCCCCGAGCTTTCTCTTCGTGACCATCTGACGCAGCCCCTTGACGACCTGGCTGACATCCCCCTGGAGGAGCCGAAGCGCCCGTTCCCGGACGAAGTCCTTGGCTTGGTTGCTGCCTTCCGGGTGGAAGACATAGGCGACGGCCCATAGCTTCTCCAACACATGAATGAAGTCGAGGATGAGGAGGATGCCCTTCATGGTCTTGCAGACTAGACGCTGCAGTGCGCGTTCTCCGTCGGTCACCACGGCACGAGCCTTCGCTCCACACGGATCCCTGCGGTCCATTTCCCTCTTCACGTCCTCGATGAACGCCTCTTTCCCTGCGATCAAACTCGCCCATATCCGCTTTCGCTCGGGTCCAGGGAATCGCTTGGCCCCTTTTCTTGGTTCCTGTTCCGGATCAAAGAGGCTTCTCACCACGTCTTCGGGTGTTCGCACGCGGGGCTCTTGGGTGAAGACTGCAGCCACCGTGGCCATCTTCTTCTTATTGGCCTTCTCTCCTTTTCCCCTGCGAACCTGCTTTTGAGCCGGTTGGGGCTTGACCATGGGGATGCCCTTGCAATCGACGGAACCGATCAGAATGGGGCCGCTTCCATCTCCCCGCCCGCCTTCTCGGCACGCGTAGAAGCTGTCGAAGTCTGCGCTGGCGTCGACCACGACGTCCTCGGCGCTTCTCTTGGGCAGCCGCACGCCGGTCGCCTCCTGGAGGGACTCGCTCGCCTCATCGAACGGACCTTGAACGGCCTTCTTTACCAGCCGGCGCTGAAGCTCGTAGCTGTAGCTCCGGGCGGGCAACTGAAGCTGTTCGTCCAGCGGGTAGACGCTGTCCCCTCGCCTACTTGCGTATCTGGCGCGCTGGACGTGGACCCTCCCGAAGATCGTGACGATGCTTCGGCCGCGGGGGTGCTTTTGGCGGTACAGCGCTACCGCTTTCGGATGGTCGGGCCGGAAGACCTCGATGGCGGGACCGACGTCGCCACGACCTCGGCCGTCTATGTGCGCCTGCAGCAACAGGCGCAGCATTTCTCGTCCCTGAGCTTCCTCACCGAGTTCTACGCTTCGAAGCCCCAGCAGGCGGGTCTCGCCTCCATAGAGCCACCGCTCAAGACTGTGGAACTGATGGCGTGCAAGCAGGGAGGCCGCTTGGCCGCTCCGCCCCTGCGCAGAATCGGCAGGGGCCAAGCTTGCTGTTGAGATCATCCCTTCCTCCTGTCCTACAGGCAGTTGACACGAACGTATATTACCAGCTATAATACGGTAATATAACGTGAAAGCCAAGTCACAAGCCAGGCGGGTCCAACAGCAGCTGGATGTCTACCGCAAAGAGTACCAGCGGGTAAGGACACGGCTGCAAAGGGTGGGATTCATCTTCAGAGGCAGCATTACACGGCGGCGCTTACCTTGCGGCAACCCGAACTGCCGGTGCCGCAATCGAAAGCACTGGCATGGCCCCTACTATCAGATTTCCTGGAAGCAGAAAGGCAAGACGGTCTCGAGGTTCCTGCCTGCCCAGACGGTCCTTATTTACCGGGAGTGGCTTTCCAACGACCGCACGCTTAGGGCCATTCTCGAAGAGATGAAGGGAATCTCTCGAAAAGCTGCGGACGCTATTCAGGCCGCGGAAGCAACCAGAGGCAGGGCGAGGAAGGCCCGAAAAGGGAGCAGGAAGGTCACCTAAACCCGGGGATATCGCCTCCCCCTACTGATATCCCAGGGTTTTCCAGAAGTTCTCAGCCGGATAAAAAACGAAAAACCATTTAGAATGCGGCATTTATTGTGTCGCCAAAAAGTAGCCACACCCGAATCGTTTCAGGTTGCGTTTCACATGTCGGGCGTCTCTACGGATGGTCTTCTCATCTCGTGCGACCCGACTGCGCTACCAGCCGCGAGGCGACACATCAGCTTCACCGCCCAAACAGAGCACCGAACTCGTTAAGGGATGATTGAAACGCCTCACGCAGCCGGGACGCATCGAGACCACCTAGCACGGACAGGACTGCGCCGGTTTCGTCATCGAT
>JAZDHB010000046.1:0-20311 GCA_043806415.1 Microcaldota archaeon | reverse complement strand
GTCATCGGGTCCAGTTTCTCAAAGTTTCGTTCGGTCAGGTTCCCGTACACCTTGAGCATCTCGTTGACCTTGTCCGGGCTGCGCGAGAAGAAGATCTCGCCCTCCTTCGCCCCGGACAGGCCGTTCTGCGCCCGGAACTTCTCTAGCTTGCTCTCGTAATCGTCATATTGCGCGATATCCCACTTGAGCCGGAATGCCTCCTTGAGCGCCGGCCGGCCGTTCTTGTCGACCAGCTCGAAGCCCACGGTGGTGAAAGCGGACACGTCCTCTGGCCGGAACCCGCCTCGTTTCTTTCCGGCCACGAACTGCGGTCCTTCGTTGGCCTTCGTCTGGAAGAAAACGAAGAGCCGCCCGTCCGCCGAGAGCGACAGTTTGAGTTTGCCCAAGTGGTATTCCTCAAGCCGGAGGTTCTGTGCGAGCAGCTCGCGCACCGCAAGAGCGGCGACGCTCTTGACGTCTTCTTGCATGGTGGCGGGGCTGGCGGTGTGGGCGGTCACATCTTCCCGTTTCCCTTTGGATCTCATCGGCATGGTTCCACCCCGTCCGAACGGTTCGTTTTGGGGATTTTCGGGCCGGTCTTCCGGCCCGCGCCCCAACACTCAGATCTTGCGCGCGTTCTTCGTCTGCCCGCCCTGCGGATTCCGGCCCGTCGTGTTCGGCTGTTGCAGCGTCCGTTTGAGATTGGCCATCATATCCTGGGCCATCTTGCCTGTGTCATATTCGGGCTTCCAGCCCCATTCTTTGCGGGCCACGCCGTCATTGATGGTCTTGGGCCACGAATCGGCGATTTTCTGCCTGAAATCGGGCTTGTAGGTGCACCCGAATTCGGGCATGAGCTTCTTGACTTCGGCGGCCAGTTCGGCGCACGAGAAGCTCACGGCCGCGAAATTGTAGCTGGTGCGCGTCTTGATGTTCTCGCCGGGCGCGTCCATCAGCTCGATGGTGCCCCGGATCGCGTCGGGCATGTACATCATGGGCAGCACGGTGTCTGGCGAGAGATAGCATTCGTATTTCCCGTTCTTGACGGCCTCGTAGAATATGGCCACCGCGTAGTCGGTCGTCCCTCCGCCGGGTGGCGTTCTCCAGGAAATCAGGCCCGGATAGCGGATCGAGCGCACGTCCACGCCGTATTTGAGGTGGTAGTAGTTGCAGAGCAGTTCTCCGGCCACTTTCGTCACGCCGTACATCGTGGTCGGCTTGAGCACGGTCTCCTGGGGCGTGTTCTCGCGCGGGGTGCTGGGCCCGAAGACGGCGATGGACGAGGGCCAGAATATCTTGATCTCCTTGCCGGCCTGCTTCATCTCGCGGGCGATTTCAAGCACGTGCTTGAGGCTGTTCATATTCACGTTCCACGCCAGGTTCGGGTTCTTCTCTCCCGTGGCGGAGAGGATTCCCACCAGATGGAAAATGGTGTCGATCTGGTATTTGGCCACTATCTTATCAAGGCCTGGGCGGTCCGTGGCGTCGAGCACTTCGCACGGGCCGGTTTTTTTCTGCGCATCGCCCGGCTCGCGCAGGTCGAGGCCGATGACGTTGTCCGCGCCGAGGCGGTTGCGCAATTCGGCGATGAGTTCGGACCCGATTTGGCCGTTCGCTCCTGTGATCAGCACTTTCTTCATCAAATCAGCCCCAAAACGCTCTGGCGCCTCTCCCTCTTTTCCATAGGTAATGTTTTTTATGGCACCGGCTCCAGCGTCCTTTATGCCCGGCATGGTTGCACCATAACCCAGTGCATTTTTCTCCGGCGTCGTCTGCCGGTTTTCCCAATTCGCTCCGGGCGGCTCCTTTCTTCGCGATTTGCGTGTGAAACCGCGAAGTTGGGTAGAAGTAGGCGTTTGGGTCTCAATGCCCTCCGTCAGCGGCTTCTCTTTTTTGAGGGGTGCGGCGCTATTGCTTGCACTCTGCGTCTGTGAGTCAAGTGCCATATCAGTCCGCCTCCACGCGGCTTTTTTCCTATTACTATTCTGGGGCTTTCTCCTTTTTATACCTTAAGCATCATCTGCCACAAAAGAACACGACCCTGTCAATGACCCGGGGCGCACGCCCTTTGCTTTAGCAGAGGGTAAGCCCCGGGCGTGCCGAGCATAAATGCATCCATACACACCCGGGCATTTATGCCCGGGTCATTGAGTCAAGAGCCCACGGCATTGCCTTTCCCGAACGGCCTGCCTCTTCAGTTTTTGTCCGCCACGGCGATGAAGTCCACCGTTTGGGACTCCAAATCCGCGCAACCGTCCTTGCATGCCTGCAGGCTCTTCCATCTCTGCATCAAATCCGGCGAGCCGAAGTCCCGCACCAGCCGGTCCAGCCTGGCGCTGGCGAGCGCGACCGCGTCCTTGTCCCCGTTCGCGCTGGCCTGGTAGTAATAGACCGTCTCGATGATGACGGCATTCGGCCCGTATCGGGCATCCTCGGCGGCGAACCGCCCGGCCGCGCTGATCACTTCCCGGTCCGGGCATCCGGACATGGCGCACGAGAGGATCGGCACCCATTGCATCCGATAGGGTTCGCTGGCGCTGTCCTTGACCTCTCCCTTGACCCGGACATAGAGTGAAGCCAGGCCGGTGTAATCCCCGTCCTTGTAAAGGGTGCGCAGGTTCACCAGCTCCCCGATCGCATGCTGGCGCGCGGCCAGTCCGGTCTGGGGTTTGAGGCCCAAATCCAGCTGCCCCGCCTCGCTCACGCTCAACTGCGTGGCATTCGGCCCGTTGCTCCAGGGCGTGAGCGTGCCCCCGTTGATCCATCCGTTCGACGTGAGGTAATAATCCAGGAGCGAGAGGGTGCCGACCGCCCAGACGATGATAAGGATCCAAATCACGATTCTCAGGGGAGAAATGTCGATTCCGGGTATGGGGAACATAAGCTGGCTATCCGTGCGAGGTTTAAAACCCTTTTCGAATCATTGTCCGCGCCGGTTCGCGCGAAGGGCGCATGCGGGGGGTTCGGCCATACGGACAACGTCTTGGCTTTGCGGGCCATTATCCTTCGCACGCCTTCTTCACGAGCGCGCGGGCCTTCTTCGTCATGAGCGCGAGCGCGCCCTCGTTCCTGGCCTCGATCGTGATGCGGATGCACGGTTCGGTTCCCGACGGGCGCACCAGCACCCAGCCATCCGCCTCGTCCGAGCGAAATCCGTCGATGCCCGACGGCCTGGAGAACGGCCAAGCGTGCTCGATCCGTTCCATCGCCCCGGCTTTGCGCTCAGGCGGGCAGGGGATCTTCTCGCGCCCGATGGGATAGCGCGGGATGGCCGCCGCCCGCGCCGAGAGGGCCCCGTGCCGGCAGAACATCTCGACGAAGAACAGGCCGGCCATCAGCCCGTCCGGGGAGCCGGTCCCGTCCTTGAACAGGTACTCGCCGCACGGCTCGCCGCCGAAAACGGCCCCCGCCTGGCGCATCCGCTGCGCGACCTTGAGGCTGCCCACCGGCGTGATGGCCAGCTCGGCGCCGTGCGTTTCGCACAGTTCGAGAAGCGAGAGCGAGGATTCCACCGTGGAGACGACCGTGGGTGGGCGAGCGGGGGCTTTTCCGACCTTGCCCCGTGCCGCTTTGTGCGCATCGCCATCCGTCTCCAGCACGCTTTGCACGGCCATCGCCAGTTGGACGTCCAGCCCCGGCACGCCTCCTTTCTCGTCCACGATGATGGCCCGGTCCGCGTCGCCGTCGTGCGCGATGCCCATGTCCGCGCCTTGCCGGACCACTTCTTTCATCAGCGCGCCCAGGGTGCTCTCCTTGGGCTCCAACTCGCGCCCGTAGGGCTCGCCCGTCCGGCCGTTGATCACGATCACTTCGGCGCCGGCCGTTGTAAGCGCCCGGGGCATCAGCGCGCCGCCGGCGAGGTTGGCGCAGTCGAGCACCACTTTGGGCCTTCTCTTGCGGATGAGCCCGGTGTCGACGCGGGAGAGAAGCAGTTCGAGGTGTTTTTTTCGCGCCTCTTCCTGCACGTCCCTCACTTCTCCTGCCTTCGTGTAATCCGGCCATGCGCCCGGCGTTTTCCCGCCCAGCACCGCCGCCAGCCCCTCCTCGATCCGCGCCTCCCGCTCCCGGGGCATCTCCAGCCCCCGCTCGAAGAGCTTGATGCCGTTGTATTCGGGCGGGTTGTGGCTGGCCGTGATCATCGCGCCGTCCGCGCCCAGCGCGCGCGCATAATACGCCAGGGTCGGCGTAGCGCAGAATCCCGCGTCCAGCACCGGCGTCCCGCTCCCGGCCGCCCCGGCCGCCAGCGCCGCCTTGAGCATCGGCCCCGTGCGCCGGCCATCGTATCCGACCACCAGCGCGGGCGCCCCGCCGGCCATGAGCCGGCCGACGGCCATCGCCAGGCGCGCGTCGATTTTCGAGGGGCAGGGCTCGCGGATGCCGGACGTTCCAAATAGTCCCATGCCGCCTTTTCCTCCTCATGGGATTTAAGCATTGGGGTCCGGTTTTTTCGCCCAATCATTTTTGCCAACTTCGGGTTTGAGCCGCACTTTCGCGCTTCGTCATCTTTAAATAAGCTGGCCGGGAGTAGTGGGTCGAGATTATGTATCCTCTCTTCAATATCCGGGGCGTCCGGCGCGCCCAGGGCGCGGCCGAATACCTGGTCCTCATGGCCATCGTGATCGTCATCGCCCTGATCGTGCTCGTGCTCCTGATGGGCATCCCCAAGGGCCAAGGCAGCGTCTCCGACCGCGAATCCGCGGCCTACTGGACGGGCCAGGCCTGGCCGTTCTCCATCGGCGACAACGTGCAGATCAACGGCACGTTCATGTTCTCGCTGACCAACCGGGGCACGGAACGCCTGGTCCTGCGAAAAATCCAGGTCGGCAACGTCACGGCCGATTTCGGGCCCGGCTGGGTGTTCAAGCCCAGCGGCATCAAGAACATCGCCATCTCGGGCCTGGCCTGGTGCAACGAGACGAGCTACGACGCGTACGACTACAACATCACCTTCACCTACGACACCGACAATATCGACAACCGCGCCCAGTTCGGGACCAAGCCGGTCAGCGGCCGCTGCAGCTTCCCCTGAAGGACTTTTTTCTTTCTTTTCTGCGGAAAAGAAAGAAAAACCTCCACTAAAAGGACTTTTTCTTTTCTTCTGATGAAGAAAAGAAAACCTCCACTAAAAGAAAAGAAACAATTTGTCTGCGGGCAAGAAAGAAAAACCTCCAGCAACGCCAGAGGCGTTGCGGTGCAGTCGGCAACGGATTTGCCGATAAGAGGCCGGCAGGCCTCTGTGTCGGCCCGAGCCGACTCGCACCACTAAAAAGAAAGAAAATAATCTGCCGGCGGGCAAGAAAGAAAACATTCACCAAAGAAAAGAAACAGTTACTTTCTCCAAACAAATCCACTCCGTGCGCCTGTTTTATAACCATCGGCGCGCAAATTCCACCATGCAAGAACACTCATGCGGATTCGTCCTCTTTCGGCCGGTGGACGAGAACCGCTACTATCTTCTGCTGCATTACAAGGCCGGCCACTGGGATTTCCCCAAAGGGCACGTCGAGGCGGGCGAAAACGAGGAGCAGACCGCCCGCCGGGAGCTGGAGGAGGAGACCGGCATCCGCCGCATCGAAATCCTGCCCGGCTTCCGCTATGAATACGTCTACGAGTTCGGAGGGGCGAATTCGTCGCGCTCCAAGAAGGTGGTGTTCATGCTCGCCCACACCGACCAATACCGCGTGCGCCTCTCGCACGAGCACAAGGGCTCGCGCTGGGTGCCTTACGAACGCGCATTGAAAATGCTCACGTTCCCCAACGCGCGCGCGATGCTGATGGCGGCGGAGGAGCACGTGCGAAAAAAAAGCGAAAAAGAAGGCTCGCCGTGAAGGAAGCGTCAGTGCGTCGAGCCATCTTCATGAGTCGGACCGCAAGCTCCCGAATTCCTTGACTATTTTTTCAAGCTGTTTTTTCAGCGTGGGTATGTCGGTCTGTATAGTTTCCCACACCACACTATAATCAATTCCGCCATAGTCGTGGATAAGCTTGTCCCGCATTCCGGCGATGTCCTTCCATCCTATCTCTTTATGCCTGTTTCTGAAATCCGTTGGCACATGCTTTGCGGCTTCGCCAATCACCTCAAGGCAGCGGAAGCATGCGTAAAGAGTTTTCTCATCCCTTTTGAACTCCCCTGCATTTTTGACGTCTTTGGCGAACCTCTCGATTCGTGCAATCTCGTCTAGCATGTCCTGGACGTAGTCTTCTGGTTTGTCTGGCCCATCGTTCATATTCCCACGGCTTCCGCGCTTATGGTCCTGGCGAATCTCGGCTTGAGCCCAGGCCCGTAAACTAAATCCACCTTCATGCCCGTTTTTTGGCTGAGGTAGCGCTCCGCCCCAAGGAGCTGGAAAAGGCTCGGCGTCCTCTCAAATTCGGCCAAAATGTCCAAGTCGCTTTTCTTGGTCTGCTCACGCCTTGCGTATGAGCCGAATATGGCGATCGAACGGATTCCAAATCGTGCGCGCAACTCGTTTCTGCACCCGGCAAGGGTTTTTTTTATCAAAGGCAATTCCATATCCCGGATTTTGATTTTGCGAGGATAAAAGCATAATGGTGGCCGGACCGAAATCATCCAAGCATCTTTAGTCATAATCCTACACATAAAGAGACTGTTTTCAAGCGATCCCTCCCTGCCTGTGGCTGCAACTGCATCAGTCCGTCCGTCTTTCTCCCCTATTTCTTCCCGACCAGATTCTCCACCACTTTCATCAAATTCGAGGGCACGAGGATGATCGAGGTCGGCGCATCCTCCTGCGAGATGGTGGTGGACAACGTCTGCAAGGTCTTGAGATACAGCGCGCCCGGGCTCTTGGCGAGCGTCTCAGCCGCACTGGCATAATTCTTCGCCGCCGCCAGCTCCCCCTGCGCCAATATCACCGTCGAACGCCTGATGCGCTCGCCTTCCGCCTGCCGGGCCATGGTCCGTTTCATGTCCTCGGGCATCTCGATGTCCTGGATCTTGATGGCGGTGATGTCCACGCCCCAGCCCGCCACCTCCTTATCGACGATCTCCTCCACCTGGGTGGCGATGCGCTCCCGGTCGGAGAGGATGTGGTCCATCTCGTTCTTGCCGATGATGTCGCGCATGGCGGTCTGGGCATACTGGAGCACGGCGTAGTCGATGTCGGCGATGCTCAGCACGGCTTTTTTCGCATCCACGATATGGTAGTACACCACGGCGTTGATGTTGAGCGGCACGTTGTCCCGGGACATCGTCTCCTGCTGCGGGATCTTGACGGTCTTGGTGCGGATGTCCACCACGATCGTGTGGTGCAGGAACGGCAGGTTGAGCGCCACGCCCGGGCCGAGGATGCCGCTGAACTTGCCGAGCGTGAAGCGCAGGCCCCGTTCATATTCGTTGATGACGACAAATACCATATCTTCGCCTGAAAATCATTTCTTGATCTCTTTCTTGGCCACCGTCACCTTGGGCTCGGGCAGATCCGCGCCCCGGTCCGTCCCTTCGAGCGAGCTTAGGCTCTGTCCCTCGATGGGCAAGAGGTACGTAATCGTGTTGGTCTTGTCGGCCGAGAGGTTGGAGAGCGCCTGCAGGGTGCGCAGGTGGACCGCGCCGGGGCTGGAGCTGATCACCTTCGCCGCCTCGGCCATGGTCCCGGCCGCCTCGACCTCGCCGATGGAGATGATGACCGTGGCGCGCTTGTCGCGCTCGGCCTGCGCCTGCCGGGCCATCGCGCGCTTCATGCTAGTCGGCAGCTCAATGTCCTGGATGTTGATGGAGATGATTTCGATGCCCCACCCCTTGGTCTCCTTGGAAACCGCCTGCTGTATCTCCAGCGCCACCTTCTCGCGCTCGTAAAGGAGGGAGTCCAGCTCCACCGAGCCGGCGATGTCGCGCATGGCCGCCTGCCCGTGCTGGAAGATGGCGTTCTTGTAATCCTGCACCTTGAGGATGGCCGCCTCGGGGTCGGCGATGCGGTAGTACACCACGGCATTGAGGAAGGCCGAGATGTTGTCCTTGGTGAGCGTCTCCTGCTTGGGGATGTCGAGGCTCTGGATGCGCATGTCCACGATGCGCATGGCGTCGAGCACGGGGATGAGGAACGTGAGGCCCGGCCCGCGCACGCCGGCCTTGCGCCCGAGCCTGAAGATGACGCCGTTCTCGTACTGCTGGATCACGCGCACGGCCGAGAGGATGAAGGGCAGTCCCACGAAGAAGCCCAGGAGCAGCAGGCTGAGCACGCCCGGCCCGCAACAGAATGATGTGAGGTCATCCGCCATGCAATCGGCTCTTTATGCAGTATTCGTGCTTATAATCTTGCACCCGCCTTCCCGCCAGCCTTATAATTTTGGGCATCCATCTATCCTCATGGCATCCGATCCGAAACAGCCCGTCGCGCCCAAGGCGAAACCCTCCGCCCCGCTCAGCGAGCGCATCATGGAGCTGGCCGTCTCGCGCGGCTTCCTCATCCCCTCCGCGCAGATCTACAACCCGCCGGCCGGGTTCTACGATTACGGCCCCGTGGGCGCGGCCATCAAGCGCAAGCTCGTCGCCCTATGGCGCAACATTTTCATCACCCGCCCCGGTTTCCTCGAGATCGAGACCTCGCTCGTCCTCCCGCGCGAGGTGCTGATCGCCTCCGGTCACGCGGCCAGCTTCGCCGACCCGCTGGCCGAATGCCTCAAGGAGAAGAAGAAATTCCGCGCCGACAAGCTGCTGGAGAAGGCCACGCTCAAATCCTGCGAGGGCCAATCGGCGGCCCAATTGGATGCGGCGCTAAAAGAGCACGACATCAAATGCCCGGACTGCGGCTCGCCGCTTGGGCCCGTCTCCTCCTTCAACCTCATGTTCGCGACCTCCGTCGGAACGAGTGGGGAGGCGAACGCCTTCCTGCGCCCCGAGACGGCGCAGGGC
The DNA here is from genome assembly GCA_043806415.1 of Microcaldota archaeon. Lineage (GTDB taxonomy): Archaea > Micrarchaeota > Micrarchaeia > Anstonellales > Anstonellaceae > CAIXYX01. Next base: position 11,460 of record JAZDHB010000046.1, on the reverse strand, counting down.
ATCTTCCTAGACTTCAAGCGCCTCTTCATCCAGAACGGCTCCAAGCTCCCACTCGCCGTGGGGCAGGTGGGCAAATCCTTCCGCAACGAGATCTCCCCAAGGCAGGGGCTTGTGCGCGCCCGCGAATTTTCGCAGATGGAGCTGGAGTATTTCTTCAATCCCAAGCGGGCCGTGTTCGAGGGATTCGACGAAATCGCCGGCAAGAAGGTGCGCATCAAGCCGCCCGCCGACGGGGACGTCCAGCCGGACGTGGCGGAATTCACGCTCCAAGAAGCCGTCTCCCTGGGCTATTTTCCCAACTCCATCATGGCCGCCTTCGTCTGCTGGCAGCAGGAGCTCTATGAAGCATATGGTATCCCGCGCTCCAAATTCCATTTTTCCGTGCTTCCGGCCGACTCGCTGCCCCACTACTCGAAAGGCAACGTGGACCTCGAGGTCGAGACCTCGTACGGGTTCATCGAGACGGCCGGCACCGCGTATCGCACCGACTTTGATTTATCCGGGCACGCCAAGCATTCGGGCGAGAGCATGGAAGTGTTCGTCCCGGGCGAGGGCGAGAAGGCGCCCGGCGAGCGCATCGTCCCGCACGTCATCGAGCCGTCGCTGGGCGTGGACCGGCCGTTCTACTGCATCCTCGAGCACGCCTACCGCCCCGCCGGCGGGGCGCACGAATGGGAATGGTTCGCCTTCAAGCCCGCCATCGCGCCCTACACCTGCGGAGTGTTCCCGCTCATGAAAAAGGACGGCCTGGATCTGCTGGCGGATCGGGTCCTGTCCAGCCTGCGCGAGGCGGGCGTGGACTGCTACTATTCGCAGACCGGCTCGATCGGCAAGCGCTATGCGCGCGCGGACGAGATCGGCGTGCCCTACGGCATCACGGTGGACTACCAGTCCAAGGAGGACGACACCGTCACGGTGCGCTACCGAGACGACGGCGGGCAGGAGCGGGTGAAAATCGGCGAGCTGGCCTCCAAGCTGCTCGCCCTCTCCAAGGCGCAGAAGACGTCGCTGTCCTAAGAACGCTTAAATTACTATACTTCGAGGTATTGCCATGGCAGACAAAATGCAGATCAGCCAACCCCAATCACAGGCCGGCATCTTCGGCATCACGTCCAACACCAATATGGGCGGCTTGAAATTCAACCCCCGTTCGGTGGTGGTGTTCGCCATCCTGTTCGTGATCCTCATCAAGATCCTCGGCTATCTGGTCGGCTACCGATAAAAAAGAATAAAACGGCCCGAATCAATCCCGTTTTTATCCTGTCTTTTTCCAAGTTACCGTTTTATTAACATCTCATCTATTCCTCCTGTGGATACGGTGGGCCCATGCGGCTTCTTAGCGCAATCTCAACGACCTTGTACGTCCTGGGCATGGTATCCATGCTCATCGGCCTCGTGACGTTGGTGTTGGGCGTGGGCAGCGTGCTCACGACCATGAAAGGGCAGCTGAACGGCATCCAGCCCGGCACTTCGGCCGCCTCTCCGTGCGACCTGTTCTCCGGCGAGGGCGCGCCCTCCCGCTCGGCGGACGACCTCCTTTCCATCGTCACGTTCTACCCCGAGATCGTCGTGGATAACCTCTGGGCGCAGATCGGCTTCGGGGACATGGAGAACGACGCGTTCGCGTGCATGTACCATTCCCTCTACCGGCGCTTCTTCGCCATGCTGCTCACGGGCCTGGTGCTCATCATCCTGAGCCTGCTCTTTAGGGCCTGGGACCAGTTCGACAAATATCTCGACGACCGCGGGCAGGCCGAGCGGGTCAAGGTCCTGGAGGACAAGCTGGGCCTCAAGCGCCACGCGGGCAAGAAAACCGACTGAACGATCGCACTATTGGCGCATGCAATCTCCTATGTCGCGAAAATATGGGTCGGCGACCCGGTTTACGGATGAATCCGATCTGATTGGAAAATGAGTGCCAAGAGGGAGAGCGACAAGCGAAGTCGGGGGTGGGTCAGGAATCTAGGAAAACTGGGGAGGGGGGTCGACCCCCCTCCGCGGTTGTCTTGCCAAGGGGGAGATTTGAACTCCCGGCTTCCAGATTTCTCAGGTGCCATTGTTCGTCATCGCAAAAAGCTCGCGCACTCATATGGCTTTACATATGAGTCTGGCACTCTAACCAAACTGAGTTACCTTGGCTTGACATTAATATGAAAATCATGTTTAATAAGCGTTCATTCAGGCACTCTAACCATCACATGAGCCGTCGCACGGCTCATGGGACAAGTGAGTCGGGAGAACCCGACTCACTGTGAACTGAGTTACCTTGGCTTCGATTTAATATGCGAATCAATGTTTAATAAGAATTGCAAATCATAATGTCATCCACTATGAAGGCATTCAGATGAACATCGCCGACACCGACCTCCCGCACACCCGCCACCAGCCGCTCTTTCCATCCTGGCTTCCCCTCCTCTCCTTCCCAGTCCTTCTCGCAGCCGAAGCAATCCACGCGCCGGCCCTCCTCGTTTTCCTGCTGGCCATCCTCGCCATCATCGCCCTGGCCTCCCAGATGGGCAAGGCGACCGAGGAGCTGGCCGCCCATTTCGGCTCCACTTTCGGCGGCTTCCTAAACGCCACGTTCGGCAACGCGGCCGAATTCATCATCGCCTTCGCCGCCATCAACGCGGGCCTCTCCGATCTGGTGAAGGCCTCCCTGACCGGCTCCATCGTGGGCAACGCGCTCTTCGTGGTAGGTGCGGCCTTCTTCTTCGGGGGCTTGCGCTACCGCGAGCAGTCGTTCGACGTGCGGGCGGCCGGCCTCAATTCCACCATGCTGCTCATCGCCGTCATCTCCCTGCTCGTGCCGTCGGCCTTCTTTTTCTTCTCCCCGCCGGGCAGTCCGATCCTCGAGCTTTCGACCGAGAACCTCTCAATCTTCGTGGCCATCCTGATGATGAGCATCTACATCCTCTCGCTGGTGTTCTCGTTCCACACCCACTCCTACCTCTTCCGCAAGCGCAGCCACCCTCCGCCTTCCATCGACCGGAACACGGCCATCGCCATCCTGCTCCTCTCCACCATCGCGCTGGCCGTCACGTCAGAGATCTTCGCCCACCATCTGGAAGAGGTCGCCATGATGTTCGACTTCTCGCAGCTGTTCATGGGCGCCGTGGTGGTGGCCCTCGTGGGCAACGCCGCCGAGCACCTGGGCGCGGTCGCGGCCGCCAAGAAGAACGACATCGACCTGGCTTTGGCCATCACCATCGGCTCCTCCATCCAGATCGCCCTGCTCGTCGCGCCCCTGCTGGTGCTGCTCTCCTTCGCGGTCGGCAAGCCGATGAACCTGGTGTTCACCGTCTTCGAGATGTTGGCCATGTTCGCGTCGGTACTCATCATCAACGAGATCTCCTCCGATGGCCAGTGCAACTGGTTCGAAGGCGTGCAGCTCATGGTGATGTACCTCCTGCTGGCCGGGCTGTTCTTCTTCGTCAGATAAGCCATCCAGAAGGCATAAATAGTCCATTCGCGCCCATCTATACCAGAATGGCCGGCGGACCGCTGTCGGGCCCAAAGCTTGAGGAAGTTCTGCCCACGACATCGCAAACCACAAGGTTTGCGATACGTGAGACGGGCGCAAGCCCGGCTCACGGTAAATGGAGCTTTCCTCCGTAATGGGAGGGGGCCGGAAACAGAAACGATACCGATTCCCGGCTGCCAACGGATGATTGAAAATGACGGGCCGGGAAGCGGATGAAACGGTCTGGCCCTAAAAGCGGGTCGTGCAAGGCGATTTTCGCCGCTTAGTCTAATGCGGTTTAAACAGAAGGCAGACTACGACCGGCCATTCTACTATTCTTCTTAAACGCTCAGGTTGGTGGATTGGGCGAGATGCGCACGTTCGTGCGCCCGTCATAGGTGCTTATCCCGTCATACCACAAATAGATCTTGTTCGAATAGACTGTGTTTCCATCCGGCTCGACGTTGCACAGAGATTCGCGGTTCATGCTCAGGCTCCCCTGCGCGGCGTTCAGGGTGAGCTCATGGTCCGTCCCGTCCAGCGTGAATCCCACGGGCGCGAGGCTCATCACCCGGCTATTGCCGGGCCCCAGCACGCAGATCTCGTCCGCGTACGAGATGATCCCGTCCAGCTCGGAGGTGAGCACCTTTTTCTCGAAAAGCGACTGTTCCCAATTCTGCATTTTAGAAATGGAAAAAGCGGCGACCACGAGGATGGAAAGCGTGATGGCCATGAGCATGAGGGCTTCGGCCGTGAGTTGGGCGCGAGATGAGCGGGCCATGCGCTTTCCTTCCCAGTCCTGGTTTTTAATCTTCGCCTATGGGATGTAGCAATGGTTCTTATCCTCGTCGCACTTGGCGTTATCCACTCCCTGGTCAATGAGTTTGGCGCATGGATCTGATTTGCTGTTCTTTTCGCAATACGTGCTTTCCGCGATCACTCTCGCCGTCTGCGCATTAACCTGATCTCCCGTTTTTTTCACCGTATTGCTCATGTACGTGTAAGCCACGAGCAGCAGACCCAGCACCAATGCCAGCAATATGAGCATCTCGGCCGACAGTTGTCCCTTCATTCTCTCACCTCGAAATTACTTGTCCTCCTCTAGGTTTAAAAGTATTGCAATCATTGTTCGGCTGATGGAAAACCGGCCCGGATTCGTATTTTCGCTCGACGCTTTCGTCGCCTTCTCGCTCATCCTCATCTCCATCCAGTCCATGTTGGTCATCTCCTCCGTGCCGTCGGGCTATTACGCGAGCCTGCTGCAGGCCGAATACCTTGCCAAGGACACGCTGCAGACCGTGGCCATGACGCCGGTTTCGGGTTCGCGGACGCTCGGGGACGCGGCCAGCATGCACGCCCTCGACGGTTCGGGGTTCTCCCCCGGCGACCCCATCGTCCAGGCCACCAATTCCATGATCCCCTATCCCTATTCCTATGCCTATCATTTCTACGAGAGCACCAGCGGCCGGTGGGTCCTGCTCTACAACGCCTCCGAGCAGAATCCCAAGAGCGACATCCACTACAACGTCTCCTATTGGCGCGTGCAGGCGCCGGCCCAGCTGCTCATCATGGGCTACACCGACCCGGTCGCGCGCGGCGATTCGCCCTACTGCAACGTGGTCTGCCACGGCTACGACGCCAAGACCAACTCGTACGCATCGCCCGGCTCGTGCGACAAGGTGCCCTGCAACATCTCCACGGCCAGCACGTTCGATGCCGGGAATTTCACGGTGGGCCTGTTGCGCCTGACCGTCTGGGGCTGAAGTGAGAAAATGGTGAAAAGAACCCGAGCGCGCATTCGAGAGCTTTCCGCTTCATCCAGCCCCGCTTTTTCGCGCCCGGGCCATTCGAGCGCCCGAGCGGGCGGGCCTCGCACATTTGCGTCCAGATCGGGGCATTCGCGCCCGAGCGCCGCTTCCGGCTTCTCGCGCTCGAGGGGATTCCTCTTCACCATGCTGGCCCTGGTGCTCATCTCCTTCATCTTCATCTCCATCCAGCTCTGGGCGCAGACCGTGCAGGTCGAGGAGGCCCGCTCGGCCCAGCGCTTCCGCGTGGAGGCCATGCGCACCTCCCTGTCCATGGTGGACAACGACGCGCTCAACCGATTCTCGAACGCCTCCATGGTCCTCGCGCTGGACACGCTCTCGCGCGCCATCGAGGACCACCCGGACAGCGGCGTGCGGGGCCTCCCCGTCGAGGGCGGGAGCGGCACCGCGTTTCCCGACGGCACCGGGGCGGTGAACCGCACGATGTACGAACTCATGGCGGCCGGCTCCACGTCCGGCGGGCTCTATCCCGCGAGCGGCCAGAAGTTTTTCTACTACGGCAATTCCTCCAACCTCACCTATTCTCCCGACGCGATGCGCAGCACCCTCCCCCATTTCTTCAACCAGACGGGCGCCGCCACCCGCCTCATGGGCTATGACCTCGTGTGGGGGAACGTGAGCAATTTCAGCTTCAACCAGACCGGCCTCTGGCAGGTGTCGGTGTATTTCGAGGTGCCCATGAACCTGACCGACCCCAACGGCCAGCTCTCCATCCAGAAAATCTTCGTCGTCAACACCACGGCCGACATCTCGGGCATGACCGACCCGATGGTGGCCCGCCAGGACCGCGCCGCGCGCCCCAACCTGCCGGACACGGAGCGTCCCCACCGCAACGTCTATCACGTGTCCCCGTACCTTTCCTCGGACGACGCGCAGGCCCGGCTCATCAAGGCGGCGCCCGGCGCAGTCGAAGGCATGGGCTGGTTCTTCGGGCCGGTGAGCACCTTCAACTCCAGCGCGTTCACCTCCACGGACTACCGCTACAACCTCTCCAAGATCGGCTCCTACATCCTCGAGACGTCGGACATGAACGAGGCCATCTCGCAATCCGCGTATTTCGGCGCCATCGTGCTCCAAAATTCGGGCGGCAGCCAGTTCGACACCGTCCGCATCGACGTGGCCAGCCCGACGTGCTCGTACGCGGTGCAGGACCAGCACCCCACCTGCCTCTACTGCCTGCGCCGCTACGTGCCCAACACCACGAACGCGCTGGACTGCCCGCCCAAGTCCGCCGAGATCAATCCCGACACCATCCCCGTCAACCCGGACATCCCATACGTGGCGATCACCGGCTCGCTCGATACCATCTCCGGGCACGAGAACTACAACACGGGCCTGCCCGAAATCCTGATCCAGAACGCGCTCAACCAATCCGACATATTCGGATCGAGCAGAATCTACAAGAACAGCTACGACTCCCTGGCCCGCAAATTCTCGGGCGACTATCCACCCGCCGCGCATTCGCGCATCTATGACATGACCGGCCCGCGCGACATGGCCATCTGCGGCTATTACGTCGCCTCCCCGTACGGGCCCTCCTTCCTGCAGCGGCTCACCGCCCTGGCGCCCTACGACGGCCACACGCACTATTCAAAGCAGGGCTATGGCATCGAGTCCTTCCTCACCGGCCGCTGGGCGGGCGGGGCCGACGACCCGGTGCCGGACTGGACCCACATCGCCCAGGCCAGCGCGGACAATCCCAACCTGAATTCCGAGCGCGACTCGCGCCTGGACTACCAGTTCTACCCGTCCGCCTACCGTTGCGCCGGCTCGTTCATCCAGGGCATGCCCGGCTGCAAGAGCCTGCCCATGTGCTCGAATGACGAGCCGCAGGGCTCCCCGCGCGCCGACGCGACGGGCCGCTTTGCCATCTCGAACAAGTCCTACGACGCCGGCGTGCCCAGCCCGGCCGACCGCTACAACCTCACCAATCTGCAATATTTCGACAACTCCATACCGGTGAACAAATGCGATTAGGGAAAGCGAAAAAAAGCACTCCATGCGCCCGGCGCCAGCCCCGCGCGGCTCGCGGGTTTTCAGCCTCGGTCCGGCGTTCCTCTCCAGCCCATGCCGGGCTTTCCACAGTTCCCAGCCGGTTTTTCATTTCGCGCCCGTCTCCTTCGCGCGGCCAGTCCTCGATGGAGATGCTCATGCTCGTGGGCCTTTCGCTCGCCTTCATCGTCCCCATCGTGCTCACCTTCTTCTCCTCAAGCAGTGTGCGCACCCAGACGCTCGCGCAGGTGCAGGCCAACAGCCTCGCCCAGCAGATGGCGGACACGGCCGGGGAAGTCTGGTACCAGGGCAACGGCTCGCAGAAGGGCCTCCTGGTCAGCTACCCGGACTATCTGTGGAACGTCTCGCTTTCGGGAAATGACATCAACCGTTCCGACCCCTCGTGGCGGGACGAGTTCAAATACAAGGGGCGAGAGATCACCGTCACGCTGGCCATGGAGGACGGCACCGTCAACCAGGTCGTGGTGCAGTCCCCCGCTCCCGTGCTCAACGGCTGGTCCTCGTACCGGCCCCAGATGGCGCTTGACCAGCCCAGCGCCGGCGGCACGGGCCACGTGCGAGCGGGCCTGGTCTATCTCGTATTCATCAACCAGGGAGATTATGTCAATATCACGCGCAATGTCGACTGAACGAGCAGCATCGGGCAAAAAGGACCGCCCCCTCGCGAGCGGACGCGATAGCCGGTCTTGCATTTCGCGTTTTTCTTCATCCCGTTTTTCGCGCCCGGGCGCGAACAAACGATCCGGGGGGAACGGTGTTTCGGATGTCTCTTTCCATTCTTCCCGCGCGCAGGCGGCGGTCGAGATCCTCACCTACGTGAGCTTCTTCCTCCTCGTCTTCGTCATCATAAGCCTCTCCATCATCTCGCAGGTCGGGCAGGACATCTCCCAGCGCGAATTCAGCCTCTCGCGCTCCATCGCGGCGCAAGTGGCGGATTTCGTCCAGCTGGCCATGCTGGCCGGTCCGGGCTTCGACGCCACCTTCCAGATCCCGACCAAGATCAATGGCAAGCCCTACTCCCTCAACCTCACCGACGGGGGCTCGATCTACGTCTATCTGGATCCGGGCGCCCTGCCGGTCAGGCAATTCTATTTCCCCTCGGCCATGCGCAACGTGTCCCAGGGCTGTTCGGACATCGCCTGCCCGGGCAACGGGTATTTCTCCTATGTGGATTCGCAGGGCGCCCTCCACCACGCGGTCGGCATCAATGCCAGCAAGGGCTGGATCCGCATCCAGGTCATCGAGGACAAGAACGGCCAGAGCACATTGAGGGCAGGCTGAGCAAGGATTGGACAAGGTGGATTGGATGAAGTTTCCGTGCAAGAAAGGCCAGTATTTCTCGTTCGACGCCATCGTGGCCTCCATCATCTTCGCCCTCGCCATCTCCATCCTCTCCACCCACTGGTTCGCCCTGCGCGCCCAGATCGACGACCACGACAATTACCTGCAGCAGGAGGCTTACCGAATCTCCGACGTGCTGCTTTCGGCCGGCGACCCGCCGGCCTGGTATGTCTCGCCCCTGTCGGCCACGCGCGCCGGCCTCTTAGTGGCCAGCCACGAAATGAACGTGCTCAACCTCACCACTTTGGCCGGGGCGGGCACTCAGCAGATCAACGCGGACGCCGGCGCCTCCTGCAACGATCCCTCCGGCCGCTACGTCCTCTACCAGTCCCTCCTCTCCACCGGCTCGGACTTTTGGGTGGAAGCGAACCTGAGCACGGTGGACGGGAAGCCGATCACCATCCCGTCCAATTACTGGTTCGGGTGCGCCCCCTCGTCCATCAACTCCAGCATCCAGATCGTGCAAGTGCGCCGCATCGTCTCGGTGCGCCAGGACGCGCCCTCGCCCACGCCGTCCCGCTACTACTGGGGCAACCTGACCGTCTATCTCTGGAACAAGAAGACCATGTCCTGAAGCGCAGAATCAGACAGACAAGAGGCAACGAAAAAATAACGAGAAGACAATGAAAAACAAACAACTCGGGCCGCCCGGGCGGTCCGTCGAGCCCGTCCGGCCCGGCGCCAAAACGCACCCTCCTTTTCTCCAATACATCTGTTTTTATCTTTTTTCTTCCCATCATCAGCCCATGGGTTCGACAAAAAGGGAAGTCCTCATCGCCATCGCGCGCGTCCTCTTAGGGGCCGTGGTGGCCTATATCATGTGGTCCATGCTCTCCACCTCGAAGTTCTTCTTGGTCGAGGACCCCTGGTATATGCAGTACGTGCCAGTCACGGCATCCATCCTGTCCGGGGCCGTGGTCGCCTATCTCGTCTCGCGCGAGAAAGTGAGTTCCGAAGGATAAAACGTCTTTTCCAGACCGATACGTTCCTTCTCGACCTGCCCGATCCGCTTTTTTCCATCGCCTGTTTTTTTATTCAGAACTTGAAATGCTTTTTCACGACCGCCCGCTTGGGCATGGACTGCGCGCCGGCATGCATCACTTTGGCGGCCGCGCACGCGTGCCCCAGGCGCACGGCCTCGTAGAGCGGTTTCCTCTCCAATTTGCCGCAGATCACGCCCGCGTCGAACGCGTCGCCCGCGCCGATGGTGTCCACCACCTCGGACGCGTTGAAGGGCGGCACCTCGAATGCGGCCGCGCCGGACGCGCTGCACACGGCCGGCCCGTGCCCGGTCTTGAGCACCACCGAGCAGTCGAACTTTTTGGAGAGCCTTCTCACTTCCTCGAGGGCCGACGAGCCGGTGAGGGCGAGCAGTTCCTTTCGGTTGAGGATGAGCAGGTCCGTTTTCTCGAGCACGGGCGCGAGCTTTTTCATGCCTAAGCGGGAGGCCGCCCTTCCCGGATCCACCGAAAGCGGCTTGCCCCCGTCATGGGCCGCCTTGGCCGTCTGGAGCATCCAGTCATAAGAGCAGCCGGAGAGATGCACCCAGCGCGCGGAGGCGATGTAGTCGGCCGGCAGTCGCCGCTTGGCATCCACACAGCCGGTGTCCTCGACCACCATCACCTCGCCGTTCTTGTCGATGAGCACGATGGAGAGGCCGGTGCGCCCCCCCTTCACCAGCTTGACGTGGGGCGAATGGATGCCCTCGCGCGCCAGCTCGGCCAGCAGGAATCTTCCGTGCGGATCGTCTCCCACGTTGGACACCAAACCCGCCGAGTGCCCCAGGCGCACGGCGTTGAGGGCGGCGTTGGCCGCGCTCCCGCCCGCCGAAATGGCCGGCGGCCGGCGCAAAAAGACGGTCTTGTCGGCCTGCGGGAAATCCTCGACATAATCGCGGATGTCGTACACCAGGTGGCCGACGCAGATGACATCGAGAGAGGGCGCCATGGAAAAGAGAAGAAGGGGAGTCTTATATTCTTTCGGGCGAAGCGTAGCGCCTAATCCGATCGCTATCTTATCCCGGTGTCTACGCTGAAGTCCAACTCAATCCTCTGCCCTTCCTTAAGCGATACCGATTCGGTGTAGCCCAGACGCGGCATCCCGAACGAACGGCCCTCCTCGTCGGTCACGTTCAGCCGATAATCGCCCGGTGCGAGCCTGATTCCATAGTGGCCGCTTGCATCCGCGTTAACCTGGGCGACCTGGTTTTTGCCTGCCGCATCATAGACGTTCACGCGCACTGTGCTATAGTCGAATGTCCTGTTGCAGGGCTCCACGGGGCAGAGCGGTCCGATGGCGATGCTGCCATAAACCGTGTAATTGGGGGGCGGGCAGGGCGCGAACTCGCAATCCGGTCCTTGGCGGCCAACCGCGCTGCCATCCGGGCAGATCTTCGCATCCATCGTACAGGCTCGCGGAAGGGTTGCATTCGTGCAGTTCTCTTCCCAAGCGCGCAGGCACGTTTGTTTAATATCACACCAACTGTAGCCGGCAGACGTCCTGCAGCCGTGCGCATCGCTGTCATTCCCAACGACGGGCGGCGGCGTGGTGCCATCCCCTTTCTGTAAAACGCAGCCATACAGCATCAACGAGGAAATCAATAATGCAATCATGAAGAAAGTCCGCATATCCTCACCGATCAAAGGGCGCGGCCAGGAAATGGCAATGCGCGTACCCGAATTTAAGATGTTTTGTGCGCGCTAAATCTATCTTCGCCCCGAATGTGTGAAGCCCCCTTCAGGGGGTAGATACAGCGCGCACTGCCGCCGTCTTTTTCTTCTGCCTGTGAAAATAAGTCCGGTAGCGGCGCGGCCCGCCTTC
>JAZDHB010000045.1:0-4046 GCA_043806415.1 Microcaldota archaeon | reverse complement strand
CGATGGATTGCGGATGTCGAGATGGGGCGCCGGACTCAGGCATCGGGAGCCAGACGCAGACATCGCTCGCCGGCGGCAAATGGGATCAATTCTTTTGCCGGCCCCATTTGGAAAGGGCGACCGCGAGCGGGGGGTGTGTCCGTGCGTAGGAAGCGAGGGGAATGTTCTTTTTGGCCGCCTCAAGCGACTGCACGAGGGCCATCGCGCCCGCGCGCGTGCCGCCCGGATGGCCATGCACGCCCCCGCCGCATTGGAACACCGCCTCATCGCCGATGATTTTGTAAAGGCCGGGAATCTGGAGCGGCGAGAGCCCGCCGGAGCAAACAGAGAAAACAGGCTTGATGCGCGACCATGCGCGGGATTCCGACGACTCTGGCTCGCCCGGGACCGCGCGCGGGTGGGCCGGATCGGCTTCCGATCCATTTCCGTTGATGTCTTGGTGGATTTGCATCACGTCGGGAACCGCGCCTTCCATCTTGCCCAGCATGGCGCCGATGTGCAGCTGGTCGGTGCCGCAGAGGCGGGCGAGCTTGGCCAGCGCGCGCATCGACATGCCGTGCTTTTTGCTTCTCGCGAAAGCGGCATACATGGCCCGGTGGGCATGGATGAACACGCCGAGGTTCTGGTTGCGGATGAACTGCACCGAGGAGAGGCCGGCCGTCACGATGTCGATCATGACGCACTCGCCGCCCGACGAGCGCACGAGCTCGGCGCGCTTGAGCATCAAATCGGCAGGGGCCGTGATGTTGGGCGCGTAGATTTTCTTGTGCCCTGTTTCGGACTGGGCACGGTCCCGCGCTTCGAGGTAATGCGCGAGGCGGTCTTCGAAGCGGGAAAAGGGGTGGCTGGTGAGGTTCTCGTCGTCCTTGACGAAGTCCAGCCCCCCGGCCCACGAGTCATAGGCCACTTTCGCGCCCTCGCGCGGTGTGAGGCCCACCTTGGGCTTCACGATGGTGCCCAGGTGGGGGCGGCGCTTGGAGGGAGCGGCGGTGCCGACCAACCGGCGCACGCCCTCGCGGCCGAAGGCCGGCCCCGGGAACGTTTCGAGATATTTCCTGGGCGCGTCGAAATCCTCGAGGCGCAGTGAGGCGACCTCTTTCATGCCGAAGATGTTGCCCGCGATGTCGGAGAGGATCTGCGGCGCGTTGCCCTCCTCGAAAAGCTCGATGGGGTAGGCCACCTCGAGGCTGCCGCCTTTTTTGTTTTTGTGGATTTTATAGACCTGCGCCTGCAAGCGCGAGAGCACGCGCTTATGCATCGTCGAGAGGGAGGTCCAGGTGCCGATCGAGCTTTCGGCCGCGACGGCTTCGGCCGCCTCGCGCAGGGTGCGCCCCTCACCGGGCACGACGGAGAAATAGGCGATGAGAAATTCGTCCGGATCGGGCCGCTTGCCCAGTTGGACATAACCGCCATAGCCGCCATAGGACATGAGAACACCTTGGATGGGGAAGGAAGCCATACGCGGTTAATAAAACAGGCTGGGCGCACAAAACGGTTTTGCGCCAGCACCCACGGAAGATTTTTAATCCACCAAAGCCAAAGCGGTGCGATGAGGATCGCTGTTGTAGGAACTGGATATGTTGGCATCGTAGCCGCCGTTTGCTGGGCTGACTTGGGCCACCACGTGAGCTGCATCGACGTGGATGCCCGGAAGATAGAGAACATAAATAATGGAATCGCGCCGATTTTCGAAAACGGGCTCGAGACGAAGCTCCGGAAAGTGATCGGGGAAAAGAGGCTCGAAGCTTACCGCGATTATGAACCGGTCCGCGGCGCCGACGTGGTCTTCATCTCGGTCGGGACGCCGTCGCAAACGGACGGCACCATGAGCGTGGAGCATGTCAAATCGGCGGCGGAATCGACCGCAAGGCATCTTGCGTCGGAATTCACGGTAATCGTGGTGCGCTCCACGGTGGTTCCGGGGACGACGGAGGCGTTGGGCGCCCGGATCGAGCAGATCAGCCATAAGAAGAGCGGAATTGACTTCGGCCTGGCCATGATTCCCGAATTCCTGAGGGAAGGCAACGCGATAGGGGATTTCGAAACGCCGGACCGGATCGTGATCGGATGCGGGGAGGAAAAGACAAAGGCGATTCTTGCCAAACTGCACGAATCGTTCGGATGCCCGAAGATTTTCGTGGGCATAAAGACCGCGGAAATGATAAAATACGCTTCGAATTCGTTCCTTGCCTGCAAAGTGTCGTTTGCGAACGAGATGGCCGGAATATGCGAAAAGAGCGGCATGGACGTGGACGAAGTGATGCGGGGAGTGGGCAGCGACAAGCGGATAGGCGAGAAGTTCCTCGTGGCAGGCGCCGGCTTCGGGGGCTCGTGCTTCCCAAAAGACGTTCGGGCGATCATCCAGTATGCGAAATCCGTCGGCTCGGAGGCGATGATACTGGAATGCGTGATGGACGCGAACAGAAGACAGCAGACGAAACTGGTGGAAATGCTGCGCTCCCGGATCGGGAACGTCGGGGGAAAGACGATTGCAGTCCTTGGATTGGCATTCAAGGCGCAGACCGACGACATACGCGAAAGCCCCGCGATGGAGGCCGTCTTGGCGCTCAAAGGCTTGGGCGCAAATGTGAGGGCTTACGACCCGCAGGCGATGGAGCGCGCAAAGGCGAGAATACGGGAGATTTATTATGCCAAAGATTGGGAGGACTGCCTGCAAGGCGCCGATGCCGCGCTGCTTCTGACCCGATGGCCGCAGTTCGAGAGGGATGCGCGGGAGTACCAGAGATTGCTTGGCCGCTCGCCGCTTTTCGACGCGCAACGCGTACTGAGCGCGCACGAGGCGAAAGAGGCGGGCCTGGAGTACCATTGCATCGGGAGGGGACAGGCATGAAGGCGATAATACTTGCGGCCGGACAGGGAAAAAGGCTCCGGCCGCTCACCTACGCGATTCCGAAATCCCTTCTGCCGGTCGGCGGAAAGCCGGTCATAGACTACGTGCTGGACAACGTGTGCACGTGCTCGGGGATCGACGAGATATTTGTCGCGGTCTCGCACAAGGCATCGGTCATAGAGGATTACCTGGAACATTCCGAACGCGGCGGCCCGCGCATAAGCGTGGTGAAAACGCTCGGGTGGGAGACCGGTGGCGACGTGAAGACCGTGCTGGTCGAAAAGCAGGTCGAAGGCCCGGCGCTGGTGTGCTACGGGGACAACGTAACGCGGCTCGACGTGGGGGCGCTTTGCGACGCGCACTGGGACGGAGCCCATGCGACCGTGGCGCTTTTTCCCGTGCCGCGGCAGGATGTGCCCCGCTTCGGGATCGCGGAGATGGACGGGGGAAGGATCGCGAGGTTCGTGGAAAAACCGGCGGCCGGAAGCACGGAATCGAACCTTGCGAACGCGGGATATTTCGTGCTCGACCCGCAGGCGCTCAAGAACCACCCGATGGGAAAGTTCAAGCTGGAAGAGGAATGCTTCCCGAAGTGGGCGCAGGAAGGGAAACTGATGGGTCAGATCCAAAAACTCAAGATATGGATAGACATCGGGACGATCGAGTCGTACAAGGCGGCCAACCGGATGGCAGACGACATATTGCCTCCACCGCCAGGCAGGGAATGACATGAAAATAGCGATTTTCGGCTCAAACGGCCTCCTGGGCACGGCGGCATCCCGGCAATTCGCGGCCGGTGGCCACCAGGTGGTCCGGATATCGAGAAGCGAGGAAGCGGACTATGCCGCAGACGCGAGCGACATTGCGGCCGTGGAAAAAATAGTGTCGAGGGAAAAACCGGAGGTCGTCCTGAACGCGATAAAGAGCGCCCAATCCACCGACGCGGCCGAGGAGCAGCGGGCGGTCGCGTGGGCCTCCAACGTGATCGTGCCGCAGAATCTCGCCTCGCTTTGCGAAAAATTCTCATGCAAGTTGGTGCATATCAGCAGCGATTGGGTTTATGAGGGCCGGGAAAGCGAGGTTTACACGGAAGAGAGCCTGCCCTACCCGCAGAATTTTTACGCGTATACCAAAGCGGTCGCGGAAGAGCGGGTGCGCCTGCTCTGCCCGGGCAGCCTGATCCTCAGGACCACGG
>JAZDHB010000044.1:0-2470 GCA_043806415.1 Microcaldota archaeon | reverse complement strand
ACATGGGGAACCCCCATCAGCTCTTTGAAACGTGCGCCGGTGAGCGATTTTTCCGGCCCGTCGTAGAGGATGCGCCGGGTGAGATAGATCACGCGCCCCACCTGGCCGCGCAGCACTTCCACTTCGTGCAGCACGAGCAGGATGGCGATGTGGTGCGTGCGATTGAGGTGGGCGAGCAAGCGGAAGAAATCGGCCTCGCCCATGGCGTCCACGCCCGTGGTGGGCTCGTCGAGGATGAGCAGGTGGGGCCGGCCCACCAGCGCGCGGGCGATGAACACGCGCTGCTGCTGGCCGCCGGACAATTCGCTGATGCGCCGGGTGGAGAGCGCCAAGAGGCCGGCCTGCGCGATGGCCTCGTCGACTTGGGCACGGTCGGTCGCATTCAGGTTGTGCAGCAGGCCCTTCTGGCCGTAGAGGCCCATCTCCACCACTTCGCGCACGGTGGCCGGAAAGCCGGCCTCGAATACGCGGGTGTGCTGGGGCACGTAGCCGATACAAGGGCGACAGGAAGAAGCGGGCGGATCGGGATGGACGCGGGAATGGCCAGCCGCCGCGTCCGGCAATCTACAGTCCTCCTGCTCGCAATGGAAATGCACCTGTCCGCTCGTTGGAGAGATCAAACCGAGGATGAGCTTGAGCAGCGTGGTCTTGCCCGCACCGTTGGGACCGAGGAGGCCGATGAATTCGCCGGGCCGGATGTCCAAATTGAGATCTTCAAGAATGGGCCGCTCGCCGATGGAGAAATCCACGCGAGAGAGATGGACGAGGGGTTCGGCTTGCGAAGAACTCATGGGGGACACATCGTGAAACCGTAGTCTATCTTTTTATTTCCAACCCGGGATGGAAACCGCCCGCAAGACCTAGGATTGGGGGGTGGTCAGGAGGACGAGCAAGCCGCCTCGAGGCGGCTTGCGCGCGCAAGCCCGCAGGGCTTGCTCGGCGTGGAACTGGGAGGGGGGCCGGAGCCCCCCTCGCGGTTTCGTTTTATTGGCAACCCAGCCCTTGGCGCAGGGCTTGGAGGTTGTCCTGCATGAGCGAAACATAGTCCTTGCCCGCCTGCTGGTCAGCCGGCGAGATGATTTCGATTGCATTGAACTCCAGCGCAGGGATGTTCAGCTCCGAGGCCACGGCCTGCGCCAGCTTGGGCGATACGCCGGGCTCGATGAAAACGGCCGTGGCATTGGCGGCGCGGGCGGTGTTGATGACGTTGATGAGTTGGGCGGGCGATGGCTCTTCGTCCGGGCTGATGCCGGCGATGGGCACTTGAGTCAGATTGTAATCGGAAGCGAGATAACCCAGGGCGGCATGCGAGGTGATCAGGGTGTGGCTGCGGCAGGAGGCGAGGCCGGCGCGGTATTGGGCGTCGAGGGATTGGAGGCGCGCGAGGTAGGCGGCGGCGTTCTTCTGGTAGTCGGAAGCATGGACCGGGTCGGCCGCTGCAAGCGTGTCGCGGATGTAGACCACCTCGGACTGGGCGATGTGTGGCGAGAGCCAGATGTGCGGGTCGCTTGAGAGGTCATTGCCCTCGAAGCCGGGCGCATTGGCCACCGGATTGACGGCTAGGGAAACCGAGGAGGAGAGGGGCGCAAGCGTGATGGATGGGTTGGCTGACTGCGCCAAGCCCTTGGCCCAGGGCTCCATCTCATCACCCACATAGAAGAACGCTTTGGCGGATGAGAGGGCCTTGGCGTCGGAGGGCGTGGGCTCGAAGTCATGCGGCTCGGCACCGGGCGGGATGAGCATGGTGACACGCGCGTCATTTCCGGCCACGGCGCGCACGAACTGGTCCACGGGCGTGAAGGAGGTGACCAGGATGATGGGGGCCATGGCTGCGGAAGAGGATGGAGCGGAAGGCGCAACGGCAGACGAGGCGGGCGCGGAAGATTGGGCGCAGCCGGCCAGCAGCAGAGCCAACACGAGGGCGCCGGCGAACAAAAGAGTATGTGTGCGTGTCATGCACCAATGGACGGGCGCGCTCTTTTTATATATTAATGATTTAGATTATCAATAAGACTTGAGGCAAACCCATGAGAACAACCAGAAAAACGCGCCAGAAATCGCTGATGCTCGAGGAGATGGGAAAACTCGAGAGGCTTTTCACGCCGGACGAGCTTTACGGGTGCGTACGTGCGCGCCTGCCCGGGGTGGGCATCGCCACGGTGTATCGTTTCCTCAAACGATGCGCCAAGGACGGGCAGGCCCACCGCTACCGGCACGGGCGGGCGTGGGTGTATTCCGTGCACGCCAAGAGCGATGCGCATTTCATCTGCGAGCGCTGCGGGAAAATGAGGCATCTGGATTTGGCCGGATTTGATTTGGGAGGCGTGATGAAGAAAGAGCGCGGCGTGAGTGCCTGCCACTTCCAGCTCGACGTGTTCGGCGTGTGCGAGAAGTGCCGGCAAGAGACGCGCCGCTAGTTCTTCCCAGGGCGCCGCACTCGGGAAAAGATAGAGAAGGGGAAGGAGGGGTT
>JAZDHB010000043.1:0-3285 GCA_043806415.1 Microcaldota archaeon | reverse complement strand
GGCGGATTGGCCATCACGAAATCGCACTTGCCGACCAGGGTGTGCTCGTCCTGGTAGTAAGTTATGGCCTCGGCGATCTTACCTTCCAGACCGTGGACTGCAAGGTTCATCTTGGCGATGCGGATGGTATCGCGGTTCTTCTCCTGGCCATAGAAGACGACTTTCTTCGCCGTGTCCCCGCCCTCGTGCTCGATGAAATGGCTGGACTGGACGAACATGCCGCCTGAACCGGTCGCCGGATCGAGGACAATGCCGTGGTCAGGCTCGATGACATTGACAATGGTCTGCACGAGCGAAGCTGGCGTGAAGAACTCGCCGTTATCGTGGGCCTTCTGGATGGAGAACTTGGCGAGGAAGTACTCGTAGATGCGGCCGAAGACGTCGCCGGTGGCCTGGCGGATCCGCTCACTGTTAAACAGACGCATCAAATCTTCGAGCACCTTGGTTTCAAAGATGCCATAGTCCTTCGGCAGCACCCCCTGAAGCGGCTCGAATTCGGCCTCGATGGAGGTCATGGCCTCGGTGACGAGTCTCGGCAGATCACTTCCGCTCGTGGCTGCCTGCTGCATAATCCAATCGTAATGTGCCTTCTCGGGCAACCACAGTGCGCGCCGGCGGAGGTAGTCCTCCGGGCGAATCTTGCGCTTCGGCATTCGGCCCGCGGTCTGGTCCTCCTTGATCTGCCGGGTGGCCGCCTCGAAACGGTTGGCGGCGTGACGCAGGAAGATCACCCCCAACACCGGCATGAAGTAGTCGCTGGAGGTAAGCTTAGAGTTGGCGCGGAGGTTATCCGCCGCTTCCCAGAGGTCTGATTCAAGTTTTTCGATGTCTTTGAAGGTCTCGTTGGTCATGAAAATCCGGGGTCAAATCGCCCTAATTTCCTTCATAATTTTTTCCCCCGCCAAGGCGCGAAAACGCAAAGACGGTTCCACCGAATGTGTTCGGGGACGCCCTAAAAAAAATCAATATCTCATTGGATAAGCTGAAAGCCATTATAATGGGCGATAGCCTCTTGCCTCTGTGCGGCATAGCCAATCCCAGCCGGGCTCATTCCCAGACGGTTGGCCAGAACGACCAAGGAATTCCCCAATTCCCGGGAGCGTTAAGGCCGGCTGACCTCCGCATATTCCCTTCCTTATCTTACGATCTCCTTTTATGTCAAATCAGTAGTGTCCCAACGTTGAATTAGGAAAGTTGTAAAAGCACCAAAAATAATTTAGGAATTTAGAGAAAATGGCTTTTATTGATTTGAATTTGAAATTGCCTAAATGTCATACTCGCTCATCAACGAGGAAGGAGATGACTAATGAATTCTGGAAAAACCATTTTCTCGCAGACCATGGATTTCTTACCCACCTACGAATTCCGACAATGCGTCGAACGGTACCACGGCAACTACAAAATCAAATCCTTCTCCTGCTGGGATCAATTTCTTTGCCTGGCTTTTGCCCAACTTACCTATTGCGAAAGTCTCCGAGATATCCAGGCCTGTCTACGCGGCACCCAGATGAAACTCTACCACATGGGCATCCAGAGGAAGGTTTCCCGCAATACCTTAGCTCAGCTATGTTCAAGCGCCAGCGAAACATCATCCAATACATCACAAGCCTTGTGACGAATTTAGGGGGGTACGCTCGCCCGCGCTTCAGCTCCCAACGCTCCGGCACCTCACCCAGCCACGGCACGCCGGTGGCCTTGTAGGCGGGATAGGGCTTGAGGTCGTGGATCATGCGCCTGCTCCCTCGGCATCAGGCTTGGGCTCGTCGAAGAGGCGGATGTAGGCGTCGTAACGGAACCGACGATGGCGTTTCTGGCCGGTGGACTCGCTCAAAATGTCATGCTGGACGAGTTTGTGGACCAATTGGTTGGCCGCCGGATAAGTAGTGCCGGTAATGGTCCGCACCTGTTCAACCGAGATGATCGGATGTTCGTAAAGGTACTCCAGCACGCGATGGCCGTTGCCGGCGGCACGTCCCAGATGCTCGGTGATGAGCGAGCGGTGATTTTCACGCAGCGCCAGAATGCGCCTCGCGGTCTCGGTGGCCTGGACGCTGACCTCAGCCACTCCGCGTAGGAAGAAGGCGAGCCAACCTTCCCAGTCGCCGGCGTCGCGCACCGCCTGCAGATGGTCGTAGTAGGCTTGACGATGGCGCTTGAAATAGTGCGAGAGATAGAGAACGGGCTTGAACAGGATCCGGCGCTCGCACAAAAGAAAAGTAATGAGCAAACGACCAACACGACCGTTCCCGTCCAGAAAGGGATGGATGGTCTCGAACTGGGCGTGCGCCAGGCCAACCTTTATCAGCAAAGGAATGTCGTCGTCCCGATGTAGGAACCGCTCGAGATCGCCGAGGGCACCTGGCACTTCCTGTGGGGGTGGCGGCACGAATGTCGCCTCCGCCAAGGTGCAGCCGCCAGGGCCGATCCAATTCTGGCTGCGCCGTAGCTCGCCGGGGGTCAGGCGCGAGCCCCGCACGCCGGCCAGGAGCTTTTTGTGGATCTCGCGAATCAAACGCACGGAAACGGGAAGCTCCGCCAGACGCGCCAGCCCGTGGTTCATGGCCGCGACGTAGTTGACCACCTCGGCCACATCGCGCGGGCGATCGGACGCAAGCACCTGGGCCTCGGCGGCGAGCAGGTCCTGCAGCGAACTCTGGGTACCCTCGATCTGGCTCGACAACACCGCCTCTTTGCGGACGTACATCAAGACGAAGAGGTCGGAATTGGGGAGAGTCTGGATGGAACCGTCCAGACGTCCCAGCGCGCGGTCGGCCG
The DNA here is from genome assembly GCA_043806415.1 of Microcaldota archaeon. GTDB lineage: Archaea > Micrarchaeota > Micrarchaeia > Anstonellales > Anstonellaceae > CAIXYX01. Next base: position 510 of record JAZDHB010000043.1, on the reverse strand, counting down.
CGGACAGCAGCGAATGAATCGCGCCGGCAAGGTCAACCGGCGGCTGTGGCGGTAGGGACGCGGGAATGAAGGCGCGGTAACCGGCACTTTGCCGCACATAGCGGCCCGCACGGCCATGAAGATCGGATGGTGGGGCCTTAATGCTCATACGATGATCTGCCTTTCCCATGCGCAAGCATATCGTCTATGATGAAGGCTGGCTTTAATATAACCCAGGTTTCGGCTCATAGTAAAGACTGTTTTTTCGAACTGCCTGTGTCGCCACCGATGATCTCAGAAAGCAGCCCCTTGGTTTCCTTCTCCAGTGCCAATATATCGGCCCGTATCTCTTCCAGCGAGCGAAGCTGCTGGGGCTTGTAGAAATAGCGGGTAAGTTTTTATTCCTAAGTCAAATCGCTCTATTCTCCTTCATAATTTTTCCCCCGCCAAGGCGCAACAAAGTAAAGACGGTCCCACCGAAAAACCCATTAATATTTTCCTTACCGAATACAGTGGTGTCAAAAGAATCTT
>JAZDHB010000042.1:0-2823 GCA_043806415.1 Microcaldota archaeon | reverse complement strand
GCGATGAAAAACGTCTATTCCAAGGTGGATTCCAGCGAAAGGATGGTGCTGAGCCCCAAGGCGAGGGAGATGGTGTCAGAGAGATTGGAGGAAATCCATATAGAGATCGGGCGATGGATTGATAGTACGGATCCTACGGGCCTTAGCGGTCGGCGCGATCCAAAAGGACTCCTTGCCGCACGCGAACGGGCGAAAGAGATGCTTCTGCTTTTGAGTTATGAGATAGATTTATATCACGGCGCACTGCATGGGAAGCTGCTCTCGGAAATTGCTGCATGTAAAAACAAGATCCGCGGACAAGCGAAGGAGTGGGGGCAGCAGAGCTATGTCAAATCCGTGATAGAGAGGTTTGATGCGATTGTGGCTGCAGAGTAGTCATTGGCCTTTTATGAGCTTATCAAACAACGCTTTGGCCTCTTCCGCTTCCTTTTCGTCCCCTAATTTTCTGGCAATCTCGAACAGATAGAGATAGGCATATGCTGGGGCGAGCTCCTCTTTCTTTGCCCTCCCGATAGCAGTATGAATCAGATGGTTGGCAATAAGCAAATCGTTTTCTGAGGAGGGACTTTGCAGATTAGACAGCCCCAAAGCCGCCAAGGCATTGGCCAGATACAGATTCGGATTATTCGCCGCAGCCGACAGGTAGGCCCGCCTGGCGGATTCTATATCTCCGGCGTGCTTGTAAGCGTCCCCTGCCCGTATCGCTGCATAATAATCACCCGGGCTCACTTTGTAGGCTCCGATGAAAGCGGCATCGCGCTGGAGGTAGAAGGCGTCGATTTCCTCCGGCGTTCCATTGGTGGGGGCTGTCATCCTCACCGCATTCTCAAGCAAATAGAAAGCCTCCAATTCTGAGTCCGTTTTCGCTTGCGAAAATTCCACGAAAACACAATTGGAGAATATGGGGTTGCCCGGCACTGAAGAGTAATTCTCCTTGAGCTTGGCGTAGAATTGTTTGTAGCCATTCGCCTCTCGATCCGGCACGATGCGGCCCAAATCGAGGGCCTCGCCCTGCAAGGCCGGATCCACCAACCAACCACCGACGAGAATGGCTGCCGAGGCGTGGCCATGCACATATTCTAGGCCGTTCTTATCGACCAAGTGGAAAATGAGGATTGAGGTATCTTTCTTTAGATTCTCGAAGTATCGCTTGATAATCTCACTGGTCAACAGAGAAATGTCCACGCACACGGAATCAACCCTTGCCGAACTCCTGTTTTCATAGTAGTTCAAAATTTCATCCGCCAGCTCTTGCGGCGTCTTGATGCGCGATATATCGTCCCGCTTGTTCAGCGCCCTGCCGACCGTCCTGATTATCGCATTGAGCTTGAGGCGCGTTTCTTCATACTCCGACAGCGTGCCGGTGTCGACGAAGGGCTTTTCGATGTTGCTGTCTATGATCTTCTTCAGTTTCTGGTATGTCTCATCAGAAATTGCGAGGTTGATTTTTGCCCGGGGCGGGTCTTCTCCAAGCGTGACATAAGCCAGAAAATCCGCATTATTCTTATGCATCAGCGTCTGCATGCGAAAATGATGGGATGTGCCGTTATAAAACTACCTCGTGCGTCTGCGGCGCATCGCGTAGCCGAACATCACGGAAGCCAAGTTTTCCGGGCCCGCTCACTTCTTCTCCGTGTGCGAGGCGGCCCAGCTGGTCGAGAACACGGATCCGGCCGCGCCGCATCCCGCTCCCACCAGCGCGACGATCGGGATCTTGACGCACGTGCACACCAGTCCGATGCCTACGCCCAAACCGGCGATCATGGCACCCAACCCGGCGACCGAGCCCAGGCCGGCATCCGCCTTGGGCAGCAGCGCCGTCCCGGCTACGCCCACAAGGGCGCCTGCGGCCACGTAAAGCACCAGCTGGGCAATCCCCTCGACAAGCAGCACGATGACGCTCGCCAAGGCGGCCGTCATGGCCGCCTCCTTGATGTCGGCGTTGTATTTTCGTGTGGCCCGCACTCCGGCCCATGCCAGGAGCCCGAAATCGACGAACAGCACGATGAATCCGACGGCGTACGCCGCCACCTGGAAAATCGAGCCGGACGCCGCCTTCACGGTCCCGGACGTGTCCCGCAGGCCGCTCAGCATGTCACCGACCGCGAGCAGGTTGAGCACCGTGCTCAGGACGATGGAAATGAGCATGACGACAATCATGGCGACGAGCGGCCACTTGGCCGCATCCAGCATTTTTTTAAGATCCATGCAAATCCCTCGCAAATTTCATGCAGGCATACCCGTCTAATCCGCTTACCTTTTTTATACCTGCCGGGCTTTTACAAATCGTCATATCAGGCCCTTTTAAGTTTTACCTGCCTCTCTTTTTGCATGGATTCGCGCCGCGCCCAAATCTCGACCGAACTCATCGCCATCCTCTCCATCGTCCTCATCCTCTCCATCGTCATCATCACGCTCGTCTCCTCCTCTTCCCAGTCCGCTCCCGATGCCAAAATGGTGCAGTCCCAGTCCTACTGGGCCGGCCAGGCCAGCCCATTGCAAATCCTCAACTGGAAACTGCTCACCGCCACCGGTGCCGATGCCGTGGAGTCCAACCTCTCTCTAGTTGTCAAGAATCCCACCTCCCAGACCATCACCATCAAGGGCATCTCCTTGGCTCCCGGCCGTTTCGACAACGTCTATAGAGCAGACGGCACCTGGGCCGGCTACGCAAGCAAAACATATTTCAAGCTCTATCCAGGCCAGCAGGCCACCATCACCGTCATGCACTATGATTTCGGCTCCAGCGCCTACCTCCCTCCAAAATACCCTGAATTCAACCTCACCCTCACCTACGATTCCAACCTTCCCAATTCCGTCCAA
>JAZDHB010000041.1:0-2894 GCA_043806415.1 Microcaldota archaeon | reverse complement strand
ATTTAAAATCAGGCGAGGGCGGTTTCCAAGCGGGCCTTAAGCCTTGATCCTGCTCTTTTTCAGTTTCTGTTCCAGCTCGACGAGCGTGTTCCGTTCCACGTTCTCACTGACCATCACGTTGGCCCCGATCCAGCAGTGGTCACCGATCATCTTGCCCGGCATGACGGAGGAGAGCACGCCCATCTTCACCTGATCCCCGATGATGGCCCCCAGCTTGTGGCGCTGGGTGTCAATCACCACGTCCTCCACTTTGGCTTTCACGTGCCCCGCGTCGAAGCGGAAGTTGGCGATCTGCGTGGCCGAGCCGAAGTTGCATCCCGAGCCGATGACCGAATCCCCGATGTAAGAGAGGTGCTTGGCATTGACATGGTCGAAAAGGATGGAATTCTTGACCGTGGTGGAATCGCCGATGGCACAGTCGGCGCCGATCGAGGTCACGCCCCGGATGTAGGCGTGCGGCCCGATCATCGTATTCGCGCCCACGTAAAGCGGGCCTTCCACGTACGAATCGATGATCTGCGCGCCCTCTTCCATGAACACGTTGCCTTTTATGGTCGAATTCTCGATCTTGCCCCGCTTCTCCGGCATCTGCGAGAGCAGGAACTTGTTCGCGTCAAAGAGCTGCCAGGGCAGGCCCATGTCCAGCCAGTATTCCGAGGTGACGATGGCCTTGACTTTCTGGCTCTTGAGCACATCGGTCATCTCGTATTCCCCACGAGCCGATTTCTTGACGGCCGAGAGGGCCTTGAATATCTCCGGCTCCATGCAATAAAGCGAGCAGTTGGCCAACGCGCGCGCAGGCGGGTTCTTTGGTTTTTCCTCGAATCCGCTCAAATGGCCTTCTTTCACCTGCGCGATGCCATATTGCTCCGGATGCTCGACTTCGGTCAGCACCGCCGAAATGGGTCCCTGGTGCTCGCGGGCCAGCTGATCGAGTGCCCGGGGCGTGCTGATGACGTCCCCGGCCACGGCATAAAAAGTGGAATGAATCTTGCCGGCCGCTTCGGCGAAGGCGGCGGCGGTCCCGTAATTGGGGCCCTGCGTGACGAATTCGATCTTCATGCCCATGTCATTCTTGGCGAAGTATTCGCGCACCGTCTTCTCCATGTATCTGACGACCACCACGGCCCGCCGCACGCCGACGGCCTTGAGGTTGGAGAGCACGTGCCAGAGGATGGGCCGGCCCGCCAGCTGAATCATGCACTTGGGGCGGGTGAAGGTGAGCGGACGCAGGCGCTTGCCTTCGCCGGCCGCGAGGACGACGGCTTCTTGGATGGCCATAATAATCGTCTAAATCTGGTGTTTTTCCATTATTAAGACCGACGTTTGGCCTTCTTCGCCTTCTTGGCGTTCTCCGTCTTCTTCGGGCCGGCCAGTATGAGGCAGGCGTTGAATATGGCGATGAGGCCCGCCAGTCCGTTGAGGGCGAGGAAAACGGGGTCATCCAGCGCGTAGGCGTGATACGCCAGGAAAAGCGATCCGAAGAAGTACAGCACGGCGAATTTGAGGCTGAGGTTCTTCCCTTTCTCCTTCCAGTTTTGGAGCGTCTCCGGTATCCACGCGAGGACGATAAGCAACATGCCGGCCAGGCCGATGTACACATCCGACATTGAAAACCACCTCGACGATGAACGCAAGGATAGTTTTTAAATACCAAACCGTCTATATACAAACCGTTGCCTCGGTAGCTCGGTTGGTGGGCCCTTTTCTTCGCTCTGCAAAGAAAAGCCCCGGGGAAAAGAAAGAGGAGCGCTTGGCGCTCCGCGCCAAGAAATCAAAAATATGGAAAACCATTCGATGCCTCGGTAGCTCAGTTGGTAGAGCGATGGACTGTTAGAGCCTTTTTGCGCGGAGCGCAAAAACCCTCGGGAAAATGCCAAACAATGGCAATGCCCGCAAAGCAAAAAGGCTTGCAGCAATCCATAGGTCAGCGGTTCGAGCCCGCTCCGAGGCGAATCTTGTTTTTATCCGTGCATCTGGCCTAGTCCGGCGGTTCGATCCGCAAGCGAAGCTTGAGGATGTCCGTCGGTCCAACAGGGCCGACGGCAACCCGCTTGCGAGGCGAACGTTTATTGATGTTGCGCGGGACTAAATTCGGGGTTTGCGATGTTCGTTTTCCAATTGCAAGAGATAAAAAATCCCGAAAAGGCCAAATTGTCCAATTCCACACTCGAAAGCCTGAATTCTTTGCTTGCAGGCGCCCGAAAATCCAGGCGGCAAGCGCGGCCACCGGAGAAAACGGCCCCCACGCACAAGCCAAAGTTTGAGGAGCATTTCATCCCCATCGAAGATAAAAAGAAGGAGATGCTGGCCGAGCTGATGGAATTCTGCACCGGCAATCGGAGCTGGCGGCTGGATTCGCCGAAATGCATTGTGATCCACATCGACGCCATCGGCGTGGGGCTGAAGGCGCTTTATCGCGCTTTTTCTTTTGTCGAGCTCCCCAAATGGAGGAAGGTCACCCCGAGCCGGCCGAACAGCGTGAATGTCTCCTCCCATTTCGGCATCGCCAAGGACGGCGAAACATGGCAGTTCGTCCCCCTCGATATCGTCAGCGTGCACGCCGTCGGCTACATGCACAATTCCATCTCCTTCGAGCTGGTTGCCAAGAGGCCGCGTGACGTCACCGATGCACAGGTAGAGAAGCTGGTGGACATGGTTGCGTGGCTCTGCCAGCAGTACCCCTCAATCGAATTCGTCTTCGGCCACGACGAATCCTACACCCTGAGGCATTACTTCGCCCAGGAAGGGGTGTACAAAACCAATCCGCGTTATGGGGCTTGGGCCAAGGGCGATCCCGGGGCCGGCACCATGGTCCGGATACGCGAACGGCTGAAGGAGAAATACGACATCGAGAAAAAACCAGGATGAAGAATAAAAAAATGAGAAAGAGA
>JAZDHB010000040.1:0-5947 GCA_043806415.1 Microcaldota archaeon | reverse complement strand
AATGCCTTCGACCCGGGCGAGATGCATTCGTATATCTCCATGTTCCGAAAAACCACGGATCAGCTCATCAATCTGACCGGCATGCTCCGCCGGATCGGGCGGATCCAGCGCAACGAGGAGAAGTTCAGTCCGGGGCCGCTGGACCTGCGCGAAATATCCGGCTATCTTCTCGATCAACATTCCCTATCCGCCGCGCAGAAGCGGATCACGATACGAAACCAAATCCCTTCCGGAACCATCGTGTGGGCCGACCCCTCGTACGTCCACGACGTCCTTTCCGAACTTCTGGGCAATTCCGTCAAATTCACAAGGGCGGACGGACACGGGCTGATCGAGATCCGCGTCCGGCCCGATCCGGCCGGCGTTCCCGAGCTTTGCGTATCCGACAACGGCGTGGGCATCGAGAAGGGCGTCCGCGGCAAGCTTTTCCACCTCGACGGCGAATTCCTTTCGCTGGGCACCGAGGACGAACGAGGCAGCGGCATGGGCCTCATCGTCTGCAAGATGCTCGCGGATGCCAACGGCAGCGACATCTATTTCGAGGACAACCCGTCGGGCGGGACCACCTTCGCGCTCCGCATTCCGGCCGCCAAGAGCGAATGAGCGCCCACGGCCGCGAAGGGCGAATGAGCGCCCACGGCCGCCAAGAGCGAATGAGTGCGCACGGCCGCGAAGGGCGAATGAGCGCCCACGGCCGCGAAGGGCGAATGAGCCGCATGGGCGTTCCCATCGCTCTTTCGCACGCGCATTTCCATTTCTCTTTGTTCAGCACCGGCGAGCGGGCGGGGTCCGAGCGGACGGGCTTCGCTCTTTTTCTCATCCGGGGCCGATGCTTCATTCCTGTTCTCCCATCCGCGTTCGATATATCCTTTTTAAAATCTTCTTGGCTTTAACTATCCATTATCTTCTCTAAGCACCGGGTTATCCGAGGTTTTTTCAAATGGCAAGTTCCCTTCATTTCCTGCGCCCCATCCTGGGCTTCCTGCCCGAGGTCGGCGCCCCCAAGATCCCGCCCTCCTTCCAGGAGAAGCTCATGTGGACCGGCATCGCCCTGCTCATCTTCTTCTCCATGTACCACGTTATGGCCGTGGGCTTGGATCCGAGGTACGCGACCGGATCCGATTTCCTGCAGGTCGTGACGGCGTCGAAATTGGGCTCGCTGATCACCACCGGCATCGGCCCCATCGTGCTGGCCTCCATCTTCCTCCAGCTCTTCATGGGCGCCAAGCTCATCAACGTGGACATGAAGAACCCCGAGGAGCGGACCGAATTCTACGGCACCCAGAAACTTCTGGCGTTCATCCTCTGTCTTTTCGAGGCCTGGGCCTACGTCGTGCTGGGCAAGATGACCATCATCTCCCTCACCCTGCCCCTCGTCGGCACGCTGGCCATCCCGGCCGTCACCCTCCTCGTGGTGCTGCAGATCGCGCTGGGCTCCATCGTCCTGCTCTACCTGGATGAGGTGGTGTCCAAGTACGGCATCGGCTCGGGCATCTCGCTCTTCATCGCGGCCGGCGTGGCGCTGGCCATCCTGGGCGGCGCGATCGACATGTTCTCCGGAGACGGCGGCGTGTTCCAGATCATCCACGAGGGCGGCGCGCAGGTGGTGGCCAACAGCATCCTCGTGCTCCTGCCCCTCTTCTTCACCATCGTCGTGTTCCTCGTCATCGTCTATGTCGAGGGCATCCGCATCGAGGTGCCGCTCGCGTTCGAGCGGGCGCGGGGCATCGGGGTCGGGTTCCCCATCAAGTTCACCTACGTGAGCAACATCCCCGTCATCCTCGCCTTCGCGCTCATCGCCAACTTCCAGCTCATGGCGGCCATGGCGGTGGACCAGCACGTCTGCATCACCGGCGTGCAGGTCCCCCAGTATCTCAACCAGACCGACCTGGCCACCGGCCAGAATGCGCTCAACCCCGACTACCTCTCCACCGATGCCTGCAGGGACGGCAACCGCTCCGGCATCGATCTGGTCAACTTCATCGGGCGGGCCACGGGGGGCAACGGCGAGCCCGCCGTCTTCGCGGACGGCCTCTTCTATCTCATCAGCCCGATCTACCGGCCGGCAGGCAACAACTACGCCGGCTACATCAGCACCCTCGCCACCCAGACCACGCCGGTGTTCCACATCCCCGAAGCCGTGCACATCGTCGTCTACATCGTCTTTTTGATGGCCATCTGCGTCGTCTTCGGCCAGTTCTGGGTGGAGACCACCAACATGGGCCCCAAGGAGGTGGCCGAGCAATTGGATGCCAGCGGCATGCAGATTCCCGGCTTCCGGCGCGATCCGCGCATGGTGGCCAGCATCCTCGAGAAATACATCCCGCCCGTCGTGGTGATGGGCTCGGCCTTCGTCGGCCTCCTGGCGGCCTTGGCGGACCTGACCGGCGCCTTGGGCACCGGCACCGGCATCCTGCTCACCGTGGGCATCCTCTACAAGATGTACCAGGACATCGAGAACCAGAACGTGTTCGCGTCCAGCGCCCTGGCATCGGGCCTGCTGGGCAAATAATCAGGGTCTTTGCGAGGGGTTTGTTATGATCGTCGTCATGGGTCTTCCGGGGGCGGGCAAGAGCACGGTGCTGGCCATCGCCCAGGACGCGGGCTGGACCGTGCTCAATTACGGCGACCTGATGATGGAGATCGCCATCAAGGAATTCAACGTCACCGATCGCGACTCCCTGCGAAAGCTCCCGGCCTCCACGCAGAAGGAGATCCAGCGCCGGGTGGGCGAACTGCTCGCGCTCGAGAAGCGCCGCGAGGTCATCCTCGACACCCACTGCTCCGTCCTGACGGCGGGCGGATACCTGCCCGGCCTGCCCTTCCATTTCCTCTCGCGCTGGTCGGTCGAGCGCCTCGTGCTCATCAGCGCGCCCATCGAGGACATCCTCGCCCGCCGCTCGCGCGACCACACCCGCACGCGCGATCCGCAGTCGGCGGAGAGCCTCGCGGACCACGACCAGATGAACAAGAATTACCTCTCCTGCTATTCGGTGCTCACCGGCGCGCCCGCCCTCGTGCTCGTCAACCGGGACGGCGGCCTGGCCGAGGTGCAGGGGCAGTTCCGTTCCATCCTCCAGTAAGTCCCTCTTCCGTTTCAATCGGAGCGTGTTTGCCATGATCCTCGGCCCCAACGACGTCTATCTCATCGCCGCCATCGCGCTGGCCTACTCCGTCTTCTCCACGCTGGTGATGAGCTGGCTGGGCAACCCCAAGCGCCTCGCGCAATTGCAGAAGCAGTCCAACGATATCCAGAAGCGGCTGCAAGAGGCGCTCAAATCAAAAGACGACCATAAGATCAGCGCGGCCACGAAGGAATACGACCAGACGCTCATGCCCCTCATGAAAGAGACGCTCATCCTGCAGTTCAAGCCCATGCTGGTCATCCTCCCCACGTTCATCCTCCTCTCCGGGCTGGTGCGCGACCATTTCAAGGATTTCATCATCACGCTGCCGTTCCAGCTTCCCATCTTCATCCAGAACCTCGAGAAGTTCCCGAACTGGCGGGACACGTTCGGCGTCATCGGCTGGTTCCTCCTGTGCATCCTCGTTTGGGGCCTGGCCATATCCATTATAAAGTCGCTTTGGGAAAAGTATAACCAAAGCAAGACGCAACCTGCTCCTGATTCGCCGGATCCATCGTCGAAAAGCAGTTGATGTCAAGCCCGCTTATGAGGTGTTACCATGCCCGTTCCGAAAAACCGTTCCAATTCCGTGCGCAAGATCAAGTACCGCACCCCGCAGGGTGACAGCCGCACGCGCTACCGCCGCCGCATCAAGGGCACGCGCCACCACTGCGCCGTCAGCGGCCAGCTCCTGACGGGGACGAATTCCCTGCAGAGCGTGGCCAAATCCACGCGCCGGCCCAACCGCCCGTTCGGCGGGAGGCTCTCCCCGGCCGCCGCGCGCCGCGTGATCGTGCTGCGCTCGCGCCTCGCCGAAGGGCTCATCACGAAAGACGACGTGCCCGTCGAGCTCCTCGATTACGTGCGCGACGTGAAGAAAAACTGAAAGAACCAAAGCGCCCTGCCCGAAAAGCCCGCCCTGCCCGAAAAGCCCGCCCTGCCCGAAAAGCCCTCCTTGATTCGTTGCGCGATTCGGGCGCGCTCGTCTTTTTAATCTTCTTTTCCCCTATCGATTCCATGACGTACTCGATCATCGCCGTCGCCGGCCTCGCCGGATCGGGCAAGAACACGGTCGGCTCCCTCGTCGCGAAGAAGCTGGGCTGGCGCCTGGTGGAGCCCACCTTCAAGGATCTGGCCCGGCGCGAGGGCGTTTCGCTGGAGGCCTTCCAGAAAAAGGCCGCCGCCGATCCGCACATCGACCTCAAATTCGATCAGGAATTGAAGCGGCAGTGCGAGGGCGGTCATTGCGTGGTCTCCACCTGGCTGGGTCCCTGGATGGCGCCCGGCGGCGTGTTCAAGGTGTGGCTTGACGTTTCCCTCGACGAGCGCGCAAGGCGCGTGGCGGGGAGGGAGAGTCAGGACGTCGCGGAAGCCAAGGCGCGCATCTTCTTGCGCGACGCGCAGAACGTCGCGCGCTACCAGAAAGCCTATGGCATCGACATCCTCGACCATTCCAAATTCGACCTGGTGATCGATGCCGATCACTCGACCCCTTCGCGCTCCGCCGCCCGGATCATCCAGGGCGCCGGTGCGAAGCCTATTTAAATATCCGGCGGCCAATTAAGGACACAACCATCTACGATATCAGCCGCGATAAGCCGGATCCTGTCTTGCTTATCCGGCATCATCGGGGGATTTTTATGCCAGCCATCCAAGTCGGAAGAGTATGCGTCAAGATCGCGGGCCGCGACGCCGGCGAGCGCGTGGTCGTCTCCAAGCTGATCGACGGCCATTACGTCGAGGTGACCAGCCCCGCGCGCAAGAAGCCGCGCAAATGCGCCATCCGCCACCTCGAGCCCACCGAAGTGGTGGTCAGCTAGGAAAGGTAGCCCATGGCTCTTTCGCTCCCCCTTCTTTTGGCCGTCTTTTCCACCGTCGGGGCGAGCGCCTGGAGCCTGCTCTCGCGCAAAATCTTCGGGGGCGAGAGCGATTTCCTTGCCGCCGGGGCGCTCAACGAGATCCTCTCGGCATCTCTCCTCGTTCTTCTCCTGGTCTCGTTCGGCTCCGCATTCGGGGCCTTCTCCCTCGACCCCTCCTCCATCCCCCCCGTCGGGTGGGCGGCCCTGGTCATCTCGCTTTTCTCCTACACGACGGGCACGCTCGTCTCCTACAAGGCGTTCCAGACCGGCGAGGCCAACGAGCGGGCGGTCATCAACCAGCTCCAGAACGTCCTCACGCTCGCGATGGCCGCCCTCCTGCTCAACGAGCCCCTGTTCGCCTCCAAAGTGCTGGGCGTGCTCCTCATCCTGATCGCTGCCGTGCTGTGCACCTATCGCAAGAGCGGCTCGCGCTGGCACGTGAGCGGCGTGAAGCTGTTCCTGCTCGCCGCCTTCTTCTTCGGCATCGGGGGGCTTTCGGACAAGGTCGCGCTCCAGTATTTCCCGGTCCTACTGTACGCCCCGCTCATGTTCATCGGTCCGGCCGTCGTCGCCCTCGCGATGATGGGCCGCACGATGCTCCCGCGCCTCCGATCGGTCTGGTCGCGCCACGGCCTCTGGATCCCCCTCTTCTCCATCCTGTCAGCCATCCCGTACCTGGCGTTCCTCTACGCCCTGCGCGAGCTGCCCGTCTCGGTGGTCGCCCCGCTCATGAACACCAACGTCGTGCTCACCGCCGTGGGCGGGATCATCCTGTTGAACGAGCGGGAGGGCTGGCCGCAGAAACTCGCCGGCGCGGCGCTGGCCTTCGTCGGCGCGCTGCTGCTGGGCATGTCAATCTGATGAGAGCATCGGCGAGAAAATATCCACCCGCCCCGCAAGGGAAATCCCTTTGCCGTCGTCATTAAAAACATCCATCCGTATAATCAATCGTAGATTCCAATG
>JAZDHB010000039.1:0-5891 GCA_043806415.1 Microcaldota archaeon | reverse complement strand
TGCGCCTTCCCTCCCTTCCCGCGTCGGCCCCCTTCGTCGCCCTCGGGAGCATCTTCTCCCTGAGCGCCCTGGCCTGCCCCTGCCCGGTCTGCATCCTCGGCTCCATCTCCTGCTGGGTGCGCGCGCTCCTCGAATCCTTCTCGCCCCTCAAAGCGTGGATGGGCCGCGTATTCCCCAGCCGATGAGCGTCCGATACTCTTAAATGCCTCCGCGCCCTCTGCTTTCCATGGATCTCATACTCGGAACCTCCGTCCTCCTGCCCTGGGAGACGGTGCGCATCCTCGTCGCCGTGGCCGGCGTCGCCGCCGGCGCCTATTACGATCTGTTCAACAAGAAGAACGTCCCCAACGTTTTCCTCTACGGCTTCGTGGCCATCGCATTCGCCGTCAATGTGCTGGCCTACGACCCGCTCGTGAGCCTGTACGCGATCCTACAGGCCGTTGCCGTGTTCGTGCTCACCTATTTCCTGCTCTACAAGACCGGCCAATGGGGCGGGGCGGACGGGTTCATCCTCACCGCCATCGCGCTCCTCTTGCCCGTGCCTCCACATCCCCTCCTGGCGAATCCATCGAGCGGCGTGGTCAGCCTGCCTTTCGTGGCCTCGGTGTTCTTCGTGTCGGGCCTCTCCTTCATGGTCTGGATGCTGGTGCGCTCCCTGCCCGTCGCCCTCTCGGCCGTGCGCACCAAGGGCGCGATCGAGCAGAAGTCCTGGGTCGGCGCCGGCATGATCGCATTGGCCTTCTTCGTCTTCTCGCTGGTGGTGTCCAACCTGGGCGTGATGTCCTCCTCCTATTTCGCCCTCATCACCGGCGTCGTCTTGTTGAGCGTGTATTTCGTGCTTTTCATGGAGCCCATCAAGGCCTCCATGGTGGAATGGGTGGTCCTCAAGCACGTGGAAGAAGAGGATATCCTCGCCGTGGACCGGATGGATCCTGTGCTCGTGAAGAAGTATTCCATTGGGCGCCTGGTGGATACGGCGCTCCTGGCGCGCCTCAAATCCGTTCATTCGAAAATCCCGGTGTACAAGAAGCTGCCGCCTTTCATCCCGCATCTGTTGGTGGGCTTGGTGTTGTCCATCCTGTTCGGCGACGTGATATTGCTGCTGGCCGGGTATTCGACGCTTGCGTTCTAGAGTCCAAATCATCTTCTGGGATTAATATCAGAAATAGCTCCCCAGCCCGCTTTGCTTCCCCTTCACTTTCAGGTCGTCTTCGCTCACGCCCAGCTCCTTCAATATCTTCAGCACCGTCGGGATGACCTGGTGGTCGATGTAATAATCTGCGTCATAGTCTTTGGCATACTCGAGCAGCTCGGCCTTCTCAGAGACCGTCACCTTGGAATTCTTGCTGCGCGTGTGCGTGCCCTTGCTCGACTTGTCGATCTCCCCATCATTAGAGCCGGTGCCTGAGCGCGTGATGACATAGCGCACGATCGAGCCCTTGGCGAATTTCTCGCCCTTCCCTCTTTTATCGGCCTTGAGGGCGGCCGCCAGCTCGGGCGATTTCACCTCGTATTTGTCCAGGTCCTTGGTGAGCTGTGTCTGGATGGCCAGCTTCTCCAGATCCATCTTGCCCGAGCGCAGCTTCTCCACCGTCTCGCGCACGATGGCGATGGCCTTGTCCTTCGAGCCGTCTTTTAGGATCGCCTCGAGAACCCGCCGCTGCGTGTCGCGCGCGACGACCGACCAGTCGCGGCGCACCAGCTCGAAGCCGCGGATCTTGATGCGCCCCTTCTCGTCTATTAGCGCGTATTTCTTCTTGGCGCCCGTGTCTTTGCCGCCGAGCGTTTTCTTCGACACGAACATCCCGCGCGGATAGAACGCCTCCAGCTCGAGCTCCATGTTGCCGGGCAGCTCGGAATTCACCTTCTTCATCCACTTCATGGTATCTTCGGGCTTCATCTTCCCCATAAGCATCATGATTGAATCCGTATCCGAATATATCACATCATATCCGTCTTTCTGGGCATTCTCTATGGTTTTCGTGATGTAATGCCTGCCCCACGCGGTCACGGATTCCGCCGCCTCGCGCGAATAATAGCGCGAGCGCGAGAAGGCCAGATAGCCGTAATAGGAGTTGGCCAGAATCTTCAAGGACTGCTGGCGCGCGAACATGGAGCGGTATTCGTCGCTCTCTGGCGCGAGCGTCTTCAATTTGTCCTTGAGCTCCCCGCGCGCCTTGATGACCTTGGCCAGCACGTCTGGGATGAGGCCGTGTTTTTTCGAGCAGAAGCGCGCGCCGGTGGGCGAGACGTGCGATTCGGCCTTGGTGCAGCAGGAGCAGTTCAAGGTGAATGGGTCGATGTTGTGCGAGATGATGATGGACGGGTACAGCCCGCGGAAGTCGAACACCACCATGTTCTCGTAGATGCCCGGCGAAGGGGTCTTGACGTACGCCCCCTCGATGGGGTTCTCCAGCCTGGATTTGGCCACGTCGTCGCCCGGCTTGTTGGGCACGAGCGCGTGGCGCGCCACGGCCTCGTGCATGAGCAGCGATTCGACCAGCTGGGAGGCGGTCGCGCCCACCACGTCGTTGAGCGGCAAATACGTGATTTTGGCCATCTCCAATTCGAGGGGCAGCACGAGGCGCGCCAGCTCCCAGGTGAGGTGCGAGTCGGTGCGAGAGTATTCGGCCAGCTTCCCCCGCTGGGCCGGATCATCCCACATCTGCCAGATGTCGAGGCGCTCGACGTCGCCCTTCTTCTTGCCCAGCAGTTCGCTCGCCGTCGCGTCCAGCGTGAAATTGTTCGGCCGCTTGATCGCGCCGATGAAGGAGAGGAAACGCAGGAGCGGCAGCACGTCCACGTAGATGCGGCCCCTTATCTTGGCGATGTCCCGGATGCCCCGCCGCCGGATGGAAAACGAGCTGCCGTCGCGCCCGAGGCGCAGGCTCGCCTTCGTGGCCTTCGCCCTCGCTTCCATGTACGGCAGGTCGAACTGCGTGGAATTGTAGCCGGCCAATATGTCGGGATCCTCGCGCGCCACGTCGTCCCCGAACGCCTCGATCATGCCCTTCTCGTCCTTGGCGACATGGCAGAAATCCTTGCCGCCGGCGTCGCGCCAGGTGTGCACATGCCCCTCCTTCGCGTCCAGGCCCGTGGCGTACGAGATCATGATGCATTCGTCCCGCTCGGGCCGGGGCACCCCGTGCGGGTTGTAGGTCTCGATATCGAACGCGAGGATCTTGAAGGCCGTCGAGGCGTCCTTTTTGGAGAGTATCTTGATGATGCGCCGCCCCTTCCGCTCATATCTTATCCTCGTGAGCGGCCCGAGGCCCAAGTCGATCATGTATCGCCGGCCGAACGGGATGTTGTATTCCCAGGCCTTGCGGTCCTTGTAGGCGGCCCGCAGGTCCGGCACTTCGGGCGGGTGCTTGGCATACACCTTGAGCACCTTGCGCCGATGGCCTTCCACCTCGCGTTCCACCTCCTCGATGCGCATCGGGTGGATCGTCAGCCCCCGATGGAAGGCGTTCGCCTTCATCAGCTCCGGGATCTCGGAGGCGGGCGCGTCGAGGTAGAAATAAGGCTCGTAGCGGTCGTACAAGTAGAATACGGATTTGGCCTTGAACTGCAAACGTACGCGCGTCTCGTCGTTGCGGATGACGTAATCCGCGTCGATGAGGACCGCGGAGCGGGTTTTGGGGGGCAAATCGGGTTTGGCCTTTCTCGCGCGCTCCACCCCGGGCGCCGGCGGCTCGCTCTGTTCGCTCATGGCTTATGCTCTCAACGAAAACTAAAGAACCTTCTTGCCGGATCCTGCAAAAACAGACGGCCGCCCATTCAGGCTTCGGCTTCTTCCTTCTGCGGCTTCTTGCGGATTTCCGCGATCTCCTCGAGCGAGACGAACGAGTCGTACGTCTTCATGTACGGCTCGAGCTCCTTGCGCTCCTCCTCGCGGTGGCGGGTGCGTTCGGTGCGCTCCTTGCGGCGCGAGTCGTATTCCTGCCGCTTCTCGCGCATTTGGGTGCGCGCCTTGGCGTGCTCGGCGCCCTCCTTGATGATGACCTGGTAAAGCTGCTCGAGCTCGTCCCCGATCGTGCTGATCTGCTTGCGCAACGCGGTGCGCGCATCCAGTTGCGCGCGCAGGAGGGCGTACTGCTCGTCGAGCTTGGTGTTGACCGTCTGCTTCTGGGTGGTCTCGGCCAGCTGCTTTTTGAGGATCTGCATCCGGCGCAGGAGCTCTTTTTCCTGCGCCGGCGTGAAGGCGGAGGTGGAGATCTGGAAATCGAGCGCCTCGATGCTCTTGGCGATGCGCCGGGGCGAATCCTTCCCGTCGTCCCGCTGGGGGGGCTCGATCGTCTGGATGGCGTCGCGGATCTTGGCGATCTGCTCGTTGTGCACGCGCAGTTGCTCGATCAGCCCGTGCTTGAGCTTCTGCTTCTCCTCCATGGTCGTGCGGGCGCTCGGTAAGTCGTTCATTTCAACCCTTGTCTTGCATTCATTCTCTTTCCTTGGCCGTTCGGCCCGATAACACTTCATCTAAAGCGCAAATTCTTAACGGATTGGTATTGGAGACAAAACTTTTTAAACATCCCAAGGAAGTTGTGTTCGTCTGTCTATTTATGGGTAGATAACCTTTTAAATCGAGCCCCGTATACTCCTATGCCTATCCGTCTTTTGTTCTGCCCTTTGCGGGGTGGAAAACTGGTCGCCTTGCCGGCGTCGTCATGGCGTCGGCCTAATTTTGACAACCGCCAGCGCGAGCGCGAGGCAAAACAAAACATCTGCGCGGGCCTTCGAAGGCCCGCCGTTTTCGTTTTTTTCTCGTTTGCCAGCCGCCCGTTTTTTCGCATCTTCTTTTTCCTGCCGATTATAATATCCGCGTCACCATGTCCACGAGCCGGTTGGAGTAGCCCCATTCGTTGTCATACCAGGCGAGCACCTTGGCGCTCTTGCCAAAAGAGAGGGTCGAGAGCCCGTCCACGATGGACGAGTGCGGATTGTCGATGATGTCCGAAGAGACGAGCGGCTCCTCCGAGTATTCCACGATGCCCGCCAGCGGCCCCGAGGCCGCCTTCTTGAGCGCCGCGTTGATCTCATCCTTTGTCGCGCTCTTGGAGAGCGTCACGGTCAAATCGTTGATCGAGCCGCAGGGCACGGGCACGCGCAGGGAAAGTCCGTCCAGCTTGCCCTCAAGGTTGGGCAGCACCTCGCCGATGGCCTTCGCGGCGCCGGTCGTGGTCGGGATGATGTTGACGGCCGCGGCCCGCGCCCGCCGCGGATCCTTGTGCGACACGTCCAGTATCCGCTGGTCGTTGGTGTAAGCATGGCACGTGGTCATGAAGCCCTCCACGATGCCGAAATTGTCGTCGAGTGTCTTGGCCACCGGCGCGAGGCAGTTGGTGGTGCACGAGCCCATGGAGACGAGGGCGTGCTTCTTCCGATCGTACGCCTTCTCGTTCACGCCCGGCACGATGGTGCAGTCGGCCCCGCCCTTCTTCGCGGGCGCGGAGAGCAGCACTTTCTTCGCGCCGGCCGCCAAGTGCCGGCTCATCCCCTCCCGGTCCGTGAATGCGCCGGTGCATTCGAGCACGACATCCACGTTAAGCTTGCCCCAAGGGAGCTTCTCGGGCTCGCGCTCGCCAAAAAATTTGATTTTCTGCCCGTCGATGGACAGGGAACCCGCCGAGGCGTCGAGCTTCGCATCCAGCTTCCCGTGCACCGAATCGTATCTGAGCAGGTGGGCGCCCGCCGCCGGCCCGCCTAGATCGTTGATGGCCACCAGATCGAATTTGTCGCCCAGCGCCTTCTTGGCTAGGCCTGCGCGCAGCACGAGCCGCCCGATCCGTCCGAATCCGTTGATAGCCACTTTCATCAAAGACACCCCGTCCAGCCGAGCGATCCGTTGTCTCCCCCAACGCAACGAATTCTTTTAAGACCTTGGGGCCGTT
>JAZDHB010000038.1:0-2450 GCA_043806415.1 Microcaldota archaeon | reverse complement strand
GCTCATGCCGAATTGGTCGGGACAGTCCATGAGCGGCGCGTCATCGTTGGGGGCGAGCAGGTAGTCGATGGGGCAGAGGTTGGGGGTGAGCTTGGGCGAGGAGGAATCTTGCGGGTCGAAGGGGGAGAAGAGGGGCTTGAGGGCGATGGCGGAGAGGCATTTGGGGCATTTCTGCTTGATGGCCATGACTTCCTGCGCCACTATGTCGAGCTTGGCCACGCTCAACTTGCTCTTCGGGTCGGTCGGGTCAATGCGCGGGTCGAGCAGGGCTTCGGTGGTGATGACGACCGGACCGTCCACGAAGGGCTGGTTGGAAGAGGGCGAATCGGGAAGGGCGTAGCGCGAGGCGAGGGTCTCGAAATAGGACGGGTCCGTATATTGGCCATTGGAATACCAGACCACCACAGGCATCTGGCCCTTCCCCAGGTAGCAGGCCATGAGGTTCGGGCTGGGAAGCGAGGGCGGGGCGGTGCCTTTGGGCGTGGCCCAGAGCACGGGCATGGTGAGCCGGCCGGCGCAGTAGTTCTGGGCGAGGGAGAATTCGCCGGGGCTCGGGCCGCCGCCGATCATGAAGAAGCGCGGGATGCAGTCGAAGCTCTTGTCCGTTCCGCCGACCGAGACGGTGCACATGCCCGGCTTGTCGCTGCCCAGGAATTTTTGGAACATGGCCCGGTCGCAGGTGAGGAACTGGCAGTCCGAGCCGGCCAGCGAGGCCTCGATGACGTTCTTGCTGATGAGCGAACTGATGAGCGGCCCGATGAGGGGGATGTGCTCCCAGAGGGAGGGATTGTTCTTGCACACCATGCACTGGCATGGCAGGCCGGAAACCGGCGCGCAGCTTATGGGCGCCCAGACCGCGATCTGGTTGGCGCGCTTCTCGAACGTGTAGGGGTTGTCCTGCGTGTCCGGCAGGTCGATGGAAGTGAGCGGAGTGATGGGAGGGTTGTTCGGATCGACGGGTTTTACGAGGTCGGTGAGCTTCTGGAGGGCGCCGGCGGGATCCTGGAGGTTGATGCCCCGGGCCTTGAGGCCGTCGATGGCGCCCTGCGGCGAGTCGGCCATGAAAAGGACCTGCTTGCCCAAAAATTCTCCAGGGTACATGGTGATGGAGGAATTGAACTTGTCCCAGGAATCCACCGTGCCCAGGCAGCCGGGCAGGAAGAGGAAGGAGAGGAGGAAGAGCGCGCAGAGAAGAAGCGGCAGGGATGAGAGGAGCGGCGAATTCTTGCGCGAGTCAATGGACATGGCAATCTCCCGTTTGGGTTTTGGTTCGATGCTTTTCTCCCTTTTCAGATGTTTTTCTCCCGTTTGGGATTCGATTCGGAGGTTTTTAATGGCGAGCGTCATCTTCTTTTCGGCTCCGGGCTTCTTCTGATGGCGAGCGTTATTCCTTCTTGACCTTGAAACCGGCCTCTTTCTCCAGCTCCTTGATGCGTTTGGACTCGTAGGCGGCGAAATACTTCTGCTCGCGGTAGCGCGTGCGCTTGTCCCACTGCGTGTTGATGCCGGAGAATTGAGGTTGCTGGTTGATGGCTTCGCGCATTTTCATGTATTGGGCGACGCGCGCGCCTTTCTCCTCGTCGCTGCGCGAGCTCCAGCTCTTTTCGGGTTTGGGCAGGATTTCGTTATCAAAGACATAATTTGGATCGGTTCGGCTGAAGGGTTTTTTTGGATCAGTTTTGATGAAGGGTTCGGAGAGCCGGCCGGTTTCATAATGCATTTGCCGGGTGAGGGCGTCCACTTCTTTCTTGTAGCCATGGATGATGTCCTTCATCTCCTTCTTCGCTTCCTTGATCGCGTTGCGGTCCTTGCTCTCCACCTCATAGACGCTCTCGCGGATCTTCTGGCTGGCACACATCGGGCAATAGGTGCCCTTCTCGTATTGGATGCCGTGCATCTGGCGGGAGGCGAGGTTGAAATGGTGGTCGGCCCAGGCGATGGGCGTGACTGATTTGAGATGGTTGACCGTGTTGTACCAGCCCTTGACGAATACTTTCTCCCACATGCCGGACTGTTGGAGGGTGCGCTTGTATTCCTCTTCGCTGCGGCAGAGCGGGCAGAGCGAGCCGGCCTGCAGGAGGATGCCGTGGGTGGGGCAGTTATAATGGGCGTATTCGAATTGCTCGCCGCGATTTTTTCTCTTTCGCATGTCCTCGGCAAGACGGCTGCGCTCTTCATTGCTCATCGGCTGGGCGGTCTTTTCCAATCTGGCCGTTTCGCGCAATGCATCGTCCGATTTGATCTTCATCTCTTCGGCCTGCTTTTTCTCTTCTTCCGTAATCTTGCCGGGGTCGTAGTAGCGGGGCGCGTCGGTGTTCCAGGTCTGCTGGCGCATCCATTTGCCGACCGGCGGGAGCGGGATGTGATGCTCTTCGGTGCCGATGTGCCGGGGCATGTGGCGCAGGAGATGGAAACCGCCGATCCAGAACGGAGAGAGCGGGATGGCGAAG
>JAZDHB010000037.1:0-3268 GCA_043806415.1 Microcaldota archaeon | reverse complement strand
CAGTTTGAGAGGGGAGTCCAGTTCCTCGCGCAGCCGTTTCTTGTAGCGGTAGAGCCGGGAGGACTTCGGGATCTCCTGCGTGACGAGCTCGACGGTCTCCCAGACCGATTGGACCAAGCCCGCATGGTAAGGCGCCAGGCCGATCTGGTGGATCCGGTCCCCCAGTTCGCGCGCCGAGGCGATCTTGTTGTCTTCTATGACGTCGTGCAGGAGAGCGGCAAGGATGGCATCCACATCCGCGCCCGCCATGGCGCACCGGTAGGCGAGGGCGAGCGGATGGCAGCGGGTGAACGAGCCGTCGTCGGAAAGGTTGTGCTTGTCGCGCTCGTCGAGCGGATAAAGCTCCTCGAAAACCTCGATGATGGCCAATGCGGTTTCGCGCACATGCGGATCGGAATGTGAAGAGACGGTTTCTTTCACCTGCATAAGGAGCCGGGCGGCCGTTTGGGCGTCTTGCAGTTCACGCGGATCCTGGCGCAGGACCTCCAGATACTTCCGGCTGTCCATGGGAATTTTGCTGGAGAAAGAGAGGACTTCGCTGGAACGGGCCCGGCGAGGGCGCTTTGCTTGGTGGCGGTTGGCCGTGCTGTCCGGAACGCGCGCCTTACGGTGAACAGGGGCTTTATGGTGAACAGGGGTACATGTGATTACCATGCGGCGTTTATTGGCTTTTTTATGTATATAATGGTTCATGCGGGATGAATCGGCCGCAACAAGACATCAGAAATCGGAGAGCTTTTTCTGCTTGAGAAGCTCGCTTTCTCGTAGATAATGAGTAAGCGGGAGAGCTAATCCGGGTTGGAGTGCGACCATAGCCTCTGAAAGTGTTTGATATTTTCGAGGTGGCTTCCTGAATGCTTCCCTCACGGTTTGGCGGATCACCCACACCCCGCAAGGCAAATCATATTCAGGCAATATCTCGCGGATCACGAGGGCGCGCGCCTGCATGTGGAAATGGGTGGCCAACGCTTCGGCCACGCCCAGGCGCGCCGCATAATAGCCGCCGCCCTGCTTGGAAGCGTAATCCGGGCGCCCGGCGAACGGCTCGCTCTCGCGGCTGATGGCGAAATGGAGTCCGGGAACGGGGGTGGCCCCCCGGCACACCATCGGCCCGCACCAGGCCTCGAAGCCCTCGTATTCCCATGCGCCGGGCAGCAGGAGGATATGGAAGCGGTTGGCCAGGTATTCGTTGGAGAAGAGCATGAACTCGCCGGACGGGCGCATCGTCCTTATTTTTTCCATGTGCTCTTTGGCCAGCATGTCATCGACCGCACTGATGCCCCAACGCGTGGGCACGAGGCGCTTATGCTCGGGCCGGCCCAGCACGCCGGCCGTGAGCAGGCGGGTGAGGTAGTGCTCGTCAAAGCCGGAGCGCAGCAATTCAACCACGGCCCGTCTGGCGCTCACCTTCTCCTCGATAAGCTCGTCCAGCTTGCCGGGGATGTGCGCATTGTCGGCCAGGCGCAGCTTCTTGAGCGGGGCGGACGGGCCCATGGGCTGGTGCACGGAATGAAGCTCGATGCGCAAATCCGGCTTTCTTAGGAAATTAAGCTCGAGATCGATCGGGCTCGACGACATGGCCGCTTCCTGCGAATCGAGCAGCATCCTTGGCAGTTGGGCTTCCCTTCCAAAACCGGGGCCCGTTCGGTAGGAGGCGGCTTGCACCGCCCCTTTGGACATGCCCCGCACCATGAGCGAGCGGGCGCGCACGATCTGGTCGAAATCCCAGCCATACCAGTCCTTGGGGTTGTCGGGGATGCCGTCGGCCAGCCCCACCATCGGACCCCAGTTGATCTGCGGATAGCCGTAATGGCCGACGAACATGTTCGGCGGGCTGGGGCCGAAGAAATCCTGCTTGTCCAGCGAGGAGGCCAATTCGGCCTTGAGGGCTAAGATAGGACGATGGGGGCAGTACACGCGCCCGTTGCGCCGGCAATTCGGGCACAGATCGTCCGGGGAGCGGCCGGGAGGGAGAGAACGCAGGGAGGGCGCGGACTGGCCCGATGCGCCGGCCTCCCGCGCCGCTTTTTTGTTGGCCTCGGCCCAGAGGCGCGTGATGTCCATGAATCAGAGAGGGAGCGGAAGAATAAATGGGTTTGCAGGGCGGGAATCCGGTCGCGAAAAAGGACGGGCGGACGTGAAGAGAATAATAAAATGATGGGGACAAATAATTCTATGAAAAAAACGGATACACCCGACGCGCCCAAAAGCAAGACCGGCCCGCTCTTCCTGGTCGGCCTCGGCCTGTGCGACGAGAACGATCTGCCCCTGCGCTCATTGGAGGCACTGAAAGGCTGCCAAAGCATTTTTGCCGAGCAATACACCAACCTCATGAGGGAAGGCACGCTCGAACGCCTTGAGGAAAAAATAAATGAAGAAGGGAAGGGCGCCAGAAAAATCGTTTTGCTCGCGCGCGAGGAAGTGGAAGGGGAAAAGAAAATTCTTGACGCCTGCTCGCTGGGCCCCGTTGCCCTCCTCGTGCCGGGCGACCCGATGAGCGCCACCACGCACAACAGCCTCGCCGCGGCGGCACGCGAAAAAAACATTCAGGTCGGTATCTTTCATGCCTCCTCGATTTTTTCCGCAGCCCCCGGCGCGGCCGGCTTGCAGGCTTACAAGATGGGCAAGACGGCCACGATAACCTACTGGAGGAAAAACTACGAGCCCGTCGCCTTCCTCGACGTCATCACCGAGAATCTGGAGCGGGGCGCGCACACCTTGTGCCTGCTGGACATCGACCCCGAACTGGGGCCCATGAAGCCCTCGCTCGCGCTCGAGATAATCGGGAAAGCGCAGGAAAAAAGAAAAAAAGACACGGCGGCGGAACGAAGCCCCCGGGCCGGCTCGCTACCCGTTCTTCTTCCCTCGACCCGTTTGTTTGTCTTGTGCCGGGTGGGCTGGCCCGACGAGAAAATCTGGGCCGGCGAGCTGAAGGACTGGAAAACGGGCATGGATGAGAAGCTGCCCGGCCCCTGCGCGCTCATCGTCTGCGCCGGAATGCATTTCGTCGAAGAGGAGGCGTTCAGGCGGGCGGGGAGAAGCTTTATTTAGTAGGGCTTCGAAGCTTATGACGGAATGTTTAATGGAATGGTGGTCGCAATGCTCGAACTCTTGGTCCCGATTATCGTCGGAATCCTCATCCTCGTCATCCTGTTCTTCGCCCTGATGTACAACAACCTCATCAGCTTGCGCACGCGCGTGGACAACGCCTGGGCGCAGATCGACGTGCAGCTCACCAAGAGATATGAATTGGTGCCCAACCTCGTGG
>JAZDHB010000036.1:0-2634 GCA_043806415.1 Microcaldota archaeon | reverse complement strand
GCCGCGCCGGCCCTCCGCCCCGTTCCTGGGCCGGCCGATGCTCGCTTCCATCGTGTTCGGCGGCCTTTCCATGGCCGCCGTGACCCTGGGCATATTCGGATATTATCTTGCCCACGAGCCGGCCAAGGCCGGGACCATGGCCCTGACCTCCTT
The DNA here is from genome assembly GCA_043806415.1 of Microcaldota archaeon. Lineage (GTDB taxonomy): Archaea > Micrarchaeota > Micrarchaeia > Anstonellales > Anstonellaceae > CAIXYX01. Next base: position 2,481 of record JAZDHB010000036.1, on the reverse strand, counting down.
CGTCGTCATGCAGCTGGTGAACGCCTTCTCCTGCCGCTCGTTCCGCATATCCGCCTTGCGCAACGCGCTGGGCAACCGATATTTGGTGCTGGCTGTGCTCGCCTCGTTGCTCTTGCAGCTCGCTATCATATATTACGCGCCGCTCTCGAGCCTGATGGAGACGGTGCCGCTCGCATTGGACGACTGGCTGGTCGTCCTCGGCTCGGGCGCGCTGCTGCTGGGGATGGAAGAAATCCGGAAAATGCTGATGACGGGAAAGGAAGAATAGAAGAAAATTCGCAATTTGACGTTTAGAAACAAACTCTTTTAAACCCCAGAAGGCCCAATCCAATCGCCGTGCGTGGATGGCGCCCCGAGCATAGCGATGAACCGGCTGTCAACAGCGCATCGGCAAAAAGATGAAACAAAACAAAGAATAACATTCGAAAAAATTCAAGGAATTCACAAAAAGAAGTTTCGAGCGCTGCTCGAATCATACAAATGGCGCCGCCGGAGGTTTTGGGATGGGTCGTTTGACTCTCAAGGCCGTCCCGGGCGCCAAGCATCCGGACATCGAATTCATACCACAGCCCCGGGATGCGGTCGGGTCCGCAATGGACAGGGCGCCGGTTTTGAAGGTGCGCCTGACCGAGCCTCCCCTAGACGGGCGGGCCAACCGCGCCATCGAGAAATGGCTGGGCAAACTGTCCGGGACCCCCGTGCGCATCTGCGCCGGCGCGAGCAGCCGCGTGAAGACCATCGCGTTCGACATGGACGAGGAAAACTTCCTCGCAGCCATCAAGAAAGCCCTCGGCGGGCTTTGATAATAAGAGACGGATCCGCATTTTGGCGGATTCCGGTGCCGGCCGGCCGTTTGGACGGCGCATAGAAGATGCGAAGGTCGATTGCGCGTGCGCGCGGACTTCTTTTGGTGCGTTTCCCTACAAGGTGAACCCATGGGAAAAACATACATCGACACGGTCAAATATTTAGTGTACGCCAATGCCGAAATTTCCGGACTGGTGGAGAAACCCGACGTGGTCGGGGCCATCTTCGGCCAGACCGAGGGCCTGCTGGGCGACGAGCTCGACTTGCGCGAGCTGCAGAAGAACGGCCGCATCGGGCGCATCGAGGTGGACCTGAGCCCGCGCGGCGGCAAGTCGATCGGCAAGATCAAGCTTCCTTCGTCACTGGACATGGTGGAGACGAGCATCCTGGCGGCGGCCCTCGAGACCGTGGACCGGGTGGGCCCGTGCGACGCCAAGATCGCCATCGAGAAGATCGAGGACACGCGCAGCCTCAAGCGCAAGGACCTGATCGAGCGCGCCAAGGCCCTGTTCAAGAACATGGTCCTGACCGAGATCCCGGAGAGCAAGGAGATCTCCGAGCAGGTGCGCTCGGAAGTGAAGGCCTCCGAGGTGTCCAGCTACGGGCCGGATAAACTGCCCGCGGGCCCCAACGTCGAGAAGTCGGAATCCGTCATCCTGGTGGAAGGGCGCGCCGACGTCATCAACCTGCTCAAGAACGACATCACGGATGTGGTCGGCGTGGGCGGGGCCAACGTGGCCCCGTCGGTCGCCAAACTGTGCCGCGAGAAGGAGGTGACCGTGTTCCTGGACGGCGACCGGGGCGGGGACATCATCCTCAACGAGCTGGCGCGCATCGCCGACATCGACTTCGTGGCGCGCGCGCCCACCGGCAAGGAAGTGGAGGAGCTCACAAGAAAAGAGCTCATCAAGTGCCTGCGCTCCAAGGTGCCCTACGAGCAGGGAAGCTCGGGGCCCGGCGAGGAGGAACGGCGCTTGGGACGGTACCGGCCGCAGTTCAACAACAACCGCTCGGGCTCAAACTACGGCGGGCGGCGCGAAAGCCCCCGCTACGAGCAGTCCGACTGGCAGGCGCCGGCGCAGGCCCCCCAGGCGGCGCCGGCCTACGCCCAGGCACCCAACCTCGAGGGCGGATATGTGGGAAGGCAGCCGCGCTCATATGGGCACAACGCACCGGCTCCCCCGCGCGAGACGCTGAACGAGCCCTCGTTTACCCCGGCCCGCAACACGGAGGCTTCGTTCGCGCCGACCCGCAACCCGACGCCAGAGGCCTCGTTCGCCCCGGCCGAGCGCAAGGAGGAGTTTACCGCGCCCCCGGTCGTGAACGTGCCGGCCGGGCCTGTTCCGGAACCGGCAGGCGCGAGCGAAGCGGCCCCGTCCGGACCCTCGCTTTCCGATGTGCCACCGGCCCTGCTCCAGTCCCTCACGGAGCTTGAGAACACCCTGCAGGCGCGCTTCTATGACGCCGACCTGAAGTTGGTCAAGGAGATCCCGGTGCGCGACATGATCAAGAACCTGGATGCCGAAAGCTCGGTGTATGCGGTCGTATTCGACGGCATCATCACCCAGCGGCTCGCGGACCTGGCGCAGGGCAAGGGCGCGCAGGCGCTCGTGGGCATCAAGCTGGGCAACGTGTTCAGGAAGCCGGCTTCGGTGCTGCTGCACACGAAACAGT
>JAZDHB010000035.1:0-25563 GCA_043806415.1 Microcaldota archaeon | reverse complement strand
GGCCGCGCTCGCGAAAGGGCTCAAGGAACTGCCCATCCACCCGGGCGACAAAGTGCTATACTTGGGCGCGAGCTCGGGCACCACGCCCTCGCACGTGTCCGACATCGTGGGCGAGCACGGCATCGTGTTCTGCGTCGAGTTCGCGCCGCGCTCGATGCGCGACCTCATCAACGTGTGCAACGCGCGCCCCAACATGCTCCCCATTTTAGCCGACGCGCGCCAACCGCAAGAGTACGCCGACATCGAGAAAGCCGACGTCATCTACCAGGACGTGGCCCAGCCCGACCAGGCCGAAATCTTCGTGGCCAACGCGAAGATGTTCCTAAAAGAAGACGGCGAGGGCTTGCTGTGCGTGAAAAGCCAGAGCATCGACGTGACGCAGAACCCGAAAAAAACCTACGAGCAGCTGATCGCCAAGCTCGAAAGCGAGGGCTTCCAGATCCTCGAGGCGTTCGCGCTGGACCCCTACGACAAGGACCACCTTTTCGTGCGCGCGAAAATGAAATAAAAAATCACCTGTTTTCGCTGGCCTGAATCGCCCTAATCCGCGCACGCATCCGTGCTGAAATCCGCGCGCGAGCCACGGGCCGGGTTTTTTCGCCGGTTGGGCCCAAGCTTTTTAAGCCTCCTCTCAATTGCTATGGACAGGTCGCAGAGGTAGCAGGGCCGGTTGTCGGGGGGTTTCATATGAAAAACGTGATGTGGTTCTCGGAAATCCGCAAGGAGAACATCCCGGAAGTGGGGGGCAAGGGAGCGAACCTGGGCGAGATGGCCTCGGCCAGCTTCCCGGTGCCCGGCGGGTTCGTTGTCACGGCCGGCGCGTATTTCGACTACATCAAGCTCAACAAGATCGACACGTTCATCAAGGACGTCACCTCGGATTTGGACGTCACGAAGAACGACCATCTCATCCGCGCCTCCGAGATGGTGAAGTCCCGCATCCTCTCCGGCACCATTCCCGAGAGCCTGCGCAGCGAAATCATCAATTCATACCGGCAGCTGTGCGCCAAGCGGGGACGGCTGCTGTACGTGGCCGTCCGCTCGTCCGCCACGGCCGAGGACCTCCCCGAGGCCTCGTTCGCGGGCCAGCAGGCCACCTTCCTGAACGTCTCCGGCGAAGCCGAGGTGGTGCAGGCGGTCAAGGACTGCTGGGCCTCGCTCTTCGAGCCCAGGGCCATCTACTACCGGCACGAGAACCATTTCGACCACATGAAAGTGGGCCTCGCGGCCGTGGTGCAGGAGATGGTGCAGTCCGAGGTGGCCGGCGTGATGTTCAGCGTGGATCCGGTCACGCAGGATTTGGGCGCCATGTCCATCGAAGGCGCCTACGGGTTGGGCGAGGTGGTCGTCTCCGGCAGCGTCACCCCCGACCGGTTCACCGTGCGCAAGGGGACGTTCGTGATCGAGGAGAAGACGATCGCGCGCCAGACGTGGATGCTCATCAAGGCGCGGGAAGGCAACGAGAAGCGGGACGTGCCGGCGGCCAAGCAGGAGATGCAGAAATTGAGCGATGCGCAGGTGATCGAGCTGGCCAAGATCGGCGCGAAGATCGAGGCCCATTATCGCAAGCCCCAGGACATGGAATGGGCCATGCAGGACGGGACGCTGTTCATCGTGCAGTCCAGACCCGTCACGACCCTGGGCGGGAGATCGCTTGAAGCCGTCAAATCCGGCGCATTCGCCAAGATGATCGACAACAATTTCCAGGAAGGAGGTGAGGAGATGGAGCAGATTTCAAGCCGGCCCCAAGATGCGCCGCAGATCGCGGAGTCGGCGCATATGCCGCAGATCGGCGCATCGGACTCATCGGCCTCCAGCCCCCGGGGCGCATCGCCCGGGATTTCACATTTAACTCAGGCACCGGCCTCGGCCGGCGCATCTTCGGGCGGAAGTGCCGCATCCTCGGGCGCGGTCATCCTCACCGGCCTGCCCTCCTCGCCAGGAGTGGGCAAGGGCAAAGTCCGCATCCTCAAGTCGCACAAGGAGATCGACCAGATGCAGCAGGGCGAGGTGCTGGTCACCGAGATGACCACGCCCGACTTCGTCCCGGCCATGAAGCGGGCGGCGGCGATCGTCACCGACACGGGCGGGATGACGTGCCATGCGGCCATCGTCTCGCGCGAGCTGGGCGTGCCCTGCATCGTCGGGACGAGGGAGGCCACCACCAAGCTCAGGACCGGCCAGTTCATCACCGTGGACGCGGTGCGCGGGCGGGTGTACGAGGGCGACGTGGCCATGGAAGCGCCCAAAGCGGCGGGCCATGACGAGGCGGGCGGCGGCGCGAGCGGTCCGGCCGGCAGCGCATACGTGCCCACCGGCACCAAGATATACGTCAACTGCGCCGAGGTGGACCTGGCTGCGAAGGTGGGCCGCCTGCCCTGCGACGGCGTGGGCCTCTTGCGCGCCGAATTCATGATCGCCGCCATCGGCGTGCACCCGCGCAAGATTATCCGGGAGGGAAGGCAGTCCGAATACATCGGCAAGCTCTCGGACGGATTGCGCACGTTCGCCTCGGCGTTCTATCCCCGCCCGGTCGTCTACCGGGCCACGGACTTCAAGACCAACGAGTACCGCAACCTCGACGGAGGGGAGGAGTTCGAGCCCAAGGAGGAGAATCCGATGATGGGCTTCCGGGGCTGCGCGCGCTACATCAGCGAGCCGGAAGTGTTCGCCATGGAGCTGGCCGCCATCAAGAAGGTGCGCGACGAGTACGGGATGAAGAACCTCTGGCTCATGATCCCGTTCGTGCGCCGCATCGGCGAGTTGCGCGCAGTCAAGGATTTGCTCAAGGCCAACGGCATCCACCGCACGCGCGATTTCAAGCTCTGGATCATGTGCGAGGTGCCCTCGACCGTGGTGCTCATCGACGACTTCTGCAAGGAGGGCATCGACGGGGTGTCCATCGGCTCCAACGACCTGACCCAGCTCACGCTGGGGATCGACCGGGACAACGGCACGCTGGCCGACGGCTTCGACGAGCGCAATTACGCGGTGCTCAACAGCATCGAGAAGGTCATCAAGAGCTGCAACAAGCACGGCGTGACCTGCTCGCTCTGCGGCCAGGCGCCTTCGGTGTACCCGGATTTCGCCGAGAAACTGGTGGAATTCGGCATCACGTCCATCTCGGTGAACCCCGACGCGGTGGATCGCACGCGGCGCATCGTCGCCTCGGCCGAGATGAAAGTGCTGCTCAAACGCTCGAGCAAGCTGACCGAGGAGATGGATAAAAAGGTCGACCGAAGCGGAGCGGACGAATAGGTAATCCCTTTCCCTCTTTTCCTTATTTTTGCTCTTTTCCTTATTTTTTACTCCCTTGGCCGCAGGGATGCTTTTTATAATCCAGAAAGGATAATAGAAACCATAAGAGCCAGATGATTTGATGCGCATCCTGCTGCAATTCCCCCAAGGCCTCAAGCAGAAAGCCGTAGAGGAAGCCGAAAAGCTGCGACGCGAAGGGCACGACGTGTTCCTCTCCGCCACGCCCTGCTGGGGCGCGTGCGATTTGGCGCTGGACGAGGCGAAGAAGATCAAGGCCGAACGCCTCATCCATTACGGCCATGCCCAGTACCACGAGGTGAAGGACAAGGGGCTGACCGTCGAATACCGGCTCTATCCAATCACCGTGGATCTGGAGGTATTGCGCCAGGCGCTCCCCCGCCTGGCCCCATACCGCCGCCTGGGTTTGGTCACCACCGTCTCGCACATCCACCAGTTGGAGGACATGAAGCGCATCCTGCGCGAGGGCGACCCGGCCCATCCGCACGAGGTCCTCACCGCCCGGGGCGGGCTGGCCATCCTCGAGGGCCAGGTGCTCGGCTGCGATTCGTCGGCGGCCGACAAGCTCGTGAAGGAAGTGGATGCGACAGTGTATTTCGGAGGCGGGGAATTCCATCCGCTGGGCATCGGGGCAGACAAGCCCGTGCTCTCCGTCAGCCCGTACGCGCGCACGAGCTATTTCCTCAACGAAAAGATCGAGAAGAAGCGCAAGCAGATGCAGGGCATGCTCATCGCCGCCAGCCAGGCCAAGCGGATCGGGATTCTGGTGAGCACGAAATCCGGCCAGTTCAACCTGCTCGCCGCCGAGGCGGCGCGAAAGAAACTCGCGGGAATGGGCATCGAATCCGAAATCCTGGTCACGGCCGAGGTGGATTTCGGCTCGCTCGCAGACTTCAATTCCTTCGATGCCTACATCACGACGGCCTGCCCGCGCCTGGTGGATGATTACGAGCGCGTGGGAAAACCGATCGTGAATCTTACGCAGATGGCCGAATTGTTCGAGCTGGCCAAAAAGACGAGAGAATAAGATGCCAGGACCCGTGATAGATTATTCCACTCCTTGCCACCTCCTTTTTATACTTTTAGACATAATACCTTACCATGCGAACAGCTTTGAAGAAAGCGCTGCCATATGTGATTGCCACGGGCGTCATACTCATTCTCCCCTTCTTCAAGGCCCTTCCGCTGGACGCCCGGCCGATGAAAGGCAAGATGGAGCAAACAGACAGCACCAAGACCGCAATTTCTCCCAAGCCCACTTACAAGGAGCGCGCCAAGATGGCGAAGCAGGCGCTTTACTCTGATGTCATGGCGCACGTACTCGCGGAGCCGGCCTTGTACACGCTGCCCAAAGAAGATATCTATAAACTGGTTTCCGCCATCCTGAGCTACCGCCCGGAAAACAGGAGAACCGAGGTGGTCCGGCCGGTCTCGATCTCCAAGCTCGTCTACGGGCCGGATAAACAGGTCGAACCTGGTTCTGACGGCCGGCCCAAAGCGCGCACGCTCGTCGAACTGCAGAATGCGCTGATCCGCCTGGCCGGATTCCTGATGTATGAATGGAGAATAGATATCCTTAGCTCGGTAGCCACCGAACCGACAAATTCCAGGAACTTCGAGGTGCTCGTCATCTTCTACAGCGCATCGCCAAGCACCGATGAACTGATCCGCATGGCAGAGGAAAAAGGATTGCTCAAAAATAAGAGAAACTGAAACCGTTGAAGCCGATTCGAAAACCGGAAAGAAAGCGCCTCTGGAAACTGCGGGAAAATAACTCCTTTGACTAGCTGACCTTGCCATCACGCACTTTCGAGGTCTGCACCGGCTTTCCGTCCACCAGGAGGCGTTTGTCGTTGGCATACACGACGCCGCCGCGCACCTCGAATTCGACAGTCCGAAATTCGTCGATGCTTATCGGGTCGATGGACTGGGCCGAAGATTGATTTTGGCCCTCGAATCCGACTTTCGTTCCGGCTGGCGCGTCTGGGGAGAGCACTTCCAATTTTCCTTCCGAATCCTGGGCCGCCAGCAGCATGCCCTGGCTCTCCACCCCGCGCAGCTTGGCGCTCTTGAGGTTCTTGACCAGGATGCACGAACGGCCGGCCATCTCGTCGGCCGGGACGTGCTGCACGAGGCCGGAGCAGACCTGCCGTATTTCGCCTTCGGAGAGGAGGATTTTCTCGACATAGAGCTTCTCGGCATTGGGATGGCGCTCCACGGATTCGATGAGCCCGACCTCCAGCTCGAGATCGCCGAGGTCGATGGGCGCCGTGGCGGGAGATGCAAATACGCCTGCGGCGGACGATTTCTCCTTCGGGCCGGCAGGCGAGGGGGGTTGCTTCTTCCCTTCGTTCCCTTTGCTCTGCTTGCCGCTGAATTTGTGCTTGCATTCGTCAAGGAATTTCTTCTCGAGCGGCTTGTAGAGGTGCTCCGGCGTGCCCAACGCATGGCCTGCGGGCAGATCAAGCTGGCCGATGTTGGGCCAGCCGCGCTTATCGATGCCAAGCTGCGAGAAGATCTTCTCGGAGGTGAACGGCAGGAACGGCTCTCCGGCGATGGCCAAATCTTTTATCTGGTGCAAGAACACGTAGATGGCGCTGGCCGCGCGCGAGCGGTCGGAGTGGATCACCTTCCAGGGGGCCTGCGCCTGGAAATAGGCGTTTGCCGCCGAGGCGGCGCCCATGAACTCGTGGACGGCCTGCCGGATCTTCACGCCCTCCAGAAGCTCGCCCACGCGCAGCAGGCGGATTTTCTGGCTGGAGAGGAATTCCGTGTCCGCTTCGGACAGGACGGGCGCGGGCACTTTCCCCTCGAAATTCTGGGCGCAGAACACGAGGGTGCGGTTGACCAGGTTTCCGTAATTGGCCAGCAGCTCGTTGTTGGCTTTGAGGCCGAAGTCGTCCCATGAGAACGAGGTGTCCGATGTTTCCGGGCGATTGGCCAGCAGGTAATAGCGCCAGACGTCGGCCGGGATGCCGGAATTTTTCGCGTCGTCTCCGAACACGCCGATGCCCTTGGACTTGGAGAATTTCGAATCCTCGTAATTGAGGAACTCGGTGGAAGAGATGTAATGCGGCAGGGTCCATTTCTTGCCCGTGCCAAGGAGCGTGGCGGGGAAGATGATGGCGTGGAAGGGCACGTTGTCCTTGCCGATGAACTCGTAGTGCTGGACGTCGTGTCCGCCCCACCAGTCCATGTATTTGTCGCTGAAGTTGGCACTGATCGAGATGTAGCCGATGGGCGCGTCGAACCAGACGTAGAGGACCTTGTTTTCCCAGCCCGGTAGGGGGACGGGTACGCCCCATTTGAGGTCGCGCGTGATGGACCGGGCGCGCAGGCCCTCCTTGAGCCAGGAGCGCGCGATGGCGATGGTGTTGGACGACCAGAGGTTCTGGCGCTCCACGTCGTCGATCCACGTCTTGAGCAGGGGTTGGGATTTCACAAGGTCGAGGAAAAGATGCCGGGTCTTTCGCAGCACGGGCTTGACTCCGGAGAGCTTGCTCTTCGGCTCGATGAGCTCGGCGTAGGTGAGCAGGCGGTTGCACTTGTCGCATTGGTCCGATCGGGCGTTGTCGGATCGGCAGGTCGGGCAGGTGCCGATCACGAAGCGGTCGGCGAGGAACATGCCCAGTTTCTCGTCGTAGGGCTGCTCGACCTCCTGCTCGATGAGCATGTTGCGCTGGTAGAGGTCAAGGAAGATGTCCTGCGTTATTTTCGTGTGCTTCTCGGTGCTGGTGCGCCCGAAGATGTCGGTCGATATGCCGAACCATTCGTAGATGGATTTGTGGAGCTTATGGTATTTGTCGCAGATCTCGCGCGGGCTCACGCCCTCCTCGATGGCCTTGGCTTCGGTGGCGGTGCCGTATTCGTCGGTCCCGCACACGTAGAGCGTCTCGTGGCCGACCGAGCGGCAGTAGCGGGCGAACACGTCCGCGGAAAGCACGCAGCCGATGATGTTTCCCAGGTGCGGAACGTTGTTCACGTAGGGCAGGGCGGAGGTGATGAGATATTTGGTCATGGCAAGATTAGGGAGAGCAAAGAATAAAAGAGCGAAAGAGGGGCGTACTGGCATATCGAACGCGAACGGGACGGCGCCCGGGCGCCTTCCCGTTTTTCTTGCCGCGTGCTTGGGCGCGCCTTGGGAGCGGGCTAGGAGCGGATTTTCTCCTTTTCCGTCTCCTTGTGGCGGGGTTGGGATCCGATTTTCCTCTTTTCGTCCCGGTGCCTTTTGGCTAGGATTTGATTTTCTTCTTTTTCGTCCTCGGGTCCTGGGAGCTAGGGCCTGATTCTCTTCTTTTTCGCGCTGTGGTTTTGGCGGCTACGATCCGATTTTCTTCTTTTTGGATTTCTTTTTTGGTTTGGGCGCAAGATGATAGGCCACCGCGCCGGCCAGAAGGAAGAGCGAGAGGAGGAGAACGGTCAGCCAGAGCGAGGCGGGCTCGCCCGTGTTCGGGGAAGACAGTTCGCTTGAGAGGGAAGCCGCGTCGGCATGGGCGTATCGGGAAACGTCGATGGAAAGAAGCGGTTTTCCGCCGGGGTCGCGGATGCGGATCGCTCGCGCGTCCGCAAAATAGGGCACGACGAGCAGCGGAGGCCGCGGGCTCACGGTCGGCCGGGGGGGCGCGCCGGAGCTTTCGTTCCCGAACCGCACCTGCGTCCCGTTATCGTCGAAGAAATCGATGGGGGCGGAATAATAGAGCGAGGAGTTGAGGCTGAAATTCAGGGAATAGAGCGTGCGCCCGCCCGCGTCGAGGATGGCCAGATGGTGTCCGTCGGCCGGCTGGAATGCATGGTCGGGCGCATCGCCCAGAGCCAGCGAGTAGGAGTTCAGGGAAAGGGTGTTGTTCTCGTTCGAGAGGGAGAGGACGTAGGAAAGGCCACCTTCGCAATGAAGCGGCGGGGCCAGGGCAAGCAGGAGCGCGAATGCGAGGAGGACGGCGGATGCGTTTGGACGTTTCATTTTTCCACCACTTGCTATGGTTTTGTTTTCTCTGTGCCTTGCGGCCATTGCCCGAGCAGTTGCCCGAGGTATTTCTCGTTCACGGGCCCGTAATCCGTGTTGCTGAGGCGGTGGTCGCGCATGATGGAATTGTTCGTCGGGCGTATGTTCCGGTCCAGATAGCTGCAGCCCAAGAATTGCCCGGCCCCGCCGACGTCGCCCCACCATTCGCGGGCCTGGGCCGGACTGGAAGCGCAGTTGGGATAGCCCGGCAAGTCGCCCAGGCGGGGTTCGGCATACTCGTCCTTGAGCCCGCCGAAGAGGTGGCCGAACTCGTGGGAGACCAGGCGCCCCCAGTCGGGGCGGGGGTCGTAGGCCAATGAGATGTAGGCGACGCGGCCGGCCGAGTAGGAGCGGAAATACTGGTTGGAGAGCACGAAGGGGTAATCGGCCGCCGGGCATTGGGCCGAGAGGGCGTCCACCGCGCCCGGATCCAGGTCGTCGGTTCCGTCCGGTCGGCGGGAAAGCGGGATGCTCTCGTTGGAGCGGATGAGGCGCACGTCAAAGAGATTCTGGTGGCTTGCGAACGGCTCGAGATCCAACAGCCCTCCGCCCCATTTACCGCCTTCCAGCACCTCGCGCACGGTCGAGTTCAGCTCGTTATCGTCGTGGAATCCGTCCCCGATGAACAGGAGGTCGATACGACCCTCGCTCCGGGCCGGGCCCGCAAGAAGTGTGCATCGGGAGGGATAGACGCAGCCCAGGGTGCGCGAGCACGCCCGCCCGGCGTCGCAATTCCGGTCGGAGACGCAGAAATTCGGATCAAAGCGATGGGCGGCGTCGGAGAACTTGTCGGCGACGCCGGAAGAGAACCCGCCGAGCAATCCGCCAGTCCAATGGCCGGCCTCGGAAAAGAAGCCGGGCGGGGAGGACGATGGATTGGCGGCGGCACCCGCTTCGGCAGACGGGGATGAAATGGCTCCCAGGGCCGCGTCGGAGAACCGCTGGATGGCGCCCGTGAAGATGCCGTAGGCGAGCAGGACGAGCGCGAGCACCAAGAGAAGGAGCATGAGGTGTTCGGCCGAGAGCGAGCCCATATGATCGCCATAGATTTGGGTTCATGCATTTAAAGGCGAGCGGTCGGGTCATAAATAAATAAAAACTATCACGGTCCGAATTATGACATGAGAATGCACGAAACGAGACAAAGAATCCCGCCAAAGAACATCAACCTAAAAAATATCAGCCCGGCCGGCTTTGAACTTTTTGACAATGTCCCTATGCTGGAACCGATCCGGTCCGGGCACGGGCACCGCGGGAAGGCCGGCCACAAGGCATACAAGAACGACGAGAAGTACATGAAACTGGACTTAAGGACGAAAATCGACCTCTTCTTGGCTCTTCTGTACGCAGCCGCTGGCCGCAGCAACGGAGCATATAAAGCCAAAAACGCCCTGCTCGGGCCCAGGCCGGAACGGGAGGATTTGATTCACCCGGAGACGGACACTGATCCGGTATGGATTTTCAATCACATGCGGGACATCGAGCAATACGGCGGAACGAAACATGAGGAATACTGGCACCCGGCCCGGATGCGCAAGAAGACATTGCGCAGCCTGCAGAGACTGGCTGCCGAGGCTCTGCTAGAGATGAGGATCAAGGCATCGGTGGCGCCGGACTCCGGAGAATTTGATCCGCGATTGGCCTGGCGGTTCGACTGGAAACTGGCCAACAAGGCGATGCTGTCCGGGAGCGAGCAGGCCGCATATATCGTAGCCAGGTTCATCGAACAGTGCAACCAACCCGAATACAAAGAGCGGCTGGCGCACATCGGAGCCAAAGACACCCTGGACCGGGCCGGCCAGATCGAACAGCTAACGCGCATCGGCGAGTGGACGAACGGCGAATTGCACAGGTTCATCGCCCGGACCCTGAAGCGGATGGACCCGCAAAACCGGTACGGGACTTATGCGGACGAGCAGCCGCTCAGCCCGATTGATGAGATGATGCTCGACGCCCACCAGATGGTGGTGGAAGAGAAATACGGGCATGCGCTGAAGCTCTTGAAGTAGGACGGATTCAGGAGTTCCGGGCGCACGCCTTCCTTCTTTGGCGCACGGTTCTCATTTGAGCCGGATGCTGTCCAAATCCATCGGCGCGCGCGCCTCCACGTTGCAGATCTTGGAGATGGAGCGCGCCAGATCCTCGCACTTGGTCTCGTCGCCGTGCACGGTGAACACGCGCTCGGGCGAGGGCCGCACCGACTTGACGTAGTTGATGAGCTGGTTGCGGTCGGAATGCCCGGAGAAGCCCTCCACCGTGTCCACTTCCATGTTGATCTTGAGAGACGTGGAGCGGCCGTCGTCGCCCATCATCGCGATCTCCTTGAGCCCCCGCTGGATCTTGCGGCCCATCGAGAGCGTGGACTGGTATCCGACGAAGAAGAGCGCGTTCTTGGGATCGTCGGCCATGAGGTGCAGGTAATCGAGGACCGGGCCGCCCGTCATCATGCCGGACGGCGCGAGGATGATGGCCGGCTCGCCTTCGGCGATCTCCTTGCGGTCGCCCTTGGCCGGGGCGAATATCTTCGACTCGAAGGGCGAGTCGTTGGAGAGGATGCGCCGCTGGATGTTGTGGCGCAGGTATTCGGGATAGGCCGTGTGGATGGCCGACGCCTCGAGCACCATTCCGTCGATATAGACCGGATAGTTCATCTCCGGGTGGCGCGAGAAGTACTCCTCGAGCACCAGCATGATCTCCTGCGAGCGGCCGACCGAGAACACCGGGATGAGCACCTTGCCCCCCCGCGCGAGCACCTGGCCGGACATGTCCGTGAGCCGCTTGTCGGTGTCGTAGCGGTTGGGCTGCACGTCCGCGCGCCCGCCGTAGGTGGATTCGACGAACAGGGTTTCCACGCGGGGGAACTGCGTCGAGGACTGGTCGAAGAGGCGCGTGAAGCCGTACTTGAGGTCGCCGGAGAACACCATGTTGTGCAGCCCGTCGCCGATGTGCAGATGCACCTGCGCCGAGCCGAGGATGTGGCCGGCGTTGTAGAACGTGAGCTTGACCTCGGGCGTGATGTCCATCACCTCGCCGTAGTCGAAGGTGATCATGTGCGAGAGCTGCTTCTGGATGTCCTTGACCCCGTACGGCGCGTTGCCGTTGCCGTTGCGCGAGGCGAGGTTGATGTAATCCATCTGCAGGAGGACCGCCAGGTCGCGCGTGGGCGGGGTGCAATAGACCGGCCCGTCGTAGCCGTAGGCGTACAGGTAGGGCACGAACCCGCAGTGGTCCAGATGCGCGTGGGTGAGCACCACCGCGTCGATCTTGTCCAGCTCCAGATTCATGGCCGAGAGGTAGGGGTAGGCTTTCGTGGGCTCGGAGGTGTCGGGGTTGATGCCGCAGTCGATGAGGATGCGGCTGTTGGGCGTCTCGACGAGCGAGCAGGAGCGGCCGACCTCGCGGAAGCCCCCGAGGGCCGTGACCTTGACGTAGTCGCTCTTGGGCAGGTTGGAGCAGATCTTGCGCCCGAGCGTGTTGAGGAATTTCTTTCGGTTGGCGGCGTCCTTGTGGAAGGTGGAGCGCACGCCCTTGATGGTCGAGGAGGCCATGGTGGGCTGGCGCACCACCTGCGGGGCCCAGCCGGTCTGCTCGATGATGGATTTGAGGGTGGAGCCTCCCTTGCCGATGACCAGGCCCGGCTTGAGGGCCTCGATCATGACCTCGCAGAATTCGGGGATGAAACGGATGTCGTTCACTTTCGCGTCGGCCGGCACGATCTGCTGGATGGCCTTGAGCGACTCCTCGGGCGGGCGGAGGCTGGCCGGGTCGGAGCGGATGAGCACGCGCTTGCGCAAGGAGCCGGCGAGCTTGCGGATGAGCTGGTCGTTGCGGTAGAAGGCGCAGATGTCGCCCAAATAGACGACGATGTCGAGGCCCTCGCACTCGACCTTGGTCAGCTTGCATTCGCTGGGCACGAGTTCGGATACTTTTTTCTCTATCTCCTTGAATTCCACGTAAAAAACCTCACTTGAAATGGCTTTGGGATTGGATGCCTTTTTGGGATTGCCTTTTGGATATGGATGGAAACGACAACGGATATGGCATATGGCAGGTGCCGATGAAATGAAAATAGGGGATCCCTAGGACTCGATCAGCTTCGCGACCTCGGATTTCTCGAGGCGCCGAAAGCCGGACTTGGTGAGGGTCACCACGTCGACCGACTCGCCGGTGGCCGAATCGCGGCGCATCGCCACGGAGATGGCCTTGGCCGCCACGGGCAGGTTCTCCTTGACGGTGCCGTCCTTCTTGTACATGTTCTCGATCAGCCCGTACGCCATGGGCGAACCGGAGCCGGTCGAGGCATAGGTCTCCTCGGTGGTCCCGCCCAGCGGGTCGATGGAGAACACCGTCGGCTTGTCCTCGGTTCCGCCGATGAGCAATTGCACGTAATAGGGGAAGAACTTGTACTGGAACATGATGTTGGCCAGGAGGGTGGCCGCGTTCTTGACGGTCATCGGCTTGCCGTACCTTAGCTGGTAGAGGCGCGTCTCGGCCTGCAGCATGCGCACGAGCGCCTGCGCGTCGGCGACCGAGCCGGCGACGGTCATGGCAATCCGCTCGTCAATCTTGAATATCTTGGTGACGTCCTTGGAGGCGATGAAATAACCCATCGTGGCGCGCCGGTCGGACGCGAGGATGACGCCGTCCGAACAGACGAGGCCGACCGTGGTCGTGCCGGTCTTGAGGGTGTCGGAGCCCTCTTTGAGCATTTGCGCGCGGTCCATGGACAATCACCTGCAAATAGAGATAAACAATATGGCCTCTTTCGGTCGAATACCTATCCAGAAAGAGTCCGAGTAAAAGAGCGAAGAAAAACTATTTAAATACGATGGTCCGCCCCGAAAAAGAAAAAACCCCGGCGGGAGCAACTTCCCTCGTCGTTCGCCCATGGCTTCATCGATCCTTTAGGGCTCGAGCCATCGATCTCTCAGGGCTCGAGCGCGAAATAGATCCGCTTGTTCTTCGCGCCCTTGTTGTCCAGCTTCAGGATCTTTATGGTGCCGACCTCTTTGGTGTCCTTCACGTGCGTGCCGCCGTCGGCCTGCGTGTCCAGGCCTACGATGTCGACGATCCGCAGGGTGGTGAGGGCGGGCGGGAGCACGTTCGCCAGCTTCACCATGCCCGGAAGCTTGAGCGCCTCCTCGCGGGGAAGGGAATACGTCTTCACCTCGGGCCCGGCCGCCAGCTCGGCGTTGGTCTGCTCGACGATGCCCTCGAAAAGGGCGCGGTCGAACGACTCGACCGAGAAATCGAAGCGCGACTGGTCGGCCTCCAGCTGGGTGCCGGTCACCAAGGCCTGGAGCTTGTAGAGCCCGGCCGCGAGCGCGTGGCCGGCCGTGTGCATGCGCATGAGCTTATGGCGGCGCGCCCAGTCCAGCTCGCCTAAAACCTTATCTCCGGAGGTGAGAGGAGCCGAGGCGGAGGCGAGCGGGGGCGCGGATGGTTCGAGATAGTGAACCACCTCGCCGTCGACCTTTTTCACCTCTTTCACCTGGGCCTCGAGGCCGTCGGATGCGCGCTTTAGCTTGCCCTTGTCGCTGGGCTGCCCGCCGGACGTGTAGTAGAAAGCGGTCTTGTCGAGGATGATGCCCCCGTCCGGGCGCACCGAGTCGATGGTGGCCTCGAATTTGGCCATGTAGGCGTCTAGGTAGAATAACAATTCGGTTTTCATGAGATGATAAAGGGAATGAAAGAATAAAAATGATTGGGTGAAAAGGCCGGAGACAATATCGGGATGAAAGGAGATGCAATGATAGAGAGAGAATAAGGACTGAAAGAAAAATCAGAAAACAGTAAGAAAAAACAGGATGAAAAAATAAAGATAAAAATACGGGAAGGCTTACCTTCCCGCCAATTCCTTATTCCCTCAATACTCAGGCATGAGCGGATTGCGCTCGTCCGTGAGCAGGAAGAAATAGCCCATGAAATCGAACGCATAGGACAGATACATCATCACGCCCTTGTTGAGCGTCTCGTTGCGCTTGCCCAAGATCAGGATGTGCAGGAACTGCAATCCGATGGCAATGACGCCGATGATGGCCAAGATGACAAACACGATGTAACTGGGAATCGCCCAGAACCAGCGGATGAACAACTCCAACCGGCTGGCTTCCTCTTTATACGTGACGTCGAACTTCACGCTCTTCATCGCCTCACCGGGCATGAGCGGATTGCGCTCATCGGTGAGGAAGTAGAAATAGCTCGCGAAATTGACAGAATATGACATAAACATCGAGATACCCTTGTTGAACATGTCATTGCGCTTGCCTAGAATCAGGATGTGCAGGAACTGGAAAAACATCGCGAACTCACCGATGATTTCCAGGATGAACAGCACGATGCAGCTGGGGATGGCCCAGAACCAGCGGATGAACAGTTCAAGCCGACCAGCATCTTCTTTGTATGTGACTGCGTATTTCACGGTCTTCATTAGAACACCTCTTGACTCAATGGCCCGGGGCGCACGCCCTCCGCTTCAGCAAAGGGTAAGCCCCGGGCGCCCGAGAGGCGCGACTATACGCGCCTCTGGGCACAGCCGGCCTCGGGCCGGCTCGTGTGCCGAGCATAAATGCGCCCCTACACGCCCGGGCATTTATGCCCGGGTCATTGACGACTAACCGACAGGGAATATATAAACATTACTATCTAGACCAAAACAAAAATATAGTCATTTACTTCCAGATACCGCCACGATTCTTGAGTTCCTCTTCCTTGCGCCGGCGCCGATTCTTCTCAAGATATAGATAAACCGCGGCGTGCGGCTGGCCCTCGGCGAGCTTGAACACGGCCGTGGTGGCGATGGCCAGAAGCTCGAGCTTGCCGATGATGCCCACCGTGTGCCCATAGATGGCCACGTCCACCTCGCCCTCTTCCTCAATGATGCGCTTGGCCTTGCCTTTCTCGCCGATGACGCGCCCTTTTATGCGCGTCATGGCATCCGGATTCTTTGCAAAATCGCGCAGGTCCACGACGTTGAGCCCGTATTCTTCGTCAAGGAGCTTGAGGGCGGGCACGGGCTCGAAGCCCCGACCGATGGCCTTGATCACGCCTTTGGCGAAGAACTCGTCCACCGGCTCGCCGCTCAGCTCGACCGAGCCGTCCGGCTCGGCATTGATCGAAAGATTGAGCTTCTGCTCAAGCATTTTGAGGGTGGAATCCGCCTCGCCTTTGAGGATGTGGATCCGCTCGATTGGGATTTTGACGATTTCCATACAGACCAGCCAATAGGCTTTGACAATATGAATGGGACGATGGGGCTTAATATATGTGCAAGATGTGCCGCGCCGATGGCAAGTTCCTTGATTGTTATGTGGTTGTTTAAGAAAATATATATATTTATATATTTGATTTACGCCTAATCTGAATCAGCAACCACCAGTACAGTTATATATGTATTACCACTAAATATAATGTATTACAACGGAGAGGTGGCGATATGGGCGATGTTTTGAAACAAGCTTCCAGCAAGAAAGATATCCCGAACCGCGCGAATTACATCGAACGTGTACAGAAGAGAAAGAGCTTTGATGCTGAATTGGACGCCCTCAACAAAGACCTTGCCGGCGTGAACAACGACCTGCGGAATCACCCGTACGACCATTTCAACGGCAACCGCCTCAATAACACCCGCGACGACCTGAACGGTCGCATCACAGGCGTGCAAGAGGCCAAAGCCGCCTACGATGCCCATGAAAAGAACCGGCTCAAGAACGCCGCCGAAATTGCGGCCGCAAGCGAGCAGCCGGCGTGGGACGGCCACGCGAAATCGGAATATTCCCAGATCCCGATCATCGGAGACAAATCCACTTACCCGACCGAGGCGCCGAACGCCGAAGAGGTGGGGACAAAGGAAAAAGAAACCCCGACAGAGACTGCCAAGGAAACGGAAAACCCGGACGCGCAGAAAGGCGCAGGAAGCCCGGGCGGAGACGCCCCGGAGAGGGACGGAAAGAAACACCGCCTGCGCAACTGGTTCGCCGGACTTCCGCACGCGGGGCGCATAATCAAAGGAGCCGTCGCCGGCACGGTCGCGGCTACGCTCGTCGCGCTCGGCATCAATTACTTGCTCTGGAACTCCAAGTCCAGCGCCGTCCCGGTCGTGCCGCCGGTGAAAACCGAGAAAATCTCGCCTGACAAGGACACGACCCAAACCAAGAAGAATGAACAGGCTCTGAAGACCAGCCTGTCGCTTCCGAAATCCGTGGACCGGGAGTTCTCGGTCAACATCACGAAGTGGAAGGACAAGCGCATTGATTTGAGCACCATCTCAGGCATCCTGTCCAGCAAGATCAACGAGCTGGCCGGAAAACCGGTCCTGACCATGGAGAGCTGGAAGACGGACACCGTCAAAAATGCCATGCTCAATGTGGCGCAGGATGTCGCCACCCGCAACAACATCAAGAACAAGGATTTGATTTACCCCAACGACACGCTCAAATACAATCTTTCGGACCTGGAGACGTTCACCAAGAAGGCTTTCGGCAAGAAGATGATGGAAATTATGGTCCCGAATTCGGTGGATTCGAGCAAGCTGGCGCCGATCTTGAGCGACACTGCCAAGGCCAAGAAAGACACGCTCGCCTCGGCCGTGAAGGGCAATGAGAAGAAAGAGGGCCAGAAACCGCCGTTCGACCCCACCAGCCCAATCCCGCTCGAATGGCCGGCGCTGGGCGGTGCGCTTTTGGGCGCTGCCTTGGGCGCCATGAAAAAGAAGAAAGAGGATGGCGCCAAGTCAGATGAGAGCAAAACTCCGGCATCGGGCGGCCCGAAGCCGGATGGAAAGTCGGAGGCGAAGCCGATCGAGACCCCAGATGTAACGAAGCCGGCCGAGAAACCCGAAGCAAAGGCGGTCGAGACAACCAAACCCTCAAATGGAGAAAGCCAAGACGACTCAAAAAACCCCAAGGGCTACTCGAATATCGGAAAGCCGCAGAAGGATGGCAAGGAGCAGCAGCCTCTCGAGGAGAAGCCGATTGCCGAAAAAAACGTGCCGGCCGCAGACGAGCAGCAAACTCAACCCCCGAAACGCCGTGGCCTCATGGAATACACGCCGCCAACGGATACAGAGTAAGAGCGGACTCTGACAGGCATCTTGGCCTTTTGGCCAAACCCTTCTTTTCTTTCCCTTTTTTCCCGCCTCATTTATATATTTCAGAACCCATAAACAGAGTTCTATGATGATTCGCACCATTTCCTGAGCCGCAAGGCGATGAAGAGGTGACTTGACTCTGAGAAGCTTTTCTTTCTTTTCTGCGGAAAAGAAAGAAAACCTTCAGGAAAAGAAAGAAAAAGGCTTGTCCATGCACGAAATCAAGATCATCACGCAAGGCAAGGAGCTGCTCGCGCTCAAGCCCGAGGGATTCCTTGATTACGTCAATTCCCTCTTCGAGGAGAAGGCGCTCATCAACGTCGAGAAGGCGCTCACGCTCGACGAGGAGAAAGAATGGCTCAAGCAGAGCGCCGAGCGCATGGACCGCGGCGAGCTGGTCATGGTGCTGCTTTTCGTAGATGGGAGGCTGGCCGGCATCGCCGACGCGTGGAGCGGAGCCATCACGCTGAGGCACAACGTGACGTTCGGCATATCCGTGCGCAAGGAGCACCGGGGCCAGAAATACGGCACCCTGCTCCTGAGGACGGCGATCGATTATGCCAAAGATTACTTCAAGCCGCACAAGATGTGGATCGAATATGCGGAAGGCAACGAGATCGCATCCCGGTTCTACGAGAAGATGGGATTCGTTCCGGTGAGCCGGCTGGGCGAGTACATTTTCCAGTATGGGGAATACCACAACAAGATCGTCATGGAATACCGGGGGGATAAGCCGAAAGAAACCGGGCCCGAGATGCCCGCGCAGCCCTCCTTTTAGAAAGCGGCGGGAAAAATGAGGAGGCTTAGGCCATGACCGGGCCGGCGATTTTCTTGAGGCGCGCGAGGCATTCTTTAGGGAGCCGGCGATAGGCCCTCTTTTCCAACAGCACATCTTGGGCCAGGACGGGGTCGGTTATGGTTTCGGCCAGATATTCCATGGCCTGAAGGCAGCTGATGCGGCCGCTGCATAGAAGTCGCTGGGCGGCTTCCTGGTCGCCGCTCTGACAGATGCTGATTGATAGCTCGAGGATGTGATTGTCGCTAGAGATCGCACCGCTGAGGATGCGCCCGATTTTGGTTTGGACAGGGTCGTTGAGCATACACACATTGGAACCCCGGATAGAACGGTTGGAAAACCCATTGGAAAGAGGCTGGGCCTCATCATAATTGAGGGGTCGCCCCACGCTTACCTGGCCGGAGTGGGAGTTGCCATTATGCCCGTTGTTTGCGCCGGTTTTGCTGGAATCGCAGTTTGGAGAGAAGGCGGGCGAGCGGACATAGTCGTTAGTATAGGCAAGTTTTTTTGTTATTACCATTAGATTATAATTGCTGCCATTTCACTTAATAAGAATATCGTGTTCTGTCGAGCCTTGGAAAGTCGGGTTAAAAAAGGCGAGAGGCCATTGAAAAAAGTCGCTTACGCTTTAGTCGAACAAACTTTATTCCAGCGATATCTTCACTTGCATGGTGTCCGGAACCTTTGCATGCCTGATTCATTCTTCTCCAGATGCCACTTTGTAAAATTCCTCTGGCATTATGCCACACTCGCGCAGTATCGAGCGGATGAGGCTGATATCGATCTCTTCGCTCCCATGTATCGGGACCACGGTGGTCTTGCCTTGGCTGTTTTTGAGAATGAGGTGGCTCCCTTTCTGCCTTAGCGGCGTAAAACCGAATTTCGCCAGGATTTTCACCAGATGCAGCGGCTTAAGAGGGCGAAGGGGCGGCATGCGTATCCAACTCGACCGTGCGCACCCCCACAAACGAGGCTTTTTCTTCCGGTTTTATCCCGCACTCCAAGCAGAGCTCGATGGCCTCTTTCACGCGTTCTATCAACTGGGGGATGGTCTTGGCTTGGGTGTGGCAGCCGGGGATGGAAGGCACATAAGCGATGTAACAGCCGCTCTCTCCTTTTTCAACAACGACGGTGTATTTGTCCATGAAGGAATTACCAAGTTTGTATTTATAATCCTGCATCCGCTCGGGTTGGGTTTCGTATTTGAAAAAGAAGGACTGAAAACTCATTCTAGACTTATCTTCACTTGGACAGTATCAGGAACCTTCACGCGCATGATCTGGCGCAAAGTCCTCTCGTCGCCGGCCACGTCCACCACTCTTTTATGGATTCTCATTTCCCAGTGCTCGTACGTGTCCGAGCCGTCACCACAGGGCGTTCGACGCGTGGAGACGGTCAGGCGGCGGGTGGGCAGATGCACGGGGCCCGAGATCTCGACGCCGGTCGCTTTCGCGATTTCGCGGATCTGGTTGCATACGTCGTCCAGCTCCGCGGGATTCTTTCCAATCAGTTTGATACGCGCTTTTCCCATTCCGTCACCAATGCTTAAAGTCCGGTCCCGAACCGTCTGGTCCGGGAGCCGGGGTCTTTTGAATCATAGATTAAAACAAAAAAATCTAGGCCGTCTTCGGGGTCACTTCCAGCACCACGCCGGCAGCGACCGTCTGGCCCATGTCGCGGATGGCGAACCGCCCGAGCGGGGGGAACGCCTGGAACTTCTCGACCACGACCGGCTTGAGGGGCTTGATCTTGACGATGGCCACGTCTCCGGTCTTGATGAAGTCGGGGTTCTTCTGCATCGTCGCGCCCGTCTTGGGGTCCTTCTTCTCGAGGATCTCGACGATGGTGCAGGCGATCTGGGCCGTGTGGATGTGGAACACGGGCGTGTAGCCCTTGCCGATGGCGGTCGGGTGCTCGAGCACCACGATATGGGCCGTGAACTCGGCGGCCACGGTGGGCGGGTTGTCGACGGGTCCGACGACCTCGCCGCGCTTGACGTCCTTCTTGTCCACGCCCTTGACGTTGAAGCCGACGTTGTCACCGGGGATGGCCTGCGCCAGTTCCTGGTGGTGCATCTCGATCTTCTTGCACTCGCCCTTCGCGCCGGAAGGCATGAAGACAATCATGGTGTTGGGCTTGAGCACGCCCGTCTCGACACGGCCGACCGGCACGGTGCCGTGTCCGGTGATCGTGAAGACGTCCTGGATGGGCAGGCGCAGGGGCTTGTCGATGGGCTTGACCGGCACGGTCAGCTTGTCGAAGCAATCAAGGAGGGTCGGACCCGCATACCAGGGCATGTTGGCGCTCTTGTTCTTGATGTTGTCGCCCTGGAATCCAGAGTAGGGGATGAAGGGGATGGCGTCGACCTTGTAGCCGATGTTCTTGAGCAGGGTGGACATCTGGGTTTTCACTTCGTCGAATTTGACATGGTCCCAGTTGACCGAATCCATCTTGTTGATGGCGACGATGAGCTGGTTGATGCCGAGCACCTTGGCCAGGAAGGCGTGCTCCTTGGTCTGGGGCTGGATCCCTTCCTTGGCTGAGCAGACGAGCACGGCCGCGTCGGCCTGGGACGCGCCGGTGATCATGTTCTTGACGAAGTCCCGGTGTCCCGGGGCGTCGATGATGGTGAAGTAGTATTTGGCGGTCTCGAACTCCTTGTGCGAGAGGTCGATGGTGACACCGCGCTCGCGTTCCTCCTTGAGCGTGTCCATGGTGAAGGCGAATTCGAAGGTGGCCTTGCCGACTTTCTCGGCCTCCTCCTTGAGTTTGCGCAGCTGCTGGTCGGAGAGGGCGCCCGTCTCGTAGAGGATGCGGCCGACTGACGTGGATTTGCCGTGGTCGACGTGACCGATGAAGATCAGGTTCAGATGTTCCTTGTTTACCATGTGGTGCACCTCCAACTTAAATGCAAGACTTATGATTCTGAATATAATCTTGAATAATAAACCCTCTAAAAGAGAGCGCCTCAGTTAAAACGAAGCGTAAGACTTTACGAACTTCTATTTTATAAAGGTTTCTTCGAGGTCATTGGTTTTTTTACAGGTTCATCTCCGGCTCAATTCTTCCCGTTCCAACCCGGCGGTCTTGATGATGCTTAATAAAAGCCCGGGGCGAATCTCTCTGTGCATCGGCACGGTGAGCGGCGAAAGAACGGAATGGATCAGGATTACGTGGCTGCCTTTGCGGCTGCGAATCTGATAGCCCTTCTTCTCGATCAGGATCCGGACCAGTTCTTGTCCTGAAACGACCGGAAGCTTAGGCACCCACGATCACCGTGTGGATCTCAACCTCGTTCTTCTTCATCTCGCGGGGCACATAGGCGCCGACGGTTTCGAGATAGAGTTCGATGGCTTCCTGGATATTCTTGAGGGCTTCTTTCCGGCTGCCGCCCTGCGAAAGACAGCCCTTGAGCTGCGGCACCTCGGCCCAGTAGCCGCCGTCTTTTTCACGGTGGAGGACGACCTCGAACGCCAATGGATTCATCTTTGCCATGTTTATGCTCTTGTCAAAGTCCTATTTAATCATTCTCTTACCGCCTTCTCGTAGGAGAAGAGCGCCTGCTCGCCCTTGCTCTTCTTGCCCGCGCTGATGAGGCCCTGCAGCACGCCCAGCGCGACCGGCAGGTCCTTGGGCGAGATGACGAACAGCGTGTCCGGGCCGGAGGAGGTTATCTCGACGACGTTGACGTTCTGCAGGGCGAGGTGGAGAAGCAGGGTGGCCAGCACGCCCGGCTCGGTGTCCATGCGCTCGTCGGAATAGATGGTGATGAGCACCTGATTCTCCTCGACCAGCTTGGCCGAACGGGGCATGCGGACGGCCTTGTCCGAATCGATGAGGCTGATCACGCCGTTCTTGGAGGAGGAGACGGCGATGACCGGGAGCGAGAGGGCCTGCTCGGACTGCACAACAGTGATGCCGGTCCGGATCTCGAATTTGGAATCGCGCAGGACGGCGTTGTTGCCGAACGGATTGAATTCGCCCAAATCAAGATTTCGCGAACGGAGAAGGGCGGCGCGCAGGGCGGCCACCGGGCGCTTGCCCGACGCGAAGCCCTCGGCGGCGAGGCGCGTGGCCAGCGCCGTGTAATTCACCAGGCCTTCGCGCACCAGCCAGTGCATGAAGGGCTTTTGTTTGAGCCAGAGGCGCACGAGGTTCGACGCGGCCATGCCGTGAGAAGAAGGTGTTTTGGATGAAACTTTATTTTTCATGGATAAAAAATATAAGACAAGAATTAAAACCTTATTTCTTTGCGAAAAAAGCGGGATCTGCGCTGAAAACCCCGCCTCTTTCTTTGGGCCCTGGCGATCGCATTCAGCTACGCTGCCCTTATTTTTTTTTCTTGCCGAAGTTGCCCCGCGGCTTGGCCACCTTGATGTGGGGGAACACCTTGCCGAGAGTTTCCGGTTCGAGGCACGGGTTGAACCCGATCTCCTCCAGCAGCCGTTTGACGAAATAGCTTTCCGCGATGGGATATAACTCGGGCGTCGGGCAGGCGGGCAGGAGCGCGGCTTTCACCGCGCCGGGCTGCAGGGAGCCGAACACGGCGGAGAGGTTGGAGAACGTGCGCCCCTTCTTGGCCACGCCCACCACGTACGCCTCGATGACGTCGGGCTTGATGCCCGCGTATTCGTAGGATTTGCGCACGATCGTCTTGTCGGCCGAGGAGAGGGCGAGCGCGATCTCCTCGGGCTTGGTGTTCTCGACGATGAGGAATTTCTTCACCACCACCCAGTCCTTGTGCTTGGCTGTGAATACGATCTCGTCTTGGATGCCTTCCATCTTCTCGACCTCCGATGAATAAAATTGATCCGCAGGTAGGGTTTAATCCGCAGGCCCTTTTTATGAATATGGGTCGTTCGGCGTTGGGAGAATAAACCGGTAAAAGAAGAAAGAAAAAACAGGGCCTCGGGGCCCGTAACAAAACAAAATAAAAAAAAGGAAAAAGAGGGAGCGGGTGCTGTTCAGCAGAAATAGATGCTCCGTCTGGACTCCTGAACCCGCAACGAGCCGGCCAGCAGGTTCATGACCGACAGGTCCTGGTAGCGGGCGTATTCGCCCCCGTCGTATTCGGCATCGATTCCGATGACCGTTGGCGAGAGCATGGAATACGCGGCCGTCGCTTCCTTGAGCGACCGCCGGATTTCGCCCACCAGCTGCCGGTAGCCGTCCGTCGCGGTGTCGGGCAGCAGCAGCGTCGGCGAAGCGGCGCGCGTCTCGTTCACGAGGATTTTCATCTGCTCGAGCGCCTCGGGAAGCTGGTTGGCGCCAAGCAGGGTGCGGATGCGCGAAATGGCCGGAGGGGCATAATTAACCAGGCTCAGCGCCTTGGGCAGATTGCCGCCCGATGCAAGATCCCCTCCGTTCGATTTCGTGTCCTGTTTGCCACCGCCCAGTGCATACGTCGATAATGATATGGCCATATGGATTACCTCCGGTTGTTTTTGTTTTTGAACAAGCCGGGCGGGCCCAAAAAAGGCGCTTACGCTTGGCATGTTCATCCGGCGGCCCTCAATCGGTTGCCAGCTACAGGGCCGTGAAAATCAGTTAAAACAAAAGAAGCCGAAGAAACCAGAGAGCGAAGGCTGGGAGAGCGAAACGCGGATGTGATCCATGGCATTTTTTCCCATACCGTTCACACTGGAGGACATAAGGTGAAAAAGATATTTAAATGCTTGCGGCCGCGCCGCAAGCCTGGAAATCAAAAAAGCCTACTTCTTGGCGCGGATGTCCTTGCGCTTGGGGCGCATCCATTTGTAGCCGCACTTGCGGCAGTGCGCCATGCCGGCCTTGTTGCGCGCCTTGCATTTCTTGCAGATGGCGATCTTGGAGATGATTGCGTCCGCCTCAGCGAATTTGCCCATAAACATTTCACCTAACCATTAACGTGAAGAACTGATAGTGCTTTGGCTCATGCATATATAAAAACCATCGCTCGGAGCCCCTTTTCTTTCTTTGCGAAAGAAAGAAAAGGCCCTCGGGTTCAAAAGAAAGAATACGCAAGGATAGATATCGGCGATTTAATCGCCCTCGTAGCTCAGTGGTAGAGCGCCTGTCTTGTAAGGCTTTTTTGGCCGGAGGCCAAAAAACCCTGGAAAACGCGCGACATCCGGCAATGCCCGAACGCTCGCACGTCAAGAGAACAGGAGGTCCTGAGTTCAAATCTCAGCGAGGGCTAATGCCTCTTTCTTTTCCCTGAAGGCTTTTCTTTCTGCCGAGAAAGAAAAGGCTTCGTTCAAATCTCAGCGAGGGCTTATTTTCCGGCGCGAAGCGCCAGCAAGACTATTCTTTTCCCCCGAGGGCTAATCTTTTTTCCTCACCAATCCTTCCTCTTTGGCCGCCCGGATGATGGCGGCCGCCACGGCGCGGTGCACGCGCGCGTCCAGGGGATTGGGAATCACCTTGTCTTTGGAAAGCCCGTCTTCTTCGGCGATTTTGGCGATGGCCAAGGCGGCCGCGATCTTCATTTTCTGGCTGACCGAGGTGGCGCCCGCGTCCAGAAGCCCCCTAAAGATGCCGGGGAAGGCCAGCAGGTTGTTCACCTGGTTGGGCCAATCCGAGCGGGCCGAACCGTAGACCGCCGCGCCGGCAGCGAGGGCGGCTTCGCGCTTGATTTCCGGATCCGGGTTGGAAAGGGCGAAAATGATCGGGTCCTTGGCCATGGAGCGCACGTGCGCGCCGTCCAGAAGGTTCGGAGCCGACACGCCGATGAACACGTCCGCTCCGGCGAGGACGTCTTCCAGATTGGAGTGCCCCGTGTTTTCGGTCCATGAGGCCAGTTCGGCGCGGAACTCGTCCAGGCCGGTACGCGCGGGCGTGAGGGCGCCGTGCGAGTCCATCACGGAAATGCGCGTGAATCCATAGGCGTGCAGCAGGGTCGCGATCGCGTTGCCCGCCGCGCCCGCGCCGCACACCACGATGCGCACGTTGGATGGCTCGTCGCGCCCGGTCAGCTTGAGCGCACCCAGCAGGCCGGCCAGCACCACCACGGCGGTGCCGTGCTGGTCGTCATGGAAGACCGGGATCGGGAGCACGGCGGCCAGCGTGCGCTCGATGCGAAAGCACTTGGGCGAGGAGATGTCCTCGAGCAGGATGGCGCCGAACGAGGGGGCGAGGCGCGAGACGGTGTCGATGAATTTTTTCTCGTCTTTTTCGTCCAGGCACAGCGGGATGGCATCTACGCCGCCCAGCGCGTTCATCAGGAGCGCCTTGCCCTCCATCACCGGCAGGGCGGCCAGCGGGCCGATGTCGCCAAGCCCCAGCACGCGCGTGCCGTCGGTTATGATGGCGGCGCGGTTGCGCTTGCCGGTGAGCGCCCAGACCTGAGAGGGATCTTGGGTGATGGCCCGGCACGAGGAGGCCACGCCCGGCGTATAGGCCAGCGCCAGGTCGTGCGGCTTG
>JAZDHB010000034.1:0-17194 GCA_043806415.1 Microcaldota archaeon | reverse complement strand
AGCATCCAGGAATTCACACGGTTTTGCGTTGATTGTCCAAGAATTTAATCGGCAATCAACGCAATTAAATGTTTTTTATATAAACATTTGTTTATATAATTTCTAAACATTTAAATACCTTGTGAATTTCTTTCTTCCCGTATGCCGATGAAAAAGCCCCTTACACGGGGCTTCGAGGGCTACGACGGTAAGAAGAAAATCGAGGCCAAAGATTGTCGCCGATAATCTTTGTTCGGAATTTGCCTCGTAAAACAAACAGGCGACAACAAACAAGAAAAGGAAAAGAATGCAACGAAAAGAAAACACCCAAAAAAATCTGAGGTGAAAAGATGAAAGGAGTTAACGCATCGAGAATTGCGGCATTGGCGGCAGGCGCCCTCGTGCTCAGTTCCTCGGCGATCGCGGCTAGCGTGATGTACGAGAACGTACAGCTCGTTAACCCGAATGGTCAGCCCACCGCGAAGATCGTGGTCGGCTCCAGCGCCGCGGCATCTGACGGTGTGGCAGCGGCCAACATTGCAGCGGTTCTTGCGAACCACGCGTACAAGAGCTCGACGCTCACCGCCCAAGTCTCCGGTCAAGCCACCTGCGCGACCAACGGGACGATCGCGGGCGCCGGCACCTGTGAAATCTCGGACAAGAAGGTGACCATCACCATCGAGCTTCCGGGAGTCCTGGGCAATGCCTACCAGTTCAAGACGTTGATCACCGACACGATCGACAAGACCTTGGGCAACCGCATCAACACGCGCTCCGAGGACAACTACACGACCGGTCTGACCACCAACGACGTGAGCACCATCCTCTCGCCGCTGCGCGCGACCAACACCGTGTCCAACAACAAGGCCACGAACCTCTTCCGCGTCGGTGGGGACCAATACAGCGGCTTCGCGAACACGCCGGTCGTGGACCCGCAAGCGGGCTCGGACTTCTCCTACACGGCCGAACAGGGCTTCTGGGTGGGTTCAAGCGCCGACGGTGTCCTCTATGACTCCGGCTCCGCCTACAAGCAGGTGGTCGCCAAACCCGCCGTGGTGGCGTACAACCTCCGCTTCCTGGGCAACGACTACGGTGTCCCGTTCTGCACGCAGGTCAACCAGACCTCGGCGAACGGAGACTGGCAATGGTGCTCTGCGGACACCTCGAGCCAGTACCGCACCGACAACCACCGCGTGACCATCCCCTTCATGGGATCCCAGTGGGTCATCTCCTCGATGTCCCTGCCTTCGAGCGCCGCGGTCCTCAACAGCTCGACCACGGCCTACAACGGAGGCACGGTCAAGCTGGCCAAGGAGGCCAAGTATGACATCGTCAACGTCGGCGGTGTCATCGACGGCGGCACATTCAAGCTCCGCCTCGCCGACATTTCAGTGGCCGTCGGATCGGGCAACACCCACCCGGCCATCCTGGATGTGTTGGACGCCAACGACGCGGTCATCGGCCAGGTCCAAGTGAACCCCGGTGAGACCTACACCTACACGCAATCCTCCACGGGACAGACCATCAAGATCCACGTGTACCGGACTGCGCCTGGTTTCACCCTCAACGCCAAATGGGCGGAGATGGCGATCTACACCGACGAAATCACCCTCTCGGACGGCAACCACTACAACCTCGTCTCCTCGGGAGACCCCAACTACAACTTCAAGGTATCTCTCTTGTGGAAGAACCGCGACTACTCGGGCACAACGTCCTCGGGTGTTCCGGACTCCCTGCGCGAGATCACCATCTACGACGAGGACTCCTTCGTCGGAACGAAGTATGTGGCCGGGGACAGCTACGACTTCCCCAAGTCGGGAAGCGCCTTCCGCCTGACCTACAACGGCCTGGACCTCACGGACGCGGACTACGTGCCGGTGACCATCACCGCGCTCACGTCGACCGACTACCCGGTGTCCAACGGCACCTCGCTGTCGGACTGCTCGGACACGGCCAACAAGCTGACCTACACCGCGAAGATGATCCAGTTCAAGACGGACGGGAACTACTTCGGCGGCTCGAGCTCGAACCTGCTGGGCAACTACCGCCTGGACAACTTCCTGTTCGACCCGATCGGCGGCCAGCTCAACAGCTCCAGTGACGGCGTCAACCAGACGGTCAACCTCAACGGAAGCCAGGCGGCCGCTTCGGCGTTCGGGAATTCGAACGTCTACACGCCCCAGATCTTCTACAAACCCTCGGGCTACACCTGCTACGTCAACGCCACAGTGGGCTTGACGGCGGCGAACGCCTCCCTCAATGGCGCGTCCATTGCCCTCGGCACGTCCAACTCGGTGCTCTTTGAGACCGCGGGCGCGGACTCGGGCGCGTACGGTATGTTCTATTTCTCGAACATATCCGCATCGAACGCTTCCATGTCTGGTGCCATCGGCTCCATCGTGTACCAGGAGGACGCAGGCAAGAACGACACGGTCTCGCACACCCCGGACGTCGTGAGGATTCCGTTCCTGAACGGAACCGACACCTGGAGGTTCAAGGCCTCGGACTCGACGACCTCGAACGCGTACTACCACGGAATTCGTGACACCAACGGTGTGACGAACGCCTACGAACCCACCGTGGTCACGGAACGCGGCTCGAAGATCCTGTCCGTCGGCACGACCGACTACAGCCTGAAGGTGGCCAAGAAGATCGCCCAGCCGACCTTCACCTTCGCGCCGATCGGCTCCAACGGAACCGTTACCACTGGATCCGACTGGATCGCCAAGGAGGGTGACATGAAGACTTTGCCGGACGGCGCCAAGCTGACTGTGAAGTCCATCACCCAGACCGTGGGATCTTGTACTGCCGGCACAACCGGTGCAGCGCCTGCATGCACGGTGAACCAGGATGCGCTCGTTGGCAAGATAATGCCTGACAACGTCGCTTCCGTGGACGCCGTACAGCCCTACACTCTCACCGACAACATGGTCGTCTCCGACACGGATGCGGCCAGCGTGGGCGGTGTGGTGGTCTCGGTCGGAGGTCCGGCCGTGAACACGGTGACCAAGGACATCCTGCAGGATGCCGCTATCGACTTCCAGACCACCTCCGTGGTCGTGAAGGCGTTCGGCTCCAAGATTGTCGTGGCGGGCAACACCGCTTCCGACACCATGCAGGCTGCGGACGAGTTCATCAAGGCCCTGCAGTACTCTTAGGTCGAGAGTAAGCCCAATGCTTGGGGGGCGACCCCCAAGCTCCCCCTTTTTATTTTTCTTTTTTTTCCAAATCATGAAAAGCGAGCGAACGCCTTTTTTTCAAAAAAAAAGCGAGCAGCGATTTTTTCCTTTCGCAAGCAGGCTTTTCGCGCCTCCCGGCCTCTCCTTGGCGAAGCGGTTTTTTCTGCGTGTCCGCCCTCGCGCGAAATAGGGATAATCTATTTAAAGCGCGCCCCCGCAAATCAGTGCATGCGACCGGTCTATCTCTCCCTATTCGTCTTGGCGTTCCTGTGCGCTTCCGCCTCGGCGTTCGATGCAAGCGCCTACCTCTACGACACTGAGAATTCGGCCACCATCACCTCGGAGACGCTCTCCGGCGGGAATGGCGCCTTCACGCTCTACAAAATCGACGGCACGCCCGCCCTCCTGACCTCGGGCGACACCCTCCTGACCGACCAGGCCCAGATCGAGGCGGCCCTGAGCTTGAATTACCAGAACACCGTCCTTCCCACATCCGACGAGTCGGCCTCCATCCGCGCCGATCTGCTCAGCTTCAACGACAGCCGCAACATCAAGACCCGGCTCGCGCCCTATGGCATCGAATACATGTGCCTGCAGTCCACCGGACTGATCTCCATCCCGTGCGACACCTCCAGCGCGTGCTATGGCACGGCCAATGTGGTGTGCGGCCTCTACGCGGCCGGCGGGGGCGGCTCGGGCTGTTATCCCGAAATCCTCGCCCCATTGATCCTCGATTATTCTCTCGACGTGAGCACCCTCAACGACAACATCGCTCCCGCGTTCTCGTCGCTCTCCTCCCTCACGCCGGACAACGCCCAAGACGCGCTTTCCACGATCCAGACGCGCATCTCGGCCCTCAAGGCCGCCGCCGCCAGCCTCTCCAGCAACGAACTGCGCTTCCCCGAGGGCAGCGCCGCCACCTGCCCGAATTGCATCGGCCTGTGCGCTTCCCCCCAGTTCGACACGGCCTCCCTCGACGATGCCAACTCGAAGATATCTACCATCCTGACGCGCATGTCTTCGTCCGGCTCGCCCGCCGCCACGGCGTTGCAGGTCGCCAAGTCCACCTCCGACCGCGTCGCCTACCAGAAGAACGCGCAGATCTACGCCATCTGGGCGCCCAAATGGAACGCCTTCAAGGCCAACTACTCCTCCTTGCGCGACCAGGCTCTCGATTTGTCCAATTACGTGAGCGATCCGAATTTCACGTCGGCCGCCCTGACGTTCTCCGAAACATGGCCCAAGGTGGAGTCTGAGGTCGCATCCCGGAATTTCGCAGGCATCGAGACCGACTTTTCCTCCTTGCAGGCCGCCGTCCCGGCCCTGCAGGCCTCCATCAAGCAGGGTGCCAAGCCCTATGCCACGGCCCGCTCCGCCCAGAACAACGCCTCGGACGCGCTGATCCGCGCCCGGTGGGAGACCAATGCGCAGGACAAGCCCTCGGTGGACTCCTACAACTCGCTGGCGAGCCGCAAGAAGGCCCTCGACGCCCTCTTCGCGCCCCCCATGACGAGCGCCCAATACGCCAACCTCAGCGCCAAGTACGCCGCGCTCCAGAATGACGTCGAGGCGCACATCGCCGCCCAGCGCGGCGCGGCCGGCAGCGCCTACAACGTGGGCGGCCAATTCGGCCAGACCGCCATCAACGGCGTGTTCTCGCTCACCGACGCGCTCCTGGTGCTGCCCGCCTCCACGCGCACGCAGGTGGCCCCGGTCATCCCGCCCTTCGTGCTCTTCCTGACGGACCTGGCGCTCGTGGCCGTCGCGCTCATCGTATTCATCGGCGTGCTGCTCTACTTCAAGCCGGTGTTCCGCAACCGCGGGGCGCTGGGCGTGTGGGTCGTCGCCCTCTTCGCGTTCCTGTTCTTCTTGGGCATCGCCTCGGTGAGCATGTTCCTGCTCATCAACCAGTCCGCCCATCAGGGCACGCTCTCCGACTACCTGGCGCTGGTGGGCAATTCGGGCGGCGCGTCCTATGTGGCCATCGACCAGACCGGCTCCAGCGCCGACACGGTCGCGGCCATGGCCTCATGCGCCGGCAACATCTCCAGCCAGCTCAAGGCCCGTTTCAAGAACGCCAGCACCATAGTCTTCAGCTATTCGGGCAACGCCTGCGCCTGGGGATCGGCGACCAACTACACCTATCCGCAATGCATCGACAAGACGGGCGGGAAGCCGATCATCTTCCTGCACTACGTCAAGACCGCCCAGCCGCCCGAATTCTCGGTGGTGTATCAGAAGCAGGCGGACGCCTACGGCGATGCAGCCTACTACCAGCGTTGCGAGATTGGCGACGTGATTAATTGAATCCCTTTTCTTTTCTGCCGAAAAGAAAAGGTCTTCACCCCAAAAGAAAAACGATGGCCTTTTCTGCCGAAAAGAAAAGGTCTTCACCCCAAAAGAAAAACGATGGTGTTTCCATGAAAGGAAAATCACACAACAGCCACGGATCGTCCTCGTCCGGAGCGGGCGGGCACCTGCCATCCCCCAGCCGGGCCGCCCCGGGTCCGTCCCATGCCATCTCCCCTCCGCCCAAGCCGTCCGCGTTCAATCCCACGCAGAAATACGCGCTCATCGGCGGGGCCATCATCCTGGTGCTCGTGCTGGGCGCGCTGCTGCTCCAGCCGCAGGACGGGGGGAGCGACCCGACCGATTTCCTCAATTACCTCGTCCAGAACCCACAGTCCGGCATCATCGTGGACACCACCCACTCGCCTTCGCCCAACATCACGTCCCGCATCATGCAGTGCGGCGTCAACCTCATCTCGAGCGGCTTTTACAAGGCCCAGACCAAGGACCTGCTGTTCTATTCGTGCAATGCCACCGGCTGCTTCGCCTCCGGCATCGTCTATAACGAGACCAACGTGACCATCAACAACATCAACGGCACCTTCTCGCTGGCCGACGCCCTCTCGAACATGCGCGGGCGGGCCTATTTCTACATCCAGTACGGCCCGCAAGGGCAGAAGATATTCCACCCCACCTACGGCGAAGTGGACATCAACGCGGATTCCGACGAGACCTGCTCGATTTCCCTGAACACGGGTTAGTCCTCTTTTTCCATGGCGCGCGAGCAGTTCGAGCAGAAAACCAGTTAATTCTCAATGCGCCGCCCGGGTACCCGTTCATCTTCTTTTCTACCGGTATTAGGGCGTTGACAAATAAGACGAGAAAGACGATGGGGCGGCCCGGGCCGCAACGCCACAGCGTTGAGGCTCTTGCCGGTCGCTACCGGCAAAGGCCGCCCCTCGAATCGGGTTAGTTTGACCCGACCCGAATCAAGTTTTTGATGTTTTTGTCTTTCTTCGAGGAATAACGCAACGGCCTTGGTATCTCAAGAACGCCCGATAAGTTTATGAGGTCGGGATACCTATCCTCTATCGGTGAGTTTATGGCCGACAAATACACTGTTCTGGTTGAAAAAGACGAGGACGGCTGGCTGGTTTCCGAAGTGGTGGGACTTCCGGGGTGCCACACCCAAGCCAAAACGCTCGTTGACTTGATGGCGCGCACCAAGGAGGCTATCCAAGCCTATCTCATGTTCTCCAAATCCGAGATCCGCCGGGATGTATTCGTCGGAGTGCGGGTCGTCGAGGTATAATCATGGCGCATCTCCCCCGGCTCACGGGCCGGGAACTGGTTAAAATCGTCGAGCGCATGGGGTTCCTGTTTGTCGGCCAGACTGGGAGCCACGGAGTGTACAAGCATCTCGATGGCCGCGTCACGGTGATTCCGCTCCATGCGGGCAGCGAAATCGGGCCGGGTCTTCTTCTGAAAATCATCAAAAAGGATTTGGGAATGACGCGCGAGCAGTTCGAGCAGAAAATCAGTTAAGCCGGAATCCGAATCGCGGCTGCGATATCCATGAAGTTTCTTGCCTATCTGTATCTTAGGAACGCGCCGATCCCGTAGAACGACTGCAAAAATTGCGCGCCCTCGCTGGTGTTCGTCGAGATGACCTCCACCTTCACGCCGGCCGCGTCCGCCAGCTCGATCAGGTCGTCGCTCAAATCCACGGCGGAGAGCACCTGCAGCCCCTGGTCGTCCGTTGTCTTGGTGGGCGCCGGTTCGCCCCCTCTCCGGTTGAGATACATCTCCTCGCCCGTCGTCAAGAGTTTCACGTGATAGCGCTTCCAGTCGAGCCCTTCGGAGATGATGAGCGTGCCGGCCTGCTTGGAGAGAAGCGCCTCGCGCACGTTCTTCTCCCCGTAGACGGCCAGCCCGCCGGACACGACCTCCTTGATGAACCGGTCCACGTACTGCTTCTCCACGATGGCGTCCTGCTGGGCGATCAAATCCCCGGACTTGGCCATCATCTCGCGCAGTCCCTGCTCGTCGGTGTATCCCGTGTCGAGCACGCCCAGGATTTTTATCTGGTAATTGAACGGCGACATCTTGACGAAGTCCTCCTTGGCCGGGCCCGGCCCGCCGACGAGGATGCCCTTGTTGTTGCCCACGAAATAGCGGTCCATCGCCTCGCCGATGCGCTTGTAGTAGTATTCGATCGACTCCTCGATCAGGCGCTCGTAGCGCCGGGCGGAATTGTGCACGATGAACCCGTTCGCCACGAAATTGAATGCGTTCGGGATGGTCAAATCCACATATTCGCGCTCCCCCCCAATGTGTATTTTTTTGGCAATTCTCGCCACTCCCACGTCCTCGCTCATCCAACGTCCGAGCCTCTTTTCGGCCTCATCAGATTTTCCAAGCTCCTGCGCCCTTTTCCTTATCGGAGGCGCGATGCTTTTTTCGAACGTCGCGCGTCCGAGCGGCTTGACGTCCCTGAAAAAGCAGCTGGCGGCATGGAAATCGCTTGTCTTGAGGCCGAGCGATTTTACGTATGCATAAACCTCGCGTCCGTCCACCGGCACCTGCTCGACGTATTGCTGGTGATAAGCTCTTGCGGCCATCTGCCCCAGCCGCTCTTTTTTATCTTTTCTTCTGAAGCCCACCAACGACGAGAATTTTCGAACGGAGTCCAAATCAGATATGCTCACGCACCATTGCGGGTTTCCCGTCACGGTCTTCTCGCCGAACGAAGCGCGTATTCCCATGCGCAAAAGGACGGCGTTCACCTGCTCCATCATCTTCTTGCTGACCATGGCGATATCGACGCGTTTTCCGTGGATGTAGCCTTCGGCGTCATAGAGGCCGGAAAGAAATGCCGCCTGCACCTCTGTTTTTGACATCAGGATTTGGTCTGGGATGCATCGCACATCCGACGCGGCCACAATCGGCCCAATTTCTTCCTGCACGAAGCGGGCGAAATCAAGGCTGTAAATGCGCATTTCGTAATACGGCTTTTTGGCAAAGCTTCCCTTTTGCCCGGTCTTGTCCACCTTGCGATGCGCCGGCTTTATGCCAATGGCTCCAAGAACGGCCTGTTCATAATGCGCCACCATCTCCCCGTGGCCCTCGTAGATGCAGATGCGGTTGCCGTCCAGGCTCCCGTCCCCGGAGATGACGCCAAGCAGGTAAGAGAGCGGCGCATCATAGTGCTCAGGCAGCCTGAGCTTTTGCGTGGCGTATTTTCCCTCGTCAAGCGCGAGCCCGTAAAGCGCATACATCTTCCGTATATTCTGCGCCGACAGAGGTATTTCGCCGCGCTCCATCCGGCAGACGGCCATCTGCGTCATCCCGAGCTTTTGCGCCGCCGCTTCCTGCGACCAGCCCAAGTCCGCCCTTCTTTGGCGGAGCTTCGCGTATTCCCGCGAATCCAGCTCTATTCCGCGCTCAGGCCTGTATTTTATCCCAACTTCCGCTCCTTCATGCCTTATTCTCTTGGCCACCAGCACCCGGTCGCCCTCATCAAGGTCTTTGGCGAAAACCTCCTTCACGCCGTCCGGCGTAAGGGTGAAGAACCGGTGCCATGCGGTGG
Organism: Microcaldota archaeon; assembly: GCA_043806415.1. Classification (GTDB taxonomy): domain Archaea; phylum Micrarchaeota; class Micrarchaeia; order Anstonellales; family Anstonellaceae; genus CAIXYX01. Next base: position 8,158 of record JAZDHB010000034.1, on the reverse strand, counting down.
CGGTGATTTCCATCGTCGGCGCATGGGTAATCAGCCGATAGGCGTTTTTCGAGCGGGTGAAAAACCGGTCGGCGCATTTCCAGTCCCCGATGGTCATTTCGGCGAGGTCAGCGCCCTTGAGCGTATGCCCTTCCGCTGCCTCGCGCACTTCCGACAGCCTCCCGTCTGATGAGAATACCATCGTGTCCGGCGCAAGGCATTGTCCCCCCTTGCGAATTTTCGCGTGCGCCAGCGACGTGATGCGGTGCAGCACATTGACGTTGGTGCCGCGCAGGGTGGCCAGCGTGCATTCGCGCCCGTCGAGCACCACCATCCCGTACGTGTCCTTGACGTCGGTCATGCGCTCGAGCGGCTCGAGGAAGAAGCGCGAGTCGCAGCGGTACATGCCCACGTTGACCGGCTCGGGCGGCGTGATGACGAATATCTCGATGTCGGTGCGCGCCGGATTGTCCGAGACGTTGCCGCAGAAGATGGCCAGCCCCGACGCCGGCGCGACGTGGCCGTACACTTTGAGGTTCTGCAGGATGCGCTCGAGCGCGTCCGTGACGTTCTTTCTCGTGCTCTTGGATTTGATGTTGGACGCCTGTCCGGCCTCCTCCTTGAGCTTGTTGGCGGTCTCGTGGATGGGCTGGCCGGTGGGGATATAGACCGAGATGAGCTCGGTCCCGCTCCCTTTGAGGTTGCGCAAATGGTGCAGCTGTTTCTTCATGAGATAAAGCGCCTTGGTGCGCGTCGCCTTCTCGTCCGTGGTTTCAAGCTTTCCCATGTCCGCAACCCGTTTGTCCATCCGTCCAGATACGTTTTTCCATCCGTCATGTCCGTTTTTTCAGCGTCATACTATCCTCTTGAGGATTTATATATCTCCCATTTTTCCCGAGGCGGGAAACGGGTTTTTGCCATCCGCAAAAACTTTCCGGGTTTTGCCGCCCTATGAAATGTTTATAAATATCCACGGATGATTTCAATGCATCAGGCATTCGTCAGGCGCTCAATTCATCGTGTCAGGCGCCCAATCCATTGTTCTACCGGTTAGTTTCATTGATAGGGATGACCAATATGATGCTGTTGATTTCGGCAGTCCTGTTCCTCGCAGGCGCCGCATTCGCGTATTCTTCCCAGAAATTCCGTTTCTTTGCCAAGGCCGCCGGCCTGCTGTGCGCCCTCCTCGCCAGCGGCGCGCTCACCGCGGCGGGCCTCCTGGGCGTTCTGGGTTCGGAAGCGAGCCCCCTCATCCTGGCGCCCCTGGGGCCGCTCGGGGCATTCTCTTTTAGCGTGGACGGGCTGTCCGGGTTTTTCGCCATCATCATCGGCCTGGTCGGCATGGCCGTCTCCATCTATTCCTATCCCTACCTGACCGAATACGAGCGCAAGGGCTACAATCCCGCGCGGTTCTGCATCCTCTTCAACCTCTTCCTGCTCTCGATGGCCCTGGTCGTCACGGCCCAGAACGGCATCGCCTTCCTGGTCTTCTGGGAAATCATGGCGGTTTCATCGTTTTTCCTGGTCACCTACGAGCACAAGGAGCCGGCCTCGCAGAGTTCGGGCTTCATCTATCTCCTGATGACCCATTTCGGGACCGCGTGCCTCATCGTGATGTTCCTCGCCCTCGCCAGCGGCGCGGGCGGATCCTTTGACTTCGCCGCCTTCGCGCATGCGTCCTACGCCCCGGCGATGGCGAGCGCCATCTTCATCCTGGCCTTGGTCGGGTTCGGCATGAAGGCCGGCCTGATGCCCTTCCACGTCTGGCTGCCCATCGCCCACCCCAACGCCCCGAGCAACATCTCGGCCCTGATGTCCGGCGTCATGCTCAAGACCGCCATCTACGCCCTGGTCCGCGTCATTTTCGGCTTCCTCCTGGCCAGCCAGCCGGTTCCGCCCCTCTGGTGGGGCCTGCTCATCCTCGCCATCGGCGCCGTCTCGTCGGTGATGGGCGTGCTCTATTCGCTCATGGAGCACGACATCAAGGTCCTGCTGGCCTACCACAGCATCGAGAACATCGGCATCATCCTGCTGGGCCTGGGCGGGGCGGTGACCTTCGCCTCCGCCGGCCTGAGCGCCCTGGCCGCCCTCTCGCTGTTCGCGGCCCTCTACCACACCCTCAACCACGCCCTGTTCAAGAGCCTGCTCTTTTTGGGTGCCGGATCGGTCGTCTATTCCACGCACACGCGCAACATCGACGAACTGGGCGGGATCGCGAAATCCATGCCGCTCGTCGCGCTGCTGTTCTTCATCGGCGCCGCCTCCATCGCGGCCATCCCGCCGCTGAACGGGTTCGTGAGCGAGTGGCTGACCTTCACCTCGCTCCTGGGCGGGGTCGGTTCCTCCGACCTCGTCTCTTTCGCGGTTTCGGCCGCCGTGCTGTTCCTGGCGCTGACCAGCGCTTTCGCCGTGGCAGCCTTTGTCAAGGCATTCGGCATCACGTTCCTGGGCGCCCCGCGCAGCGAGCACGCGCACCTGGCGCGCGAAGCGCCCACGGGGATGCTCGCGGGCATGGCCATCCTGGCATTGGCCTGCATCGCGGCCGGCATCTTCCCCGGCTCCATCGCCGCCCTGGCCTTCCCCGCCCTCTCCCAACTGGGCATGAGCGGAGCAAGCGGCATTTTCGCATCCGTCGAGCGCCTTCCCACCTTCGCGATATTCGTGGCCTTGCTCGCGTCCAGCCTCCTCGTCCTTGCGGTGCTGCATCTTCTGAAGGGACGCTTCAAAGCGGCGCAGGCCGTCGGCCCCACCTGGGACTGCGGGATCCCGGCCGTCGACGGGCACATGCAGTATTCGGCCAAAGGATTCACCATGCCCATCATCCGATCGTTCAGCTCGGCGGTCAACCCGCTCGGGACCGCGCAGAGCTACGGGAGCCGGTTCTTCACGTCCGTCCTGTACGAGCCGCTGCAGAACATCTTCCTGACCGTGTCTCCATGGTCGAGAAAGCTGCAGTCCGGCAACCTGATGCATTACATCATGTACCTGATCATCACCCTGGTCGCCGTACTGGCGTATGCCTTGATGGGGTAAATTGTTATGGAACTCACATTCGAATCCATCCTCTGGCCGGCCCTGCAGGCCCTGGCCCTGTTCGCGCTCTCCCCGCTCGTCATGGGGGTCATGCACAAGGTCAAGGCCCGGTTCCAGGGAAGGACCGGCGCGCCGATCTGGCAGCCCTACATCGACGTGTCCAAGCTGATGATGAAAGGCGTCGTCGTCAGCCCGGTTTCCTCGTGGGTGTTCATCGCCGCGCCGGTGCTCTCGTTCAGCGCGATGCTGGTCGCGGCCGCCGCCCTGCCCATCTTCGTTTCCGCCGACCCGTTCCATCTGGATCTGGTCGCATTCATCTACCTTTTCGCCATCGGCCGGTTCATGACCGCGCTGGCCGGGCTCGACATCGGAAGCGCGTTCGGGGGCATCGGCTCGAGCCGGGAGATGCTGTATTCCTCCCTGATCGAGCCCGCCATCTTCGCCGCCATCGTGTTCTTCTCCACCCTGGGCGCTGGCGTGGGCCTCTCCGCCCTCTCCGGCGGCGCGCTGTTCGGCTGGCCGGCCGCCCTGCTCTCTCCCGCCTTCTGGCTCGCCGGCGCCGCCCTATTCATCGTCATCCTCGCCGAGACCGGGCGCCTGCCGTTCGACAACCCGGCCACGCACCTTGAGCTGACCATGGTGCACGAGGCGATGGTGCTGGACTGCTCCGGCCCGCTCCTGGGCCTGGTCGAATGGGCGAACGCCGCCAAGATCACCGTCCTGTTCGTGTTATTCCTCGTCATCTTCACGCCCATCTCATCCCCGGCGTTCATTTCCGATCCGGCCCTGTCCGCCGTTGCGTTCGCGGCCGCCATCATGGCGATCGCCGTCTTCACGGCCACCCTCGAGAGCCTGACGCCGAAATGGAGGCTGTTCCGCATCTCCGAACTGCTGACGCTCTCGCTCATCCTCTCGTTCCTGGCCTATTTCCTCGGGACCTCGGCCAAGGCCGCCGAGGGTAGCCTGCTTCCCATCCTCGCCACGGTGATGCTCGTCATGCCCCTCAATTTCATCTTCAGCGCCTCGTTCGGCGTGCGCATCCGCATCTTCCTCTTCCAGAGCCTGGCACTGGCCTTCATCCTGCTCATCGTCGCCCTGGGTTCGGGCAGCATCGACGCCTACTGGCGCCTGGGTTCCACCATCCTCTTCAAGGTCATCATCGTGCCCTGGCTGCTCCTGTTCTCGTACCGCGACATCCTCATGAAGAGCAAGGACAAGCTGCGCGCCGACCCGATTTCCCTCGCATCCCCGCTGAGCACCTCCAAGGCCCTCCTCCTGTGCGGCGTGCTCATCCTCTTCTCCTATTCCATCTCCTCCCTCCTGGGCATCCACGATTCCCTGCTCCCGGTCGCGCTGTCCATCATATTCATCGGCGCGTTCATCATCGCGATCAAGAGCCACATCTTTTTGCAGATGCTCGGATTCCTGATCCTCGAGAACGGGCTGGTGCTCATGCCGGTCGCGCTCTCCCTGCACGTCCCCCTTCTGGGCGAGCTGGTCGCGTTCATCGACACGCTCATCCTGGTGGCCGTGTCGCTGTTCCTGGCCTCCAAGATACAAGATGTCAACGAACATCTGGACAGCGTCAAACTGAACCGGATGTTCGAAACGAAGTGAGTCTATGCTTGAATGGGTCATCTTATTCCCGATCCTCGCGGCCGTCGCCTGCCTGCTCCTGCGCCACCACCCGTCCGCCGTCGAGGCGACCGCCATCGCCGGCGCGCTGCTCTCGCTGGGCGCGCTCATCCTGTCCATCTCCCCGTCCGATCTGGCCGCCCGTCCCGTTTCGGCGTTTTTCGGAATCCTCTACCTCGATCCCCTGAGCCTGCTCTTCACGCTGGCCACCTCCACCATCGGGGTGTTCGTCTTTGCCTACTCCCGAGGCTACATCCGCGCGGAGATAAAGGAAGGCGTCATCCAAAAGGGGAATCTCTGGATATACTACGTCCTGTGCCTGCTCTTCCTCTCCTCCATGCTCATCGCCACCCTCGCCTCCGACCTCCTGGTCCTCTGGGCCGCGGTGGAGGCGACCACCCTCACCTCGGTCTTCCTCATCAGCATGTATGGCACCAAGGAATCGGTCGAGGCCGCGTGGAAGTACCTGCTGATCTGCTCCTTGAGCATCACCCTTGCGTTGGTGGGACTCCTGGTGCTGGGCTACGGCCTGCAGCAGGCCGGCCAGCCCGAAGGCTTCGCATGGCAGGCCGTCGCCGCCAGCGCGCACCTCATCAACCCACTCTACCTCAAGATCGCCATCGCCTTCATCTTCGTGGGATACGGCACCAAGGTCGGCCTGGTCCCCCTGCACGTCTGGCTTCCGGACGCGCACAGCCAGGCCCCGACCCCGGTCAGCGCATTCCTCTCCGGCGTCCTGCTCAACGCCGCCCTCTACGCCATCCTGCGCGTCTATCCCATCGCGGCCGCCAACCCGCAGGCCTACTCGTTCCTCTCGGGCCTTTTCCTGCTCTTCGGCCTGCTCTCCCTCGCCCTCGCCTCCTTGCGGCTCTATTCGCAGGACAACTACAAGCGCCTGCTGGCCTATTCGAGCATCGAGAACATGGGCATCATCGCGCTGGGCATCGGGATCGGGGGCCCGCTCGGCCTCATGGCCGCGCTCTTCCACACGGTGTCGCATTCCCTGATCAAGCCATTGGCCTTCCTCTACGGCGGCATCATCACCCAAGCCTATGGCACCAAGGAAATCCTGAAGATCAGCGGCATCTCCCAGGCATTGCCGGGCATCGGGCAACTCTTCGTGCTCATCAACATCGGCATCGCCGGCTCGCTGCCTTTCGGCACCTTCATCTCCGAACTCATCCTGCTGGCCGCCGCCCTGTCGAGCGGCAATTTCCTCATCGCCGTCCTGCTCGTCCTCTTCACCACCATCGCGTTCGGGGCGTTCCTGTTCAAATCCTCGCGCATGGCCTTCGGCCCGGTATCGGGACCCGCGAACCATCACCTACCGGACCTGCTCACCAAGCTGAGCGTGTGGGGCCTCTTCGCATTGGCGGTCATCTGCTGCCTCCTGGCGCCGCTGGTGATCGCGTCCCTGGTGAATCCGGCCGTTTCAGTCCTTTTGGGGGGTAATTGACCATGAAGATCTCCATCCGCAATCTCATCCAAAAGCTCGAGGCGCAGCACGCCTCGCACGAAGGCCAGCCCTCTCCTGTCCGCGTGTCGTGGGTGGAAGCGGGGGCGCAAAAGCTTCCCGGTGCCTGTGCCGAATGCGCAAGCCTCGGCGGGGTTTTCGATTCCGCCTTCATCTTCCCGTCCGCCAAGTCATCGGACTGGATCGCGACCTATGTTTTCCTCCTGCCAAAATTCGCCGACATCGCGCTGATCCGCGCGAAAGCCAAGCGCTTCTATTCGGTGAGCGGGAAAATCCCGGCCGCCATCTGGGACGAGCGCAAGATGCACGAGATCAGCGGGCTGGAATTCTCGGGCCTTTCCGACACCCGCCCCATCGTCATCCACCCCGAGAGCGCCAAGTACCTTTCCCTCAAGGCGGCCGCCCGCCTGCCGGTCCCCAAGAGCGCGGGGCATGGCGGAAGCGCCCCCGACGCGGCCCATCCGGAGGATGAAAAGCGCTCCGGGTACGGCAGGCACGACGACCCGTATCCGTTCATCGGAACCGGGGAGGAGGGTGAGTTCGAGATTCCGGTCGGGCCCGTGCATGCTGGCATCATCGAGCCCGGCCATTTCCGCTTCCACGTCGGCGGCGAGACCATTCACAAGCTGGAGGCGCGCCTCTCCTACCTGCACCGCGGAATCGAGGATTTCGTGCGCCACAAGCCCATGGACGGCGTATTCCCCGTCATCGAGCAGTGTTCGGGCGACGAGTCGGTCGCGAACAGCGTGGCGTACGCGCAGGCGGCCGAATCCCTGGCCGGCATCGCCGTCCCCGCAAAGGCCGAATCCGAGCGCCTGATCCTTCTGGAGCTTGAGCGCATCTACAGCCACCTCGCCGACCTGGGCGGGATGGCGATGGACGTCGGCTTCTATTCCTCCTCGTCCAGGTTCCTGGCCCTGCGCGAGGACATGATGCGCCTCAACGCCCGTCTGGGCGGGGGCCGGTTCCTGCGCGGCTTCATCGCCGTGGGCGGGATGCGCAAAGGGCTCGGCGAGGAGTCCGTCTCCCTCATCCGCTCGTCCATGCGCGGCTTCATGTCCTCCCTCGCCGGCATCGAGGGGGTGACCATGTCCTCCTCTACATTCCTCGACCGCGTGTTCAGCACCGGCATCGTGTCCCACCCGACGGCCAAGCATCTGGCCATCGTCGGGCCCGGGGCGAGGGCCAGCGCCGTGGCGTGCGACATGCGCAAGCATTTCGCCTACGGGGCCTACCGCTCGGTCCAGGTCCACGAGTCCATGGGCTCGGGCGGGGACGTGTCCTCCCGGTTCCTGGTCAAGCTTTCCGAAGTCAAGGAGTCAGCCCGGCTCATCGAGCACGCCTGCACCCAAGCCTATGAGAGCCAAACCATCGCCGCCAATGTCTCCCTCGCCAAGGTTCCGGCCGGGCTGTACGGATTGGGATGGACCGAGGCGCCCCGGGGATCGTGCATGTTCCTTTTACGCTCCGGCAAGCGGGGCACCATCGACCGGCTCGCGATCCGGACGGCTTCCTTCCGCAACTGGCCGGCCTTGCAGGAGGCGGTGCTGGGCAACATCACCGCGGATTTCCCCCTCATCAACAAGAGCTTCAACCTCTCCTACGCGGGAGCCGATTTGTGAGCGTGAGCTTATGGGCGCATTCGACGTATTGTTCTCGCCAAGGGGCGACAAAATCTCCGAAGAGTCGGACAACCCGGACATCAAAAAGATCGCCAAGCTTCTGGCGGAGCGTCCGCTCTCCCCCTTCTGCCGCTCGATTGCCGTGCGCATGGTGGACTGCGGCTCGTCCAACGATGTGGAGATCGAGGAGGGGCTGACCGGCTCCCCGCAGGTGGACTGCGAGCGGTTCGGGATCCATTTCGTCGCCTCCCCTCGGCATGCCGACGTCATCCTCGTCAGCGGTCCCGTGTCGGTCAACATGAAGCTGGCCCTGGAGAAGACGTTCCGCGCGATGCCCGCTCCCAACGCAGTGGTGGCGGCCGGCGACGGGGCGTGCACCGGCGGGATCCTTTCGGGCGCCTCCGGATTGTACAAG
>JAZDHB010000033.1:0-2391 GCA_043806415.1 Microcaldota archaeon | reverse complement strand
GGAGTTTGTTTACCTGCTCGCCCGCTTTGTGAAGAGCTTTCACTTCCTCACCTGCTTCTTCACCTTTACACCGGAGATCAAGGGACTCGCCACGTTCGCCGAATACGTCGGCCCGCAGCTCATCAAGGCAGGCAGCGTGTCCGATCTGATGAAGCAGATTCGCCAGACGGAAGTAATCAAGGCCTCCGTTGAATATCTGGGAGTAGAGAGTGGAGGCGGGACGGTCAAACTCAAACCGGGCACGGGGAAGAAGGGCTCTGGCCCACCCCCGAAGAAGGTGTCCGTTCAGGACATGATCGCGGAGATCAAAGCCAGGTTCGCCATCACTGACGAGGAGGCGCTCTACATCAAGCAGGTCACGGAGGAGAAAGCCGCCGACCCGGCCATTCGCAGCACGGTCACCGCCCACCGGGACGACCGCATCTACCTCGAAGGCGCTTATCGCGGGCAGGTGAACGGCGAGATTCAGACCGCCTACGACGAGCGAGGACGCTACGAGGAACTGTCGGATCTCAAGTACACGGACACCGGGGGTATCTTCGACATCATGGCGGTCACCGTAATCCAGCACCATCTGTCATTCGCAGCATGAGGAGATAAGGACATGAACAAGACCATTCACCAGATGGCCGAAGCCGACCGGCCGCGCGAAAAGCTGCTCCGGAAAGGCGCGGCTGCCTTAAGCGATCGGGAACTGCTGGCGGTTCTGCTGGGGAAAGGCACGCCGGGGATGGGTGTCATGACCCTTGCCGGGAAGCTGGCACGGCTCATTGACGAGAAGGGCCTGGAAGTAAAGGCCGAAGACCTGACGCAGTTCGCAGGCGTGGGCGACGCGAAGGCCACCTTGATTCTCGCGGCGATCGAATTCGCCCGCCGCCGCATCAAGCCGGAGGGCGCGAAGATCGTGACCCCGGCGGATCTGCTGCCTCACATCCGGCACTATGCCGACTGGAAGCAGGAGCACTTTCTATGCGCCGGCATCAACGGCGCCAATGAAATCCTGAACATCCGCGTTGTTTCGATTGGCCTGATTGACCGGAGTCCGGTTCATCCGCGCGAAGTCTTCGCGGATGCGCTGTCCGACCGGGCTGCGGCTGTCATTGTCGCCCACAATCATCCGAGCGGTGGTGTTGAACCGTCGCAAAGCGACATCAACATCACCGCCCAGCTCAAAGCGGCGAGTGAAATCGTAGGCATCGCGCTGCTGGACCACATCATCTTCAACAGGACTGGATACTTCAGTTTCCTGGAAGACGGAAAGCTTTAAAGAGAGATTATGACTTGCATATCAGCAGGGGCGCGTAACAACAGCATGCGGCCGACGGCGTTGCGCGGAGCAGCTTATACTGAGCGTTATCACTGCTTTTAAACGGAAAGCACCAATATTATCAATACTGTCAGTGTAAACAGTGGTTGGTGCTAAGCGAGTGTCATATGCTGTCAGTATAATCCCTTTTCAAACCGGAAAGCACGCAGGAACCGGCTGAACCCGAAAATTATCTTGAGCGCGGAGGGAGTGGATTTGGCCGAACCTAAACGACCCATTGTAGAAATCAGGAATATCTTTAAGTCCTACCACCGGGAAAACCTCGTCGTCCCGGTCCTGCACGATATTACCTTTGACATCGCCGACGGCGAGTTCCTGGCGCTCATGGGACCCTCCGGTTCCGGGAAAACGACCCTTCTGAACCTCCTTGCCGGCATCGATAAGGCGGACGAGGGGGTGATCCGGGTGGGCGATGTCGACATCACGACCCTTTCAGAGACCGAGCTCGCCCATTGGCGCGCCAACAACGTCGGCTTCATCTTTCAGTTCTACAACCTGATCCCCGTCCTTCGGGCGGTCGAAAACGTGGAGCTGCCCCTCCACCTGACCGCGCTCTCCAGGCGGGAAAGGCGGGAGCATGCCGAAACGGCTCTCCACATGGTGAATCTGGACCACCGCATGGATCATTATCCCAAGGAGATGTCCGGCGGCGAGCAGCAGCGGGTCGCCATTGCCCGCGCCATCGTCACCGATCCCACCATCCTCGTTGCCGACGAGCCGACGGGGGACCTGGACCGGGCCTCGGCCGGGGAGATACTCGCGATGATGCAAAGTCTGAACGACGATATGGGCAAAACCATTATCATGGTCACCCATGATCCTCGGGCGGCAGAGCGGGCAAAGGTTCTGAGGCAATTGGACAAGGGGTTCATGAACCATGATGCTTCTCAAGATCCTCTTTAGAAACGCCTTCCACAACAAGTTGCGCAGCGGCCTGACAATCCTGGGCATCACCGTGGCGATCCTCGCCTTCGGTCTTCTGCGGACGGTGATCAGCGCCTGGTACGCCGGGGTCGAGGCCGCATCGACCTCCCGGCTCATCACAAGAAACGCGATCTCGATTA
>JAZDHB010000032.1:0-12441 GCA_043806415.1 Microcaldota archaeon | reverse complement strand
TGAACCTGCACCAGCTGGCGCTCTCGGCGAAGCTGGATTACAGCACGGTCGAGCACCACATCCGGCTCATGGAGAAGCATTCCATCGTGGAGTGCACGGGGGCCGGTTACGGGAGGCTGTATTTCACCAGCGACAGCCCGGGGATCAAGGAGTATATGAAGGAAAAACTCGAGGGTGAGGGATATGAGAACAAGAAAACAGTCTCGCGCAAGATCCGTTAATTCTGCAAAAAACGGCCGGTCCAACGGCCCGGAATCCATCGGCCTGGCCCTGGCCGGCACGCTCGGCCTCATCGTCCTGGCGTTCGTCATCCTGTCCCTGTCTTCCTTCCTGCTCCCGCAGATGAAATTCATCGAAGACATGCGCTCGGGCGAGATCGTCCTCGGGCCCGGTGGGCCCGCCCATTTCGCTCCCGGCGCCGAGCTGGGCAGCTATCTCCTGCTCCGCCTCGTCCTCTCGTGCGTGAACATCCTGCTCGTGGTCTATTTGCTGTTCGTCTATGTCAAGGACTACCTGCATTTGCGCACGGGCTTCGCCCTGGGCATCGTGGCCTTCCTCTTCTCGTTCCTGCTCTACGCCCTCTCCTCCTTCCCGCTCGTCCGTCTCTTCATCGGACCGCGCGGCTTGGCGGACGTGTTCGCGTTCATTCCGCTCCTGTTCTCGGCCATCGGCCTGGTCATCTTCGTGAAATTGAGCAACGAATGAGCAAAAAGGCGCGAATAAGCAAAAGCTCGCGCGCGAGCCGCCGCCACGCTTCGCTCGCAGTGGATGGGCGAACGAGCAACGGCCGCCCGAGCGGCCGTTTTTGTGCCCGCCCTTGTTTTTTTGCCTGAATTTGGGAGGGATTTTGGAATCATCTCGGAACTTGCTTTATATCTCCTGCGATGGTCATCTACCCATGTCATTATCCACTTCACCCTTGGTGCTCAAAATGGAGCACGTCTCCAAGGTCTACGACGGCGACCCGCCCTTCAAGGCGCTCGACGACATAAACCTCGAGGTCCGCGAGGGGGAGATCATCTCCATCATCGGCCCCTCCGGGAGCGGCAAGAGCACGATGATGCACCTGCTCGGATGCCTCGACAAGGCCACCTCCGGGGAAATCTACCTGGACGGCCATCCGGTGTCCAAGCTGGATGACGACCAGCTGGCCGACGCGCGCCGGGACACGATCGGCTTCGTCTTCCAGGCCTTCAACCTCGCCCCAACACTCAACGTGTTCGAGAACGTCGAACTGCCGCTGATGATCCGCGGCCTTCCCGTTGCCGAGCGGCGGGCCATCGTCTCGCGCCTCCTCGATGTCGTCGGGCTCGCGTCCAAAGCCAACAACATGACCTCGCAGGTGTCCGGAGGGCAGAAGCAGCGCGTGGCCGTGGCCCGCTCGCTGGCCAACAGCCCGAAAATCCTGCTGGCCGACGAGCCCACCGGCAACCTCGACTCCAAATCCAGCGACGAGGTGGTCACGTTCATCCTCAACCTGTGCAAGGAACGGCACATCACCGTCATCTTCGTCACCCACGACCCGCGCATCGCCGAGCACACCGATCGGCAGATCAGCATCATGGACGGCAAAATCGTGGACGACCGGATGCTGGGACATCCGGCCGGCGCATCCACTCATCCAAAATCCGGGCCATCGCATTCAAAATCCGAAAAATCAAAAATAGGGAAAAGGAGGGCTTGAAATGAGAACAACATCCATTTTCGCCGTGTTATTTGCGTTGGTCCTGCTGAGCAATCTGGTCCTGGCTGCCACCGGGCCGCTGCTCGAGATCCTCAATTACAGCACCACGCCTGCCACGGTCTATGCCGGCACCATCGGCTACCTGCAGATTTCACTCAAGAACAGCGGCGACTCCACGGCGTCCAGCGCAACGGCCTATTATAATGTGGAGGGAGTCGGCACCTCCCTGGCCATCGGCGACATCAGCGCCGGCTCGAACGCGCAGGTCACCGTCCCCTTCAAGATCCAGCCCGAATCCGCCGGAGGCATCCAGGTCGTCAGCGTCGACGTCTCCTACCTCTATCAGGCCGGCCAGAGCACCGGTTCCATCTCCTCGGTCAGCTCCAAGAGGGTCTCCATGCAGGTGCCCATCATCGTCTCCCAACCCAACCCGCTGGAGGTGCGCACGTTGGGGATCGACAAGGCCTCCATTTCGGCCGTCGAATCCGTGACCTTCAACCTCTCCCTGGTCAACACGGGCGGCGTGGCCAACAACGTCGTGATCACCACGCCGGACAATTCCACCTTCGTGCTCGACGGCACCTCCCAGAAAACCGTGGGCACCATCGCGCCCGACGGAAGCCGGAACCTCTCCCTCACCCTCCTGTCCTCCTCCACCACGCCCACCGGCACCTACACCCTCCCCATCGTGTTCACCTTCTACGACCGGCTCGCCCGCCCGACCCAGCTCACATTGGGTGTGGGGCCGGTCAGCGTGCTGGATTCCTCCACCCAATACCGGCTCGAAGAGGTGAACGAGTCGCCGATGGAAGTGGGCTCGCAGTCCGTCCTGCGCATCCGGCTCACCAACACCGGCACCCGGGCCATCTCGGCCACCGTGGACGTGAATGCCACGGACGTGTTCACGCCCATCGGCCTCGCCCGCCTCTATTTCGATTCCCTCCAGCCCAACGGGAGCATCACCAAGGACGTGCTCCTGGGCGTCTCCTCGTCCGCGACGCCGGGCTACTACACTCTCCCCCTCAAGCTCACGCCCAGCGTGGGCAGCCCGATCGCCCAATACGCCGGCATCGCGGTGCAGGCCACGCCCAAGATCAGCCTGAGCATCGACAATTCCGGCGCCGAACCGCAGCTCACGGTCGCCAACAGCGGCAATTCGCCGATCCACAGCGTGGAAGTGCTCATCGTCCCCAAGAACAGCCCGCAGGCCTCGCCTGTCCAGAGTTTCATCGGCACCCTCAACGTCGATGACTACTCCTCGGTCGCCCTCTCCGGCGACCTCGCGTCAGGCACCATCACAGCCGAGGTCCGTTTCAAGGACAGCACCAACACCGAACAGACGGCTACTCGGGCCATCGACGTCAGCTCTGGCGCGTCCGTGCTCGGCACCAACGTCGCCGGGGGCTTCGGGGGCGGCAACCGCACGGGCGGTTCCAACCGCTCGCCCGGCCTCTTCGGCATCGGTGGCGCCCGCGCGGCCGGATCGGCCGCCGGCTCCCCCGTTCCGTTTATCGTCGGCGCCGTGGTCGTGATCGTCGTCGCCTACTTCGTGTGGCGCTGGTGGTCCAAGAAAAAGGAAAAGGAAAAGAAGCAGGCCGCCTCCGGAGAGAAGAAAGCCTGATGTGAAAAAAGCAAAAAGAAAAAACAAAATCAAAATGAAAACAAAATCAAAACCGGGATTCGGGCACAAGCGGTGCGGGCGGGAGGGACGCTCGGTCGTGTCGTCGCCTCGCCGGCGAGGCGTCCGCCCGAACCCTGTTTTTTTTGTTTTTTATTTTGCGTGATTTTATGAACACTCTCGAGATCCTTCAACTAGCCGTCAATTCCATCCGCTACCGCTCTTTGCGTAGCTGGCTGGCCATCCTGGGCGTGGTCATCGGCGTGGCCTCCATCATCTCCCTCATCTCGATCTCGACCGGCCTCAATGACCAGATCCAGTCGCAGCTCAGCGGCCTGGGCGCGCAGGTGATCACCATCACGTCCGGCGGCGGCCAGGCCAGCCGTGTCGGATTCGGCGGCGGGCCGACTCCCGGCGGCCAAGGCGGCGGAGGTTCAAGCAAGCCCCTCACCTTCAAGGAGGCGGACCAGCTGCGCCACCTCGCCGGCGTGGCCGTGGTGGACGCCCGTCTCTCGGAGCGCGCCACGATCAGCTATCGCAACAAGAACACGTCGCTTAGCGTGATCGGCACCGAACCGCAGGCCTTCCTCTCCAGCGCCAACGTGCAAGTCTTGGAGGGCCGTTCCTTGCGGAACGGCGATGCCACGGCCGCCGTGATCGGCTACGGCGTGATGAACGCCACCTTCCAGGACCCGAACATCCTCAACAAACCCATCAAGATCAACGGCCATCCCTTCCGGGTGGTGGGTATCCTCAACGCCTCGGGCGCCTCGTTCAGCGGCTCGGACGACACGGTATTCATCCCGCAGAAGACGGCCAAGACCATCTTTTCCCAGAACCAAAACGCCAGCTCCATCGTGGTGCTCGCCTCCAATTCCAGCGACCCCAATGTGACGGCCACCGTCCTCACGAACGAGCTGCTCAAGCTGCACAAGGTCACGGCCGCCAAGCAGGACTTCCGCGTGACCACGGCCGCGAGCATCCAATCCACCATCTCCAGCGCCGTCGGCGCGCTCGGGCTCTTCCTCGGGGTCATCGCCTCCATCTCGCTGGTGGTCGGCGGCATCGGGGTGGCCAATGCCATGTTCACATCGGTGCTCGAGCAGACCAAATACATCGGCATCCTCAAGGCGCTGGGCACCCGGAGTTCGGACATCCTCAAGCTCTTCCTCTTCGAGGCCGGCCTGGTGGGTCTGGTGGGCGGGGTGCTGGGCGTGGCATTAAGCTTCGTGGGCTCCTACATCGTCTCGAGCTTCGGCCTGCCCACCCGCATCTCCATCGACGTGGTGGCGCTGGGCATGCTCTTCTCCGTGGGCGTGGGCGTCGTGTCGGGCGTGTTCCCGGCGCGCAATGCCGCCTCGGTCCCGCCGGTGGAAGCCTTGCGCTATGAATGAGAGCAACGCACGAATGGCAAAACGTTGGTAATGGGGGGAATGAACAAAAAACACGAACGAAAAACAACAAAAACCGAGCAAGAATGGGAAGCACGCCTGCTCGCCGTGGTTGGGGTGTCCGCATGGCCCGTTTGTTCGACGCGCATTGGATTTTCGCCGATCTTCTGGCCGGCGCCATCCTGCTGGCCGGTTGCACGGATTACCTGAATGCGAATCCCGGAGGCGCCGGCGGTCCCTTGGGATCGCCAATGGCGCCCCCGTTCAACCGCACGGGCGCCGGCAACGGCCCCTATGGCTGGGGCAACCGCTCGGGCGCGCCAGCCGGGCAGTTTCCAACCGGTATGCCGATGATAATCTGGAAACTGGTCGGCTGATTTATCGGCCTTTGCCTTCCAAATCAGGAAATCAAAACCAGGAAAACGAACACATGTGGTGAGTCCATGCTTTTCTCCCCTGAAAAATTGGCGGCTGCCGCGCTCGTCGTCTCCGTGCTGCTGCTCTCTCTGATCGCGGCCGGATGCTTTTCATCCTCTTCCGATCTGCCCAAGTCCGACGCGCCGGCCAGCCCGGCGCTCGGTTCCGGGGGCCCCTCTTCCGCTCCGCCTTCCCCATCCGGCGCGGTGTCGGCTGCCAATTCGGTACTTCTTGCCGAGAACAAGACCGGTGCGGAGAAGACGCAAGCCACCATCGCCGCTCTCGTGCCGGATGGCACCTACGAGAGCAACGTGACTTATTACTACCACGCCGGCCCCGAGACCGTGGACATTCAGATCACCCTCAAGGGCGACGTGGTCACGGCCGTCTCGGTGAGCGGGATCAATCCCATGCCGATGTCTGCGCGCATCATCAACAGTTTCAACGCCGCCCTGCCGGGCCTGGTGGTGGGCAAGAAGATAGACCAGCTCGGCCTGCCGCGCAACGTGGCCGGCAGCTCTCTCACCAACGCCGCGTTCCAGCAGTACGTGGCCGACCTCGTGCAGTCTCACGAACGCCCGACCAGCGGATAGCGCTCCGTCCCGTGGCAGGCTGCCGCCCGCCCGGCCGGTCCGCGTTTCTGCCGTCTCCGGATGTGTATGCCATGGAATTGGTTGCGCGCTCGCAAGAGGTGCTCGGCTCGCTCGTCGAAATCAAGCTCCCGGCCCCGCACGCCGCCCTCTTTCCCGCCTGCTTTCGCGAGCTTGAGCGCATCGAGCGCGCCTTTTCCCGCTTTCTGGACGACTCCGAGCTGGCGCGGATCAATTCGCACCCGGGCGTCTGGCAGCGCGCGTCGGACGAATTTCTTTCTCTCGTCGAGCGGGCCGAGGAGTTCCATTCCGGCACGGACGGGCATTTTGACATCGCGCTCAAATCCGTGCTCGATGAGCTGGGCTATGACAAGAATTACTCCTTCAAACCAAAAATAAAAGCCAGCGAGCGCGCCTCCGAATATCCCCGAGCGAACGTTCCTTCTGCGGCTTTCCCCCGGCCTCTCATCGAGCGCGCCGCGGGGCGCATCCTGCTCTATTCCCAGATCGAGTTCGGAGGGCTGGGCAAGGGCTATGCCCTTGACCGCGTCGCCGCCCTGCTTGGGCGCAGCGGCGTTTCCCATTACTATGTCAACGCCGGTGGAGACATCTATGCCAAGCGCGAACAAAACAATACGGATTTTCCCCCATGGGTCATTCTCCTGGAGCATCCGGACGATCCATCGCGCGCCATCGGGAAAATCGAGCTGGACGGGCGCGCCATCGCCGCTTCCGCGCCCAACCGGCGAAAGTGGGGCCCCATCACCATCTCATCAATGCCAAGACCGGCTTGCCCGCGCAAGGCACGAAAGCCATCTTCGTGCTCGCGCGCACCGGCATCGAGGCCGACGCCTACGCGACCGCGCTCTTCACGGCCGGCTTCGAAGAGGGCATACGGCTCTCGGAAAATCTCCCGGCGGAAATCCTTTCCATCTCCAGCGAGGACAAGATGTACAAAAGCAAAGGGTTCGACGCGGAACTATTCGAGGATTAGATCGCGAGCGAGCCTCGCTTTCGCTCTTCTTTTTCATGGTGGGCCCGATGGGATGCGCAGACGCCCGCAGGCGGCTGTGCAGATGTGAGCCAACCGGCTCACGGCATCGGGCCACGTTCGCACTAATCTTTTCATGGTGGGCCCGATGGGATTTGAACCCATGACCTACAGCTTTCCGCCGTTCCGCCGGACATTCCCGACGGGTCGATATAAGACTGCCGCTATGACCGGGCTAAGCCACGGGCCCGTATCCTCTTGGAAGCCCAAGTTTATAAGAAAATCATGGCAAATACCCCTATGACATTCTACCGCCTCTTCTACCCGCGCCAGACCTGCTTTCTCGTCGCATCCCAGGAGGGCAAGCCCAACGTCACCGTGGTGGACTGGCTCATGCCCGTGTCCCTCAAGCCGCCCATGGTGGCCGTCGCCCTGAACAACAACAGCCAGAGCCTCGACCTCCTCTCCCACTCCAAGGAATTCACGCTCTGTTCCATGCCGGAGAAATCGAAGGAGACCGCCGCCCTCATCGGTGCCACCACCGGCCGGCTCATCGACAAGGTGGACGAGTACAATATCGCCCTCGTCAAAAGCCGCCTCGTGGACGCGCCCCTCCTCAAAGAGGCGCTCGGCTCGGTGGAGTGCAGGGTGGTCCAGATCTCCTCGGCCGGTGACCATTCCGTCGTGATCGGCGAGGTGGTTGAGACGCATTATCCCGAGAACGACGAGGAATCGCTCCCCGTCCTCTTCAACTGGGGGAACAAGAATTATTTCGGCATGGTCCTCGCCGGCCCCAAGGACGTGTTCAAGGAGGGCCGCAAGAAAGAGCAGCCGCCGACCGTCTTGGAGCAGGCCAAGGAGATGAAGGACGCCAAGGACAGCGAGCAGAAGGAAAAGGACGCCAAGGAAACGAAAGAGCGGGAACAGAAAGAGAAAGACAAGGCGCCCAAAGAGCGGGACGCCCCGGGCACGGAGCCCAAGGAGGCCCCGGAGAAACCCGCCAAGGGCGAAGAGAAGGAGAAGCCCGCCAAGTCCGACGAGAAAGAGAAGCAAACCAAATCATGAACCAGGTCCTCGTCCATGTCCAACGAAAAAAAGCATTCGAAAAAACCCCCTACCGAACCATTGGATTCCATCGTCCGGCGCCGGGTCCATGTCCTCTTCGAGCAGGCTTTTCTGGCGCTCGAATCCGACGAGCCGCGCGCGATCCATTACATTTCGCTCGCGCGCAAGCTCTCCTCCCGCCACCGCATCCCGCTCGGGCGGGCGCTCAAGCAAAAATTCTGCCCCGCGTGCAACCGCCCCCTGCGGGCCGGCTACAATCTGAAAGTGCGCCTGCGCCCCCGGACCAAGCAGGCGGAATACGCGTGCGCGTGCGGCGCGAAAAGATATTTCCTGTATTCTGGGAAAAACCGGGCAAGCCCGCACAGCGAGCGGCCGAGCGAGCCGACCTGATTGTTCTGTTTTTTTGCGCCTGAGCGCCTGCCGTTTTTTCCCCAAAGCCTTTTATACCTTAAAACCCAATCCATTACGCCTATTCCTTCATTGGTTAGGATGATCGCCCGCAAGGGCCCGCTTTAGAGGTGTATTCATGGTTACCGTATACGACGTCGACGCGATGGCGCTCGTCAAGGCCTCGGCCCAGAAGCTCGAGGAGCTGGGTCTGCCCGCCCCCTCATGGGTCGGCACCGTCAAATCAGGCCCCCACCGCCAGCGCCTGCCGCAGGATCCCAAGTTCTGGTACATGCGCTGCGCGTCGCTCCTGCGCCAAGCCTACGTTTCCTCCCCGATCGGGGTCTCTTCGCTTCGCACTCATTACGGCGCACGCAAGATGCGCGGAGTCCGCCCGGAGAAGCACCGCAAGGCCGGCGGCAACATGATCCGCAAGGGCCTGCAGGCGCTCGAGAAGGCGGGCCTGATCACGAAAAAGAAGGTCGGCCGCTGCATTTCGCCCACAGGCCAGGCCCTGCTCGACTCCGTGGCCAAGGACATCGCCGTCCAGAAGCCCAAGCAGTGAGGCTCCCGGAGGGATTGGTTTATGCCGGAGGGCGAAGAGGAGGGCATCGAGGCGGTGCGCCGCAAGAAGGCGCAGGCAGCCTACGAGCAGGCCCAGGCCCGTCAGCAGCAGGAAGAGCAGGTCCGGCAGGCCATCGCGGCCCTGCTCGAGCCGGATGCGTATTCGCGCCTCATGCTCGTAAGGCAGTCCAATCCGGCCCTGTTCTCGCAGGCGGTGCAGAGCATCGCCTATCTCAAGCAGGCCGGCCAACTGCGCGCCCGCCTCTCCGACGCGCAACTGCGCGCCGTGCTCGCGAAGATCTCGGCCTCGACCAGGCGCGAGGGCTCGATCACGTTCAAGCGAAAAGGGGCGGATGAGGGAATCTGAACAGGGAAAATCGAGGTGTGGTATGTATCATCCCGGAAAAGTCATCGAAGTGGCGCGCCCGGCCGATTCGCCGTCCTCGGACACGTCGGTGCAGGCCACCTTGCGCATGTGGGACGAGAACGTCCTCACCCTGCTCGTCGCGCCCAAGCTGGTCGCGCGGGTGAAATCCGGACAGACCGTGCTGGTGGACTACCGCCCGAACCCGGCCATCAGCACGCCGGTTCCCGCGCACGTCATCGTCAAGATCCTGGAAGGCAAGAAGGCCGAGGCCGTCTGGGGCGCCTACCGCGAGATGTACGACCGGCAGAGGCGCGCGCAGGCGGCCAACGCGGCGGCCCAGAGTTACATCGGATAGAAAAAACACGAACAATCCCGTTCATTGAGGTGCATTTTCATGAGCAAGAAATCCCCGGTCAAGAAAGCCCGCTTGGGCAAGGCGCTCAAGCAGAACCGCCGCATCCCGCTGTTCGTCATCGCAAAGACGAACCGGCGCGTGACGCAAAACAATTCGCGGCGCGCCTGGCGCTCATCCAAGCTGAAGATGGGCTCACAAAAGAACAAGGAGTGAAATCATGGCTGACGACAAGAAAGATTCCAAGAAGCTCGAGCGCATCTACACGGTCAACTTGAGCAAGGCATACGAGTACCTGCGCACCCGGCGCACCGAGCGCGCCGTCGTGCTCCTGCGCGCGTTCCTGGCGCGCCACTTCAAGGTCCGCCCCGAGGTGGTCTCCATCTCGGAGGGCGTCAATTCCACCCTCTGGCGCGATTCCATCCAGAAGCCGCCCAGGCGCATCAAGATCCGCGGCGTGCTCGAGGACGGCACGCTCAAGGCCTGGCTGATCGGCGAAGAGGAAGCGCTCGCCAAGAAGAAGTCGGCGGACGAGAAGGCCAAGAAGGAGGCGGAGGAGAAGAAGGGCAAATCCACTCCGAAGAAGACGGACGAGAAGAAGGAGGACAAATCGTCTTCTTCCAAGCCGACCGAGGCAAAGCCCTCTGGCAAGGGGGCGGAAAGCAAGCCGGCCGAGAAGGAGACGCCCGCCGCTCCCGCTTCCCCGGCCCTCAAGGCCAGCGACGTCAAGCCCATGTCGAAAACATCCGGCGCCATCAGCGGCGGGCGCAATCAGATATAAGGAGTATGCCAACATGTCGGTCTGGAGCACGAACTACCTGGGCAACCCGAATCTGGGCTTGTATGCGCGTGCGTCGGACCGCCTCATGCTCGTCCCGCTGGGCGCGCCGGCCAAATTCCTCGAAGGGGCCAGCGCTCTGGGCGTGCCCCTCTTTGCGGCTTCCATCGACCGCTGTCCCTACTTGGGCGTGTACACAGCCCTCAATTCGCGCGGCGTCATCCTGCCTTCTTTCGCGGACGAGGGCGAGCGCGCCCGCTTCAAGGAATCGGGCCTGGACGTGCTGGTGGTGCACGGGGGCCATTTCTGCGCGATCGGCAACAACATCGCCTGCAACGACAAGGCGGCCATCGTCAATCCCGACATGCCCCGCGAGCTGGTCAAGCGCATCTCCGACACGCTCGGCGTCGAGGTCCATCCGATGAAGGTCGGTCCGAACAAGACGGTCGGCATGGCCGTCGCGCCCACCAACAAGGGCTGGGTGGCATACAACCGCATCAGCGAGGAGGAATCCCGGACGCTCGCCGGCCTTTTCGGCGCGCCGGGCATCAACGCCACGGTCAACAACGGCACCATCATGGTCGGCCTGGGCGTGGTGGCCAACTCGCACGGCGCGCTCATCGGCATGGCCAGTTCGGGCTTCGAGATCGGGCGGATCCAGCAGGGGCTGGACCTCATCTGAACGCAAGGATTAAATCATCCCGCTTAGAGGTGTACGTATGAAATTTGTCGTCGAAGGGAAAATGAAGGTCAGGGGCGAATTCAAGCCGTTCGTCAAAGAGATCGAGGCCACGTCGCCCTCCCGCGCCACGGAGCTGTGCTACAACAAGCTGGGCGCGGATCACAAGCTCCTGCGCACCCAGATCAAGATCGAGACGGTGTCGGAGTTGAGCGCATGACGTCGGACGAGGAAGAGCTCAATCGCCTGTCCGTGCAGGCGCAGATCCTGCAGCAGCAGGGCCAGTCCCTGCAGGGCCAGCTCGAGGCCATGCAGCAGAGCATCGCCGACCTCAACACCACCATCGAGACGCTGGAGAACCTCTCCAAAGTCAAGGACGACAGCCGCCTTCCCATCGGCTCGGGCGTCTATCTCGCCTGCCAGAAAGTGGACTCCTCGCAGGTGTTCGTCTCCATCGGCGCCGGCCTGATCGTCTCCAAGAAGCCCGCCGAGGCCGAGGCCCTCTTGCGCAAGCGCCTGGCCACCATCAACCAGTCGTTCGAGACCGCCCAGCGCAACATGGTCGCCCTCAACAAGCAGCTGGAGGACATCAACAACACGGCCAGCGCGCTGGCATCGAGGATCGAAGATGTTCGGCCAACTGAAGGCTAAATTATCCGGCTTCGTCGACCGTCTCATCGGGCGGGAGGAGAAGAAGGAAAGGGCGGCCCTGCCGCCCGAAACCCCGGTCCCCCAGCCCAAGCCCGCAGACGAAGAAAAGCCGCGGCCTGTTTTTGAAGAATCGATCGCCCGGCCAAAACCTGCCGAGGAAAAGGCGCCCATTCTGGGGAAGAGCGAGCCCGCCGCCCAGGCACGGCCCGCTCGAACGCCCGAGAAAAAAGTCGAGAACGAGTTGCAGTCGCTTATCGAGGAAAAGAAAGGAACCACGCTCCAAAAGGAAGTCGGGAAAAAACCGCAACCGTTTATCGGGGAAAAGAAAGAACCTGCTCCCGCGAAGGCAGATTCCCCGGTTGTCATCGCAAAAGAACCACCCGCCCCCGCCCCACCCCCCCCAAAAACCATCGGGTCGTCTCCTCCCAAAAAACTTCCCGTTTCTGCGGCGCCCGAGCCGGTTCCTTCCCAGAAACCCTCCGTTTCTGCGGCGAGCGAGCCGAAAAAAGATTTCCTCTCCTCCATCTGGCCCTTCCAAAAACCAAAAGAGGAAAAGAAGGAGGCGCCCCCGGTGCTTGCACCCGGACCGCAAGAGGCGGCCCCGAAAATCCCGTCCGGCCAAAAAGCGCCCGCCCAGTCCGCCCACGAAAATCTCCGCGAGCCGACCCCGGTTCCGCCGGCCGCCCCGCTCGAGCCCAAGGACCTGGAGCGCCTGGGAAAGAAGGCGCTCTTTGAGCAGGAGCGGGAGATGAAAATCAAATTGGGCCTGGGCAAGAACCTCGCCACCCTCTTCTCCGGCTCCATCACCATCACCGAGGAGGACGTGCGCGACCTCATCGACGATCTGGAACTTTCGCTGCTCGAATCCGACGTGGCCTACGAGGTCTCGCTGGAGGTGGCCGCCAAC
>JAZDHB010000031.1:0-2133 GCA_043806415.1 Microcaldota archaeon | reverse complement strand
CGCTGCTAAGTTGTGGAGTAAAGCATCAGCAATTTCAGCCTTTTGGATTTTTAGAACCACCCGTAAGCTAATTTCCATCCCACCACCTCGCGTTTTCTATTGCGCGAGCGACGCGGCCGTTCTGAATTACTGGCAGGTGGGCCTTGAATTGCATCAAGTCATCTCAGGTTTGAGGAGGGAACGTGGACGAACAGTTATTGATTGAACTGGCCCAAGAGATTGGCCTCGGCCTCGCTGTCACTGAATTCCGCGGGGAAGTTGTTGCTGCTGCACGCGAGGCAGAAAAACACCGCCGCGCATTGCATGATTCATTCTCGCCCTCCGATGAGCCTTGGCCCCCGATGCAGGTGAGAAAGACATGACTCCTCTATACTGGGATAGTGCCACGGTTCTATCGAGAAAATTCGCCAGCCGCCAGAGTTCACCGGTCGAGCTACTCGAGACACTCCTTGCCCGTATCGCGGCTCTCGAACCGAAAATTAATGTTTTTATTCATCTTGATGCCGAGGGTGCAATGAGCGCGGCACGGGCCGCCGAACGTGAGTTAGCTGCAGGGCGCGGACGTGGACCGCTGCATGGCATCCCCATGGGCATCAAGGACAACATCGATGTGGCCGGTCTCCCGATGACATGCCATTCAAAGATCCTGCTCGAAAACAAACCAAGCAAAGATGCCACAGTAGTAAAACGGCTGCGTGACGAAGGCGCGATCATCCTTGGAAAGCTCTCTATGCATGAGTTTGCGACTGGGGCAGCAAGCTTCGACCTTCCTTGTCCTCCGGCACGAAACCCGTGGAACCGCGATTACCACCCCGGTGGATCCTCCTCCGGCAGCGGCGCAGGCTTGGCGATTGGCTTCTTTCCTCTGGCGCTCGGAACCGACACCGGCGGATCGGTGAGGAATCCCGCTAGCGCTTGCGGAGTGGTGGGGTTGAAACCAACCTACGGGCTTGTCTCTCGACGTGGGGTTTTTCCGCTCGCGTTCACGTTGGACTATGTCGGTCCAATGGCACGCACCGTGGCGGACGTGGCTGTTCTACTCGATGCAAGTGCCAGTCAGGACCCGGCTGATCCGGGAAGCGTAACCGGTCCGATAGGATCCTATAGTGCTGACCTTGGGGGCGGCGTTCGAAATCTGCGGATTGGCTTCGTCCGACATTTCCATGAGATCGATATGCCGGCGGAGCTGGAAGTCGCCACGGCGCTAGATGAGGTAGCGCGAGTGCTGACCGCTGAGGGTGCGTCTGTCCGGCCCATCACACTGCCGAACTTAAATGTATTCTTCACCGTTAACCGCGTGATCCTGCAGTCCGAAGCTTGGGCAGTGCACGCGCACAATCTCCGGACCCGGCCCGGAGATTATGGAGAAACGGCGCGACGTCGCCTGCTGACTGGTGCCTTCCTCAGCGCTGAAGATTATGTGCAAGCGCAAAGGCAGCGAGCGCGCTTAATTGCAGCCGTACAGGATGCCTTCCGTGATGTTGATATCCTGCTCACGGCCAACAGCATGAATACTACCTGCCGCATTGATGATGCCGAAGCCATCGCCCGCACGCTTCCGCGCCAGGCGCGCACGCCGTTCAACGTGACTGGTCATCCCGCGGTGACGATGATGGCCGGCCTGTCAAAGGCCGGGTTGCCTTTGGGCGTACAGTTCGTTGGGCGGTATTTCGAAGATTCCACGGTGCTTCGTGTCGCTGCAGCGTACGAACATGCGACCTCATGGCATAGCCAGCATCCGCCGGAACTATAGCGCGAGCGATTTTCGGCAGGTGGCATTCTGGTCTTTCTGCGTAAAGCCGGGAAGGAGGATCATCTGCACGCAGGAATGATAAGATTGCTCTTTATTTAATATTTGAAGGCCGGCGATGTAGTGCTTGGCGATCTTCGAAAGGCTGTACTTGTCCTAACCGTCGAAAAAGCAGTTCTTCCTCCCTTTTAACGGCAAGTCATGCGGAAAGTTAAAGGGAAAAATTATCCACGTTCCAAATCGCTCATTTCGCTTTGACGTATTGCCTTCTGAGGAGAAATACTAAAAACGGGCCGTCAGGAAGGAAGTGTTGACCTGATTTGACTGAGACCCAAACGCGGAGGGTGGGACGCCCTTAAATAATTCAGTTGACATAAAAGGAG
>JAZDHB010000030.1:0-29396 GCA_043806415.1 Microcaldota archaeon | reverse complement strand
CAACCACCTGCACCTGCCAGGACTGCATCCCGGAGAACGGCGCCTGTGATGCAACCCACCTCTGCTGCACGCCGGATGTCTGCCTGGATGGGCTATGCAAGCCCAGCCAGGTGGTGTGCCAGAATGACAATTACCAGCAGGTGTGCAGCGCCACCACCCCATCAACGGGTTCTCTTCCCCTTCCCTGCACCAACGGAGATGCGGGCTGCCTGGATTCTTCCACCACTGCTGTTTGCACCAACGGGGTGTGGACCGCTTCGACAACGTGCGGGGCGGGCACCGTATGCTCGGGCGGAAGCTGCCAGGCGCCCGCCGTGGCACCCGGCTCGGAAGTTTGCTGCCCGCCTATGGATGGTTCACCGCCTGATCCGCTCTACAGCTCAACAGCCAATTATGCAGTCTGCCCGGGCGGCGCGATGGGCGGCCCGAATGCCAATGATGAAGTGTATGCCAAACCGGACGCAAGCTCCCATCCGGCCGGATGGTTCCAATCGGTCGGAACCCCCAAGCATTAAAAATCTCGTCTCCATAGCTTGTGCAGCAACAGTCGTTTTGGGTCTCTTGCACCGGGAGTCGCCGGCTCCCTTGCGATCTACGAGGTGTGTTCATGTTCCGTTTTGTGGTCGAGGATGCGAAGAAATTCAAGTCCGCCATCGATGCCATCGTCAACCTCATCGACGAAGGCACGCTCGAGATCGCCCCGGAGGGAATCACGCTGAAAGCCATGGATCCCTCGCAGATCGCCATGGTGTGCTTCTCCATGCCCAAGTCCGCCTTCGTGGAATACGACGCCCCCAATCCGGTGCGCGTCGGCCTCAACCTGGACAACCTCTCCAAATACCTCTCGCACTCGCGCAGCGACGAGAAGCTCGAGATCTCGCAGGATGAGAACAAGGTGGCGATCAAGTTCATCGCCGGCAAGCACCGGCGCTCGTTCAAGATGCCCATCTTGGACATGCCGGCGGGCATCAGCCGCGAGCCCAACGTCGTCCCGGACGTGGTGGTCAAGATGCTGGGCGGAGTGATCAAGGACCATCTGCGCGACGCCTCCCTGATCTCCACGCATGTGATCTTCGGGGCCGGCGACGAAGGCTTCAAGATGGAAGGGCATGGCGATTCGTCCGACCTGGTGGTCGAACAGGAGAAGAGTTCAGAGGAGCTCATCGAGATGGTCGTCAATGCGCCGGCGAAAGCGACCTTCCCGCTCCAATACCTCGAGGACATCGCCAAGGCGTGCCCCGACACCTCGCCGATCTCCCTGAACCTCAAGACCAACGCACCCATCAAGGTGGAATTCGAGGTCGAGCACGCGAAGCTGACCTATTACCTCGCGCCCAGGATCGACACCGATTGAAAAAGATCGATACGGATCGAAATAGATCAATACCCTTCAAAAAACGGTCCCGCGAGATCCGGGGCGCGTCCGGGCGCCCCCTTTTTTTCGGTTTCCCTCTTTTCTTTTATCCCGATTCTCCTCTTACTCCGCGAGCCTCGGCATGAGATAACCGTCGCATCCGGCCATCGCGGCGGGGTTGATCACGACCTGCGGCGAGATGAACAGCTTGAGGTTCCCGATGTACGGGATGCGCACGATCACGCGCCCCTTGATCTGCTGCGTCAAGACGGGCGAGTTGCCCTCGCCGCTGGCTTTGTCATAAGCCTGGAAATCGTAGAGCTGGTTGTTGTCCCCCTTCGTGAAATACGCCGTTCCCGTGGTGGTGTCCAGGGCGAAGGCGGCGCGGTGCACGATGTCGCCGACCTGCGCGTACAGGTCGGAGGGCTTGGGCGAATACACGATAAGCTCATGACCCGGATCAAAACCGAACGCCTCCCCGTTGATGCGCGCGCCGCTGGCGCAGATGGTCTCAAGGTCCGGCTTCCTTGCGTCGAAATAGCGCTTGTCGCAGTAGTCGTACGTGATCTCGAGCGGCCCGTGCGCTTCCACGAACGAGCGCGGGTCTTGCATGAACGCATTGCATTCCGGTCTGCTTCCGTCCAGTGGGAAACAGTAATTCAGGACCGAACCCATGACTGCAAAGCCGGGCCCGTCCGCCGCCCGAACGATCGCGCTGGCGTTGATGTCCGATGCCGGCCCGCCGTATTCCCCGAGGGCGGTACGCACCGGCCCGCCCTGCAAAAGGACCATGTCGCCCCGCTCGTGCGAGGGCAGCATGGAGCAGGAGACGATGGCGTTGATGGGGGTCGGCGTGGCCAGCAGCCAGCCCGCGCCGTACCAGACCAGGACGGCCAGCAGGATGGCATAAACCATCTCGCGCATCTCGTTGAGCATGCCCTCGCTTTTCCTGCCCATCCGCTTCTCCAGAAGGATGACGAAGAGGAGGACGGCTAGGCACGGGACGATCAGGCGCACGGAATCCGGCGCGTTCGCTTGGCCGAGGATAAACCAGGCCAGGATGCCGACCAGCAAGCCGGCGAGCGTCTCCTTCCACTCGTCCAACTTTCCGTTCATCGACAGGTAGAATTCCCATAGGACGGAGAAGACGAGCGTGGCTCCGCCCAGCAGGCCGACCAAGATGCCGATCGACGAATTGTGCAAGGGCACGTAGAGGATGAAGGCGAGCGCGAGAAGAAGATAATAGGCGCGCACCGGTCCCAGCAGAGGGAGGGCGATCGGCGTGGTGAGCGGAGGCAGGGAAGGTTCCGGCCGAGTGGAGGCCTTGCGGTCCCCGGTTTCCCTCTTTTTCCTGAAATCCTGCGAGGAATGGAGCGAGGCGCGTCCGGCGGCGGTTTCTTTTTTCAGCCAGTCCTGCCAACCCAATCAAACACCTGGTTCCAGAGGGCGGGACGGCCCCCGTTTCGCATTCCAGCTTGTCTTTTTCTTGCGGGTTCGCCGCATCTTATCCTTCCGGCGTCTTATTTCCCCCGTCCGATTCTCGTTTTTTCCTGTCTTATTCTTCGGCCTTGTTCCCGTCCTTCTTTCTCTTGTCCGGTTCCCTTTCTTATTTTCCCTTGGCTTTCTTGCTGGTCTTGAGCGCGTCCTTGAGTTCGCTCGCCTGTTCCTTCAGTTCGTCCACGGCGGCGGAAAGCAGGTCCAGTGGGTTCTTGGATTTGGTGCGCAGGATGAGGATGGGCTGGCCGACCTGCGGGTGATCCACCTTGCAGGCCACGAATTCGACGTCCTTGTTGGAGATGAGAATCTCGCGCAAGGCGTTGGGGATGGCGTAATCCTCACCCTCGAATTCGATTTCCAGGTAATTGGCCTCGATGGTTTTGACATTGAGTTTCATTTTCACACCTCAAGATTGTGTTCCGGTCCGTCCGGTCGTCCTATGCCGGCAACGATGCGGGCGCGCGGATCCATTTTCCGGTAGTCCTCGGCCAGCCGGCGGTTCTCGCGCCGGCCGCAAGCGGGGCATTCGAGGCCCGACGCCTTCTTGTCCAGCGGCGTGCGGCAGGCGGAGCAGAACGCCTTGACGCACCCGCAGTCCGCATCCTCGGTCGAGATGTGGGTCTCGCCGTTCTTCTTCATGATGACGCGCGCGCGGATGATGTCGCCGATGCGGTATTCGTCGCGCAGGTTCTTGACGTAGCCGCGCTTGACGTAGCTGGCATGCAGGATGCAGTAATCAGAAGACTTGACGAAGCGGTTCTTGGCGTCGGGGGCGGCATCCACCACCACGAGTGCGACCGGCTCGGAGATGTTGTCGATGCATCCGATCAGGGTGGTGCCGGGCTCCAGCGTCGAGAGTCGCGCGGACGGTCGGATGGAGATCGTCCGCTCCTGGCGCTCCACCGTGCCCTCGACGGAGGCGCGGATGATGCCGTTCTCCATGTACGTGCCGGGACCGGCCGCGTATTCCTCCTCCATGCCCAGCTCCTGCCCTGGGAAAACGGGTTCGGAGGCGTTTGAAGTTGTCGATTCGTCCATGAAATCATCTAAAACAAGCGGTTGGTGCCGTTAAAGCGATTAAAGCGATATTACAGAACGACACGTTGAATATTTAAATACCTATTGCAGATGTCTGTAGCATGCTGCGCAAATCCAAGCTCGTCATCTGCGTGGACCGGGACAACGACCTCTACGAGAAGGCCGGCATCTCGGGCCCCGTCATCGGACGGGAGGCCAACCTGGCCGCCGCCATGAAGCTCGCCGTCGCCGACCCGGCCGAACCGGACACCAACGCC
The DNA here is from genome assembly GCA_043806415.1 of Microcaldota archaeon. GTDB lineage: Archaea > Micrarchaeota > Micrarchaeia > Anstonellales > Anstonellaceae > CAIXYX01. Next base: position 25,250 of record JAZDHB010000030.1, on the reverse strand, counting down.
ATATTCAAGGCCATTTCCATCTACGACCAGCTCTCCAAGGAGCACAACATGCAGGTGGCCACGCTCACCGGCTCGCCCAAGCTCGGTTATGCGGCCGACGACGCCATCTCCGGCCAGCTCGACCAGATCATCGCCCAGTTCCCCTGCGAATCCTGCATCTTCGTCTCGGACGGCGCGTCGGACGAGACCACCATCCCCATCATCCAGTCGCGCCTGAAGATCGACTCGGTCGAAGTGCTGACCATGAAACAGGCCAAGGAGCTGGAGAAGACCTATTTCGTCATCCTCGACAAGCTCAAGGAGCCGTATTACGCGCGCAGGTTCTTCGGCATCCCGGCGATGCTGGGCGTGCTGTTCGTGCTCTCCTCGCTCATGAACTGGGGCTGGCCAGTCCCCATCGCCATCATCTCGCTCTACCTGTTCATGAAAGCGTTCGGCATCGAGGAGGCGCTGGCCAAGAGCGTCTCCGCGTTCGAGTTGAGCGTCGAGCGCGTGTCGCTGGTGATCTATTTCTCGGCCGTGCTGCTCATCTGCATCGCGTTCTGGTCCGGTTACCAGAGCCTCATGAGCCCGTCGGTGTTCGTCAGCACGCCGGCCAAGCTCGTCGCTTCCGCCATCCGCAGCACGCTCCTGCTCCTGCCGCCCGCCCTGCTCATGCTCTTTACCGGCCGGGTGATCGACCTCGTGCTGGACAAGCGCAAGGTCGAGGTCATCCGATACGGGATGTATGCCGTGTTCGTGGTGCTCTTCTGGCTCGTGTTCTGGGCCGGCGCGTCGTGGGTGATCAACGACAGCTCGCCATACGTCTCGTTCGGCGACTTCGTGGAGATCATCATCGCGTCGGTGCTGATGGGCTTCGTCTCGATCGGCCTGCTCAAGCGCATCAAATACGGCGTCATCATCGGCCTGAAGCTGGAGAACAAGGAGGTTCTGGGCCCGTCCGGCAACTACCTGGGCAAGGTGCTCGGCGTGGACGCCAAGGCCGGCGCGCTCGCGCTCAAGTCCCCGCTCGGGCAGAAATTCGTGGTCTCGCTCATGGACATCGACCGCGTGGGCGACAAGATCATCCTGGGCGGATAGGGAAGGGGGAACGAACGAATACAGGGGATGCGGCCCGAAAAACGGATAACCTCCCAAACAGGTTCGCCGGACAAATCGCCCGGTTCGTCCGTTTGTCGATTCGCCTGTTTCCTGCCCGCATGCCGATGGTTTTTAATATTACGGCTTCGAAGAACATCCATCGACCATAATCCATTTGATTTTCCACGAGGGATGATTTGGAATCCTATGAAGACCTGCTCAAGCGCGCGCGTGCCGCCCTGCCCGAGAAGACGCTCGTGAACGAGCGGTTCGAGCCGCCGGTGCCCGAGATCCTGATGCAGGGAAACAAGACCATGATCCGCAATTTCGACGCGATCTGCCAGAAGCTGAGGCGCGAGCCCGTGCTCCTCTCCAAGTACCTGGGCCGGGAACTGGCGGTGCCGGCCACCCTGGACGGCGGCAAGCTCGTGCTCCACGGCAAAAAATACGAGCGGCAGATCAACGAGAAGCTCGGCAATTTCATCACGGCGTTCGTCATCTGCAAGGAATGCAAGCGCCCGGACACCAAGCTGGTGGACACCGGCGGCGTGCGCACGCTGGTGTGCGAGGCCTGCGGCGCCCGCGCGCCGGCCCGTTAGGGCAGACAATTAAACAAAACAAAAAAAAACAAAACCAAAAACCGGCCCGGGCGCGAACCCACTCCGGTTTTGCGAGAAGTGATTTTGGATGGCGGGTTATCGAGGCAATCGCGGCGGGCATCGGCCCGCGTACCGTCCGGCGGCGCCCGGCGACGCGCCCATACGCGTGCGCCTGCCCGAGGAAGGCGAGGTGCTGGGCGTCGTGATGGCCACCCTGGGCGGCGGCCGCCTCCAGGTCCAGTGCAAGGACGGCAAGGAGCGCATCGGCCGCATCCCCGGCAAGATCCGGCGCAACATCTGGGTGCGCCACAACGACGTGGTGATCATCAAGCCGTGGTCGATCGACGGGGAGAAGCACGGGGACGTCATCTGGCGCTACAACCACATCCAGGTGGACTGGCTGAGGAACAAAGGGTATATCAGCAGATAAGAAAAAAGCGAACGGAAAAGACCGGAACGTGAAAGCGAAAGGAAACGACTGGAACAGGCGCCCGGGCGCCTGCCCGTCATTTTTTTATTCGGTTCAGCCGCATTTCGTTCGGGCTCAGCCATATTTGCCAAGCTGGGACCGCTTCTCGGAACCTTTTTAAACATTCATCTCCTTAATCCTAGCCTTGCACAAGTACTACCTTAAGGATTAGCGGTGTTTCTTTGACAAAGAAAGCGGAAAATCTACCCCATTACCTGCGCCCAGAACACGTCATCATATCCGACGAGGAAAAGAAGAAGGTCCTCGAAAAATTCAACATCAGCGAAGCCCAGCTTCCGAAGATAAAACGGGCCGACCCCGCGTTGGTCGGGCTGGAAGCGACGGCAGGCGACCTGGTCCGCATCAAACGCAAAGACCTTAGCGGCGACTATGAGTATTACCGTCGTGTCGTCGAGAATTAGTGCGCGCAGTCCATCCATCAGAGCCCCTACACGACATGTTGCCGGATTCGCGGCATGGGGGCCATCGGCAGGTGTGTTTCATGACCAAAGAGCTTCTCCCCGCATATTTCCGCGAAAACAGCCTCGTCAAGCAGCATCTGGATTCCTACAACAAGTTCGTGGATTTCGGCATGCAGCAGATGATCGACCGCATCGGCGTCATCAAGCCCTCCATCGAGGGTTTCGAGCTGCACTTGGGGCGCGTGCGCCTGGACAAGCCCAAGGTCATCGAGGCCGACGGCTCGCAGCGCACCATCCTGCCCTCCGAAGCGCGCGCGAGGAACCTCACCTACGCCTCCCCCATTTTCCTTGAAATCATCCCCATCTACAACGGCGTGGAGAAGAAGATGTTCTCCGAAGTGTACGTCGGCGAGATGCCCGTCATGGCCAAGTCCAAGCTCTGCCACCTCGACAACATGACCGAGGAGGAGCTCATCGCCGCGGGCGAGGACCCGGCCGACCCGGGCGGCTACTTCATCATCAACGGAAGCGAGCGCGTCCTGACCTCGATCGAGGACCTCGCGCCCAACCGCATCATCTGCACGTTCGAGAAGTACAAGAAGCTGGTCATCGCGAAGGTGTTCTCCACCCGCTACTCCTTCCGCGCCCGCTCCATCGTCGAGCGCACGCAGGAGGGCGTATTGCACTGCGTCTTCCCGGCCGCGCCCAAGGACCTCTCGCTCATCGCCGTCATGCGCGCGCTGGGCCTCGAATCCAACGAAGAGATCAAGAAGGCGTTCTCGGACGATCCCCAGATCCTCAACGATCTTCTGCTCAACATGGAAGAGGACCTCACCAAGAAGAAGGAGGACGCGCTGGATTACGTCGGCAAGAAGGCTGCGCCCGGCCAGAGCGAGGAATACCGGATCAAGCGCGCCGAAGTGCTGCTGGACACCTATCTCTTGCCGCACATCGGCACCGAGCCGGCCGACCGCGTCGCCAAGTCCCGGTACCTGGCCAAGATGGCCGAGCGGGCGATCCTCGTGGCCAACAAGCGCCTTCCGCCCGACGACAAGGACCACTACGCCAACAAGCGCATCAAGCTCGCCGGCGACCTGATGGACGAGCTCTTCCGCTACGCCTTCCAGTTCCTGGTCAAGGACATCTCGTACCAGGCCGGGCGCGCCGACGCGCGCGGCCGGCGCCTCGCCGTGCAGACGCTCGTGCGCCCCGACGCGCTCTCCGACCGCATCCGCTATTCCATGGCCACGGGCAACTGGATCGCCGGCCAGACGGGCATCTCGCAGCTCCTGGACCGCACCTCGTTCCTCTCGTCCATGTCGCATTTGAGGCGCATCATCTCGCCCCTCTCGCGCAAGCACCCCCACTTCAAGGCGCGCGACCTGCACGGCACGCACTGGGGCAAGCTCTGCCCGAACGAATCGCCCGAAGGGCCGTCGTGCGCGCTGGTCAAGAACATGTCGCTCTTCAACGAGATCTCGACCGGCGAGAACGAGGGCGACGTGGAGCAGGCGCTGCTCAAGATGGGCATGAAGCCGGTCCAGCCCTAAAAATCCATGAATGCGCGGGAGCGTATTTCCGCGAAGAACGATGAATGACGATTACCGGAAAACGATGAACGATGATTGCAAGGGGATATCCTTATGGCATTGAAGAGAAAACGCAGGCCGCCCGTCCCGAAAAACGAGGAGGGCAAGAAGATATCGGTGCTCCTGAACGGGCGGCTCATGGGCTGGGTGCAGGACGGCGAACAGGCTTTCAGGCACCTGCGCGCGCAGCGGCGCGCCGGGCAGCTGCCGCTGGGCGTGAACTTCCATTTCAACCGAAAGAGCCATGATCTGGTCATCAATTCCGATTCCGGCCGCGCCCGCCGCCCGTACCTCGTCGTCGAGAACGGACAGAGCCTGCTGACCGACGAGATGATCGAGCAGCTCAAAGCCGGCCAGATGAGCTGGGGCAAGCTCGTCTCCTTGGGCGTCATCGAATACCTGGATGCCGAAGAGGAGGAAGGGGCCCTGATCGCTCTGCATAAAGAGGACATCACGGAGAAGACCACCCACCTGGAGATCGACCCCGTGACCATCACGGGCGTGACGGTGTCGGTGCTCCCGTACGTCGAGTACAACTCGTCGCCCCGTATCACCATGGCCTGCGCCATGGCCAAGCAAAGCTTGGGCACGTACACCCTCAACTTCAACCAACGCACCGACAGCCGCGCGCATCTGATGTACTACCCCCAGCAGCCGCTGGTGCAGACTCGCCCGTACAAGATCCTCAAGTTCCAGGAGCACGCGGCCGGCCAGAATTTCGTGGTGGCCGTCACCTCGATGCTCGGCTACAACTCGTCCGATGCCCTGGTCATGAACCGCTCGGCCATCGACCGCGGACTGGGGCGCACCGTGTTCTACAAGTCGCACGAGACCGAGGAGCGCCGCTACCCCGGCGGCCAGCGCGACAAGCTGGAGATCCCGGCCGTCACCTGCCAGGGCTACCGCGAGGAGAAAGCCTACCGCTTCCTCTCCGACGACGGGATCGTCCTGCCCGAATCCGAGATGCATTCCAAGGACGTGCTCGTGGGCAAGACCTCCCCGCCCCGGTTCCTCGAGGAGATTTCCGTGTTCGGCATGGTGGAGGAGAAGAAGCGCGAGAACTCGCTGGCCATCAAGTCCGGCGAGGAAGGCCTCGTGGACTCCGTGTGCGTGACCGATTCGCTCGCCGGCAACCGGCTGGTGAAGGTGCGCGTGCGCTCGAACAAGATCCCCGAGCAGGGCGACAAGTTCGCCAGCCGGCACGGCCAGAAGGGAGTCATCGGCCTGCGCCTCTCGCAGGAGGACATGCCCTTCACCCGGGACGGCATCGTGCCAGACCTCATCATCAACCCGCACGCCATCCCCTCGCGCATGACGGCCGGCCACCTGCTGGAGATGCTGGGCGGCAAGGCCGCGTGCTTCTCCGGGGAGTTCGGCGACGCGACCGCCTTCTTGGGCGACAAGGAGGGCAAGTTCCGCTCCCAGATGAAAGCGCTCGGATTCGACGAATACGGAGAGGAAGTCCTGTACGACGGCAAGAGCGGACAGCAGATCAAGGCCAAGATCTACATCGGCGTGATCTACTACCAGAAGCTCCACCACCTCGTGTCCAACAAGATGCACGTGCGCTCGCGCGGACCGGTCCAGCTGCTCACGCACCAGCCCACCGAGGGACGCGCCCGCGAGGGGGGCTTACGGTTCGGCGAGATGGAACGCGACTGCCTCATCGGCTACGGCGCGTCCATGCTGATCCGCGAGCGGCTGCTCGAGGAATCCGACCTCACGCACGAGCTGGTGTGCTCAAAATGCGGCTCCATCGCCGTCAAGGACCATGTCAAGAACCAGCAGTACTGCCCGCTCTGCGACACGAACTCGGAACTGCATCTCGTGGAGATGAGCTACGCGTTCAAGCTGCTGCTCGACGAGATCAAGGCCATCGGCATCTTCCCGAGGCTGATGATGAGGGACAAGGCGTGAGATAAAGGACAGGGCATGAATCCGCAAATGAATGCTTGAGGTTGTCATTATGGTTGTCTCGAAAATGATCGACAAGATCCGCTTCTCCATCTTCTCGCCGGAGATGATCAGGAAAATCTCCGCCGTCAAGATCACGGTGCCGGACACCTACAACGACGACTCGTACCCCATCGACGGAGGTCTGGTGGATCCGCGCATGGGCGTCATCGACCCCGGCCTCAAATGCAAGACGTGCGGCGGCAAGCTGCGCTCCTGCCCCGGCCACTTCGCGCACATCGAGCTGGTGCGCCCGGTCATCCACCCCGAGTTCTCGCGGGTGATGCTGCTCGTGCTCAAGAACACCTGCCCGGCCTGCAAACGCATCCTGGTCAAGGACAAGAACCAGGCCGACCACATCCTGACCGCGCTCGAGGAGGAAGAGGCGGCCGCGGAAGCCAAGGCGGTCAAATCGTCCGCCCGGCGCCTGACCTGCCCGCACTGCAAGCACAAGCTCGAGGAGATCAAACTGCTCAAGCCCACCACGTTCTACAAGGGCAAGGACATCATGCTCCCGACCGAGGTGCGCGAGTGGCTCGCCGGCGTCCCCGACGGCGACATCGCCGCGCTGGGCCTGGACCCCAAGTATTCGCGCCCCGAATGGATGGTGCTCACCGCCCTGCTCGTCCCGCCCGTGTCGGTCCGCCCCTCCATCACCCTGGAGACCGGCGACCGCTCCGAGGACGACCTCACGCACAAGCTCGTGGACATCATGCGCATCAACCAGCGGCTCGAGGCCAACATCAATGCCGGCGCGCCCCAGCTCATCATCGAAGACCTCTGGGAGCTGGTGCAGTACCACGTCACGACCTACTTCAACAACGAGACGGCCAACATCCCGGCCGCCCGCCACCGCTCGGGCCGGCCGCTCAAGACGCTGAGCCAGCGGCTCAAGGGCAAGGAGGGCCGCTTCCGCTACAACCTCTCGGGCAAGCGCGTCAATTTCTCGGCCCGCACCGTGATCTCGCCCGACCCGATGATCTCCATCGACGAGGTCGGCGTGCCCATGGCCATCGCCGAAGAGATGACCATCCCCATCAAGATCACCACGTGGAACATGGACTACTGCAAGCAGTTCATCATCTCCGAGAAATACCCGATGGCCGAATACGTCGTCCGCCCGGACGGCAAGCGCGTGCGCATCACCGAGACGACGAGGCAGGAGATCCTCGACACCCTCGCGCCCGGCTCCGTCGTCGAGCGCCAGCTCATGGACGGCGACCCCGTGCTCTTCAACCGCCAGCCCTCGCTGCACCGCATCTCGATCATGTGCCACAAGGTGCGCGTGCTCCCGGGCCGGACCCTGCGCCTCAACCCGCTCGTGTGCCCGCCCTACAACGCCGATTTCGACGGCGACGAGATGAACCTGCACGTCATCCAGTCCGAGGAGGCTCGCGTCGAGGCCGAGATGCTCATGAAGGTGCACGACCAGATCATCTCCCCGCGCCATGGCAAGTCGCTCATCAAGCCGCAGGAGGACTACGTGTCCGGCGCCTTCTTCCTCACGCGCATGGAGACCGACTTCGACAAGGAGGACGCCTGCCAGATCCTCGCGGCCGCCTCGGTGACGCGCCTGCCCCCCGCCGACCGCAAGGACCGCTGGTCGGGCAAGCTCCTCTTCTCCACCCTGCTGCCCTCCGAGCTCACGTGCTCGATCCAGAGCAAATTCACGCGCAAGCTCGCCGACGGTTCGCCCCACCCCGACAATTCCATCGTGGTCAAGAACGGCATCCTCGTCTCGGGGGCGCTGGACAACCGGGCGCTGGACGAGATCCTCGAACGCATCATCCATCTGGCCGGCACCGAGGCCGCGCGCCAGTTCCTCGACCGCTCTTCCAAGATGGAGATCGCCACCATCACGCGCCAGGGCTTCTCCGTGTCCCTGGCCAATTATTCGCTCCCGGAGGAGGCGGTCAAGAAGATCGAGACCCTCCAGGACAACATGCGCCGCGAGATCGAATCGGTGATCACGCAGTACAAGAACAAGACGCTCGCGCGCCTGCCGGGCCGCAGCCTCAAGGAGACGCTGGAGGACCGCATCATGTCCATCACGTCCAAGGCCCGCGACGCGTCCGGCGAGCTGGTCGAGAAATACATGGGCACCGACAACACCTCGATCATCATGTCCAAGATCGGCGCGCGCGGCTCGCTGCTGAACGCCATCCAGATGGCCTCGATGGTCGGCCAGCAGGCCGTCCGCTCCAAGCGGCCCAACCGCGGCTACCGCGGGCGCAACCTGCCGCATTTCGCGCGCGGCGACCGCGGCGGGGCGGCGAGGGGCTTCGTGTTCAGCTCGTTCCGCAAAGGGCTGCTGGCCACCGAATTCTTCCAGCACTCGATGGGCGGGCGCGAATCGCTTGTCAACACCGCCATCCGCACGGCGCGCTCGGGCTACATGCAGCGCCGGCTGATCAACGCCCTGCAGGACATGGTGATCTCGCCTGATTTCTCGGTGCGCGACAGCCGCGGATCCGTCGTGCAGTTCCTGTACGGGGGCGACGCGCTCGACCCCATGAAATCCGGGGCCAAATCCAACGTGCCGGCCGCCACGAGCGAGCCGCGCGACGAGATGGAGCTATAAGGTGAACCTCATGACCATTGCCAGCGAACAGAACCGCGTCCCGGTCGGCGAAGCCGTCGGCATCGTCGCCGCCCAGTCCATCGGGGAACCTGGTACGCAGATGACCATGCGCACCTTCCACTATGCCGGCGTCGCCGAACAGGTGCCCACGGGCCTGCCCCGCCTCATCGAGCTGGTGGACGCGCGGCGCGCGCCCAAGAAGCCCCTCATGGACATCTACTTCAAGGGGGCGGCCGCCAACGACGAGAAGAAGGCGCAGGCGATCGCCAAGGAGATCGAATCAGTCACGCTCGACAAGGTCGCGGACATCGCCGAGGATTTCGCCGTCAAGAAGATATTCATCCATGTGGACAAGGACGAGCTGGACGCGCACGCGATCGACATCGAAACCGTCCGCAAGCAGGTCAAGGCCTTCGCCGGCAAGGAGGACGAGGTCGAGAGCCGCGAGAACGTGGTCTCGGTCAAGCCCAAGGGCGCGTCGCTCAAGAAGCTGCGCCACCTCTCCACCAAGCTGCGGGCCCTCCCGCTCAAGGGCGTCGAGCGCATCACGCGCACCATCGTGCTCAAGGGGAAAAACGGCTTCTTCATCCGCACCGCCGGCTCCAACCTGGCGGGCATCGCCAAGATCGAAGGCGTGGACTTCGAGCGCTGCTACACCAACGACGTCAAGGAAGTGGAGAAAGTGCTCGGCGTCGAGGCCGCTCGCAACTCCCTCGCCTCCGAGATCAAGCAGGTGCTGGACATGCAGGGGCTCAACGTCGATGCGCGCCACTGCATGCTCCTGGCGGACGCCATGACCATGGAAGGCGCCATCCAGTCGGTCGGACGGCACGGGCTCTCCGGCGGCAAGGCCGGGGTGCTGGCGCGCGCGGCCTTCGAGGAGACGCTCAAGCACCTCGTCAACGCGGCCACGAAGGCCGAGGAAGACAAGCTCATCGGCGTCACCGAGAACATCATCGTCGGCCAGACCGTGCCCGTCGGCACGGGCCTGGTGAGGCTCAAGATGAAATTGTAAAACAAGGGGAGGGGGAATCAGGAGGAGCGTGAAACTGAAGGGGGAGGGCGCTCCCTCCCCCTGCGGTTCCGTGGCAAGGTATAAAAGGGCCCGTGCGCCCATATCTTATCGAAACTGAGTGAACCGGGGCGCCTCTGGCGCCGTTTTCCGGCTCGAGAGGTTGAGTCATATGGCAAAACGCAAAGTCGAGAGTTCATCTTCTGAATCCATGAACCTGGGCAAGGCCATCCGCATGTGCCTGGACTCGGGCCAGGTGAAGCTGGGCCTGCGCACGGCACTCAAAGACGCCATGCTCGGGCACGGAAAGCTCATCGTCATCGCCCGGAACCTGCCTGCCCCGGAAGCCTCGGATATCTTCCGCTACTGCGCGCTCTCCAACATCGCGCTCGTCACGTTCGAGGGCACCTCGATGGAACTGGGCTCGGTGTGCGGCAAGCCGTTCTCGGTGTCCGCGCTCGTCATCATGGACGTGGGGAACTCCCCGATCATGAACCTGGTGAAATGATGGACGCAAGCGTGATTTCCCTGATTCCGGTTCCCGGAGCCAAGACCGTTCGCGTTCCCGGCCAGATGGAGTGCCTCAAGGGCCAGCGCATCGTCTTGGGCGGCGGCAAAGAGGCGGTGTTCGGCATCGTCGGAGCCAGCCACATATTCGACCATTACAAGGACGTCTCGCCAAAAACCGCGTCGTTTTCCATGGCCAGCCACACGGACCATGTCGAACTCAGGCTATCCCTCGTCGAGGGAAAAGCGGTCCCCTACGTGCGGGTCGTCATGAATTTCGAGGCCGCCCGGCAAGAAAACGCCTGGCCGCAGGCCAACCCCGGCATCGGAGAGTACGCCGAATACATTTTCTTCCTCACGAACGAATCGGGCCGGCCCGTCGAGAGCCACCTGATCATCCGTTATGAAAGCCTCACGGCCGCCCCGGCCATCCGTGAATCATCGGCCGAACTGCAGGTCTTTCACGTGTTCGGCCTCCCGAACGCCGGCTCCGGGCCGTTCGGCACCCGCACCCTGGACCCGGAACTCGTCAAACTGCTCTGAGTGGTTATGGAATGGTCGAACTCAACAACGATGATCTCAAGGCGATGGCCACGTTCGAGCAGCTCACGGGCGTCATTCCCTCCGACATGGTGATATTGGAGAGCGCCGTGGTCTTCCTCGTGCCCCGCGAGGACATGGGCAAGGCCATCGGCTCGAAGGGGGCCAACATCACGCGCGTGCGCCAGGCGTTCAACCGGCAGGTGCTCGTGTTCGAGGACAACCCGGACATGGAGCAGTTCCTGCGCGCCCTCTTCGCGCCCATCCCGATAACGAATATAAACATGCACGAGAAAAGCAATACCAAGACGGTTTACGTCACGGTCGACGAGAAGGACCGCGGGGCCGCCATCGGCAAGGGTGGCGAGCGCATCAAGGTGCACCGCGCGCTTCTGCAAAGAAGGTTCTCAAGCGATTTGAAGCTCGTGACGAAATGATCGTCGTGCCCAAAAATGCGGAACAGAGTGAGAACCAAATGAATGATGAGAAAAACAAGTCAGATGAACAATCTGTATAGAATGGTGATATTTCCATGGGAAAGAAGCCTTTCTTTTCTTCACAAGAAAAGAAAGCCTTCAGGGAAAGAAAAGAACAATGTGCATAGAACGGTGATATTCGATGGGTAAGGGAGAATTCGCAGGACGTGGACTGGAGCGCAAACGCAAGCGCCAGCGCTGGCTCAAGAAGCCGTGGAAACGAAAAAAGCTGCGCCTGAGGGAGAAGTTCGACCCCATCGAGGGCGCGCCCATGGCCAAGGGCATCGTCATCGAGAAGAAGGTACTCGAGCAGAAGCAGCCCCACTCCGGGCTCATCAAGTGCGTCAAGGTCCAGCTCATCAAGAACGGCAAGATGGTCACCGCCTTCGCGCCGCGCAGCGGGGCCATCAACTACATCGACGAGCACGACGAGGTCACCATCGACGGCCTGGGCGGCTCGCAGCGCGGGCAGATGGGCTCGATCCCCGGTGTCCGTTACAAGGTCATCAAGGTCAACGGCGTCGATTTGCAGATGCTCGTGCAGAAGCGCAAGGAGAAACCCAAACGTTAGACGTTAGGATCGGAGTTGCATGATTATGGCAGACAAACTGTTCGAAAAATACGCGCTCGAGGAAGTCGTGGTGTCGGACCCCAGCCTGATTGCGTACATCAATCTCGACCCCGTGGCGTTCCCGCACTCGCACGGCCGGCAGGCCAAGCACATGTTCGGCAAGCGCAAGGTCAACATCGTCGAGCGCCTGATGAACAAGCTCATGCGTGGCGGCACCGGCATGAAGACGTCCGGCAAGGTCATCCGCACCAACGGCTCGCTCCAGGGCCAGAAGACCAAGGTCATGCGCGTGGTCGAGCAGGCCTTCGACATCATCGCCGAGAAGACCAAGAAGAACCCCGTGCAGGTGCTCGTGGACGCGGTGCAGAACTCCGCCCCCAGAGAGGACTTCACCCGCGTCTCGTTCGGTGGCGTGTCCTACCAGGTCGCCGTGGACGTCTCGGCCTCGCGCCGGCTCGACATGGCATTGCGCAACATCACGCTGGCCGCCATCATGGGCGCGTTCAGCAACCGGCGCACGCTCGCCGAGGCGCTGGCCAACGAGCTCGAGCTGGCCGCCAAGGGCGACGTGCAGAACTCGTACGCGGTCAAGAAAAGAGATGAGACGGAAAGAATGGCTCGCAGCGCACGTTAAACAAATCGAAAAAACAACGACCCGTTCTCTCGAGCGCGCCCCGGGGCGCGCACTTTTTTCTTTTGCTTGTTTTATTTTCCCCCTTTAATCGCCCGTTTGCTCATCTTTTTAAAATCCGCCGGGATGGATAAGGCATGCGTCCCATCGGATCCCGGCGTTCCGGGCGTCTTTCCGGCCAGGCCACCATCGAATACATCCTCGTTCTGGCCATGTCAATCATCATCGTCCTCATCGGCATCGGCCTGTACAGCTACCTCGTCGACAGCGGGCAGGAGCTGCAGAACAGCCAGTTGCGCCTGTATTGGAGCCAACAGGCCCGGCCGTTCATCATCGACGACAGCCTCTATGAGACCTCGAACCACCGATTCTACCTGGCGATCAGCTCGCTGGCCGACGAGGAATTGAACATCTCCGGCATCATGCTCAACAACACGCCGCTCTCGTTCTACCAGTACGATTCCACCCTGCCCGATGACCTCGGCCCCCTCAGCTGCACTTCGGCGGATTGCACCTCGACCCCCTGCGCCTGCTCCGCCCGGATCCGGCCGGGCGCGGCCGTCTCGCTGGTGACCCAGGGCTACCTGAGCCCCGAAGAGCTGTGCGGCTCGAACGGACAGGGCGGCAAGCTCATGCTCCTGATCACCTACGACCGGCCCAACGACCTGGACGTCAATTACACGCAGACCAGCCTCGCGCCGCTGCCGTTCGCATGCACGTGAACGGATTGGACCGGCCCCGGAGCCGACGCTTTCGTTCCCCGCATCATCCGCGGGCTCCGGCCCATTCATTTAATAATCTCGGCTTCATGATGAGAGCATGGCACAGATATCGTCGGAAAAAAAGGCGCAGACCAGCGTCGAATACCTCGTCATCCTGGGCGTCATTCTGGTGATCGCCCTCATCGCCATCGGCCTTTCCATCTTCTTCGGCCAGACGCAGGGCGATGCGGTCATGCAGGAGACGAGGACCTACTGGTCGGCGCAGGCTTTCCCCATCAAGATCATGGACATGCAGGGATATACGTATCCGGGCGCGAGTGCCGGCACGCTGGGCGAGATCGGGCTGGTGCTGGAGAATGACGACAGCAAGCCGCTGAACATCACCGGCCTGGCCCTGGATGGAGAATCGACATTCAATGTCTATTCGACCCATTCGGTGAGCGGTTCTTTGGGCACGGCGATCAGCGGTGATTCGGCCAGTATCAACCCGTCGAACAACGGCATCAAGCTCAGCCCCGGCGACCAATACACCATCTACCTGCGCCCGGGAACGGCCTGCAAATACATCTCGGGCAATCCGCCGACCACGTTCTCGCGCAATCTGACCATCACCTACAAGTCGAGGTACTTCAGCGGCATCACGTTCAAGGGCGTCAAACCCATCATGGGCAAGTGCAACCCGAGTTCGTAAAAACAAGAACTGATGTTCTTTCTTGAAAAACTGTTTTCCCTAACGTTTTTTCTTTCCTTTGGCACTCTTCTTTTTCGAGCGGCGCGAGGACGAAGCGTTCGAGCGCGCATCAGATGAAGGCGTCCGGGGCCGATCTTCCGCTCCGTTCTTTTTCTCTTTTCCCTTTGCCGCATCCCCGAATTCCGGCGCCTCCTCGATGGTGCGCAGGATCAGCTCGCGCATCCTCTCGCGCCCTTTGTCCTTGAGGAACGCCTTTTCCACTTTCTCCCCCCGCATCACGCCCTCCTTCGCGCGCTGGGCCGACGGGCCGCTGATCTCCGCGAGCTGGACTTCCTGCAAGTCGGCGATGGACCTGGCTTTGAGGACCAGGGCCGAAAGCTGCTCTTTCGCGCGGGAGAGGCGCATGTCGATGTCCTCTTCCATGCAGTGCGCCTGCGCATACTCGAATTCGTAGGAGAGCGAGAGGTTGCGCAGCTCCGAGATGTAGCGGCGGGCGAACGAGGCGTCGATCGATTCCTTGAGGGCCGAATAGTCGCCTTGCGCGTTCTTGATGTAGTCGGCGAGCGCGAGCATCTTGCGGTCGTATTCCTCCCGGTTGGAAGCCACCCAGCGCTGCACGTCGTCCAGGCGCGAGATGTGCCGCTCCAGCTCCGAGAGCGAAAGTTTCTGGGTGCGGATCTCCTTGGAAGAGGCGAGCAGCTCGGCCTCCAGCGAGGCCTTGACTCCCACGAGGGCTTCGAGCTTCCCGTCCGCTTCGCGGAGGCGAGCCTGTTCGTCCTCGATGGCCTGCCGGGCCTCGGAGAGGCGCGCCTCGACTTCGGCCTGCATGGCGCCGAGCGCGTTCACCGTGCCGGTCATCTCCGCCAGGTAGCGCTCCTCGCCCTGCACGCCCGCCGAGATGAGCTCGACGTGGCGCGACATGCTTTCGCGGGATTCGCCCAGCGAAGCGAGCGCCTCGGACACCACGTGCGAGGTCTCGTCGTAGACCTGCTGCAATTGCGCGGACATCTCGGCCATGTCGGTCTGCTGCGCGGACACGTCTTCCATCTCGTCCGGCAGGCGCGCCGAGCGGGCGTGCAGATCCAGGATGCGTTGCTCGAAATCCAGCAGCTTCCCGGACACCTGCTGCACATCCTGGTCAAGCTTGTGCTCGAGGGGCTGGTAGATTTCGGCCAGCAGGCGCCGCTTCTGGGCCTCGAGCTTGGCGATCCGCCGGGACCGGGCCCCGATGAGCGCCATCTGCTTCTTTAGCTTCTGGTTCATCTTGGAGAACTGGGGATCGTTTTTCTGCACGAGAGGCAGTGGGATGTCTGCGGAGAATTCGATCCGGACCGGCTGCGGGATGGGCACGGTTGGCATTAAAAGAGGTTTTGGGAACATGCGCGGGGCGCTCTGCAAGGCGAATGTGGTCGGCATCCCGGAGCCGGACGACGTGGACAACGCGTCTTTGGCCGAAGACGAACCGGCGTCGCGGATGCGCCCCGGACCGGTCTTGCCCAGCGCAAGCCCGATGTCAAAGAGGCGCGGCGGGAGGTTCTCGAGGGCCGGAATCGGACGGTCTGACACAGCCCGCTCTTCTTTTTTCGGCGTCACACCGTCTCCGGGCGTTGTTTCTTTTTCCAGCGCCGCCTCTTTTTGCGATGCCGCCGTCTCCTCATGCAAGGGCGGCACGGAATCGGGCTTTTCTTCTTGCGCTCTCTCCTCGACGGGCTCCGATCCGCGCTCTGCCTCCTGCGCAGCGTGCTCAGCCTCTTGCGCCGTTTGCCCGGTCTCTTGCGCAACGTGCTCGGTCTCCTGCGCGGTGCGCCCTGGAGGCGTGAACGAAGGTTGTGCTGTCTTTTCCTCGTCCGCTATCGCGCGCGGATAATCGGCCGAATCCAGGACAGAAGGCCCGGGATAACTCCTCTCGACGCGCGCGCCGATATGGGCCTGGGCGCGCTCATTGCGAGGCGCATAGGGGGAGGAAGCATCCTCCGTCCGGATCCGGGATTCGGCGGAGCCGGCCGGTTCGTCCGTTTTTTTCTCCGCTCCGATCCAGCGCACCCGCTCGGATGTGAAATGATATCTTACCTGCACCTGGCGTTTTTCTTCAAGAAGACGGATCCATTTGCGCACTCGCGCATGCGTAAGCGAGGTGTTCTGTTCAATGGTCGAAAAGCTGGCATCCTGCCCGTGGAGGGAACGGAGGAAATCCATGATCTTATCGACGTCGCTCCTGATCTCCTCCATATCCCCTCGCCCTTATCCTTCCTCGGCCACGACCGGCACGACGAGGGCCGTCTTGACCAGCTCGAACGAGCCCGACAGCTTGGCCCGGATGCGCCGCACGGCCTCGAGCACGTGCTTTTCGTTGGCGGCCGAGGTCTTGATCGTGAAAATGATCTGCCCGGCGCGGATACGGGCGGCCCGGTCGGTGGCCCGGCCGAACGAGGCGCGCATCCCCTTCTGGAGACGGTCGGCGCCCGCGCCCGCGATCATCTTGTTCTCGCGGATGACGTTGTGCGGATAGACGCGCACGGTGAAGAAATACTGGTTGAGCGCGAGCTTCTCAAGGTACTTGTTGCCGGCCTGGCGCGCGGACTCGAGCGCGTTGTCGCGCAACTGCACGTCGTGCTCGGCCCTCAGGTCGTACTGCGTGTCATACGGCTTCTTGGCGTCGCCCATCTGGTAGACCAGCAAGGAGAGATGGGGCATCGCTTTCACGTAGGACTTGCGGGGCTTCTTCTTCGAATAGCGGGCCCAAGCCGTTTTTTCAAGGCTTCGGCAGGTTCTGGCAGGACGTATACCCATAGATGAACACCTCTAAGAAGGGATGATACCATTCATAGAGAATAGACTTTAAAAATCCCGTCCCCGTGCATCCCGCTCCCGATGATGTTGTTTTTTATGGTCAGCCGGATTTAATAAATATATCGAAATGCCCGCCTCGGAGCCTCGATGGCGCGTGATGAAGGATGGAAAGGGCGAACCCGCTCGCCGGCGGCCATCCTCGGACGATGCCTTTTTAACCTTTGACTGCGCAAAGCAATACAGGCATTTTACGTCGTGAAAATAGCGTCCCGCAGCCGCGCAAACGGCCCTTTCCGACCCCTGAAAAACAGATCATTTCGGAGCATGAATTCTGATGGTTTCCAGCCTTCCCGCTAACCAAAAAACAGCCGCTCCGGCTCCGTCCGGCGCGCCGGCTTCCGGCGACGCATCCGATTATTCGGCCAAGGACATCCAGGTGCTCGAAGGCCTCGAAGCGGTGCGCAAGCGCCCGGCCATGTACATCGGCGACGTGGGCGCGCGGGGCCTGCACCACTGCGTCTACGAGGTGGTGGACAATTCCATCGACGAGGCGCTCGCGGGCTTCTGCAAGGAGATCCGGGTCTCCATCCACAAGGACGGCTCCGTGTCGGTCACGGACGACGGGCGGGGCATCCCGGCCGAGAAGCACGAGCAGACCGGCAAATCCGCCCTCGAGGTGGTCATGACCATCCTGCATGCGGGCGGCAAGTTCGACAAGAAGTCCTACAAGGTGTCCGGCGGCCTGCACGGGGTCGGCGTGTCCTGCGTGAACGCGCTCTCGGATTCCATGGAAGTGCGCTCGAGGCGCAACGGCAAGGAATACAGGCAGACCTACGCGCGCGGCAAGCCCACGAGCGCCGTCGTGGAGGTCGGCCCCTGCGCCGAGCACGGCACGATCGTGCGCTTCCACCCCGACAAGGACATCTTCGAGACGATCGAATACCAGTACGACCTCCTGCTCAACCGCATGCGCGAGCTGGCCTACCTCAACAAGGGCGTGCGCATCATCCTCTCCGACGAGCGCACGGGCGCGTCGGACACGCTCCATTACTCGGGCGGCATCACCGAGTTCGTCAGCCACCTCAACAAGAACAAGACGGCCCTGCACCCCGTCATCTATTTCGAGAAGGATTTCGACCACAGCCAGGCCGAGATCGCTCTCCAGTACAACGACGGCTATTCCGAGAACCTCTTCTCCTACGTCAATTCCATCCACACCCTCGAGGGCGGCACGCACGTGATGGGCCTGCGCTCCGCGCTCACCCGTTCGGTCAACGATTATGCCAAATCCAACAAGCTGCTCAAGGACAAGGACCGCTCGATCTCCGGAGAGGACCTGCGCGAGGGCCTCTCGGTGGTCATCTCCTTGCGCGTCCCGGCGCCCCAGTTCGAGGGCCAGACCAAGACGAGATTGGGCAACACCGAGATAAAAGGCCTGATGGAATCGCTCTGCAACGAGGGCTTGCGCACCTATTTCGAGGAGCACCCAGCCGACGCGCGCGCCGTCGTGCTCAAATCCATGAACGCCATGGCCGCCCGCGAGGCGGCCCAGAAGGCCAAGGACCTCATCCGCCGAAAAGGGGCGCTCGAATCCTCGGTGCTGCCCGGCAAGCTGGCCGACTGCATCGAGGAGGACCCGGCCAAATGCGAGCTGTACATCGTGGAGGGCGATTCGGCCGGGGGTTGCTTTTCGGGTGACACGCAGGTAGCGCTGGCCGATGGCCGTCAGGTCAGTTTCAGACAGTTGATCGAAGAAGACCGGCAAGGCAAAAAGAACTATACTTACACCATCCGGCCCGATGGCACCATCGGAATCGCGCTTATCCGCAATCCGAGGATGACAAAGTCAGGTTCAAAAGTCGTCCGTGTCATTCTGGATGATGGCAAAAAGATAGTCTGCACGCCAGACCATTTGTTCATGCTGCGAGACGGAACCTATGCCCAATCAGCCCGCCTCGCTCCAAAAACGAGTCTGATGCCCCTCTATCGGAAATACTCTGAACTTGGGGGGCGCATCACCATTAAGGGCTATGAGATGGTGCTGGACCCGAGGAAGCACAAGTGGATTTTCACCCATATCCTGTCCGATGCGTATAACCTCAAAGTTGGCAGATACGCCCCTCTCCAAAAAGCCCATAAACACCATGTGGATTTCAACAGACTCAACAACAATCCAGATAATCTCATCCGATTGCCTGCAGACGACCATCTTGAATTGCACCGCCGGAGCGCTGACAAAATCCTTCATCGGCCCGAAGTCAAGGAGAAGGCCCGCCAGGCGCATCGCCAGCCTTCTTATCGCGAGCGCATGCGCAAGATTAACCTGGTCCCCCAAATGCGTGAAAAACTATCTGCCCGAGCCAAGAAGCAATGGGAAAACGAAGAGTACAAGCAGCGAATGGCGCAGAATTTCCTCAAATTCTACCATTCCGATGCGGGCTATCGGCTTCGAAACCAGGAACTTCTCAATAAGGCTCAAAAAGAGCATTGGGCCAGCGCCGCTAACCGCCAGAAGCAATCTGAACGGACGCATGCCTATTACGCAGTCCATCCGGAAGAGAAAGTGTCGCGCAGCCAAGCTTCCAAGAAGCAATGGTCGGACACGGTGTTAAGGGCTTGGAGGCAAGACAAAACCAGCCAGCAATGGACTCCCGAATTCAGGCGCAAGCGCAAAGAAGCGTATGCCCGGACCTATTTTAGCACCACAATCCAGTTCATGAAAAAGGTGCTTGAAGAGGATGGAAATCTGGAGAAATACGAGCTAAAGCGCATACGGGCCCGCGATCACACGCTCTTAAAATTATCCACCTTCGCCCAGCGTTACTTCTCCGGCGATGCCAAGGCAATGGCAGATGCCGTTGCCCATTTTAACCACAAAGTCGCACGGGTGGAACCAGTCAGCGAGTTGATGGACGTCTATGACCTCGAAATCGAGGAGACCCATAACTTTGCATTGGCTGCTGGCGTGTTCGTCCATAATTCTTGCAAACAGGGCCGCGACCGGCGCACGCAGGCCGTCCTGCCCCTGCGCGGCAAGATCCTCAACGTCGAGAAGGCCCCTTTGCACAAACTGCTCGAGAGCGAGGCCATCCGCAACCTCATCATGGCGTTCGGCACCAATTTCGACTCCGACTTCGACCTCTCGCACCTGCGCTACCACAAGATCATCATCATGACCGATGCCGACGTGGACGGCGCGCACATCCGCACCCTCTTGCTCACGCTCTTCTACCGGCACATGCGCGAGCTGGTGGACCGCGGGCACGTCTACATCGCCCAGCCGCCGCTCTACAAGGTGAAAGCGGGCAATAAGGAGGCTTATGCGTTCAATGACGCGGAGCTTGCGAAGATCCTCGCGTCCTGGGGCAACCCCAAGAACTACCATTCGCAGCGCTACAAGGGCCTGGGCGAGATGAACCCCTCGCAGCTGTGGGAGACCACCATGGACCCGGCCACGCGCACCATGCTCCAGGTGACGGTCGAGGACGCGATGAAGGCGGACGAGATGTTCACGGTGCTCATGGGCGACGCGGTGGAGCCGCGAAGGCAGTACATCGAGAAATACGCGAAAGAAGTGCAGAACCTGGACATTTGAGGAGTGGGCTACATGGCGGACGAAAAAAAAGAAGCGCAAAAAATACCGGACGCCCGGCCCGCGCCCGTTCCTGCGGCTCCGCCTTCGTTGCCCCATATCCAGCCCCGCCTCATCGAAAAGGAGATGCACACCTCTTATCTGGATTACGCCATGTCGGTCATCGTCGGACGCGCCCTGCCGGACGTGCGGGACGGGTTCAAGCCCGTGCACCGGCGCGTGCTCTTCGCTATGTACGAGCTGTCCAACACCCACGCCAACCCCTACAAGAAATGCGCCCGCGTGGTCGGCGAAGTGCTGGGCAAGTACCATCCCCACGGTGATTCCTCCATCTACGACACCATGGTGCGCATGGCCCAGGATTTCTCCTTACGCTACCCGCTCGTGGATGGACAGGGCAATTTCGGCTGCTTCACCAAGGACACCAGGGTCCGGCTTGCGGACGGACGGGATTTGAGCTTCGAAGAATTGGTAAACGAAGAGGCGCAAGGCCGGAAGAATTATGCGTATTGCGTCGGGAGCGACGGAAAAATCAGGGTTGCACAGATAAAGCAGCCCCGGCTGACCATAAAGAACGCCGAGTTGGTGAAGGTTTTCCTTGACAATGGTGCGCAGATACGGTGCACGCCGAACCATCGGTTCATGCTCAAGAACGGAGAGTACAGAGAAGCAGAGCATCTTCTGCCCGGCGAATCCCTTATGCCGTTTTACACGAAACTCTCGGACGGAGTTGATGACAAGAATCTCAAGGGGTACGAGATGCTTTTCCAGCCGAACGAGAACACGTGGCAATATTCGCACCATCTCGCAGACGACTGGAACATCGAAAACGGCGTTTATCCGAAGTCGGCTGGACGGGTCAGACATCATTCCGATTTCAACAAGCTGAACAACAGCCCGGCCAATATCATGCGCATGCACTGGAAGGCGCATTGGCAACTGCATTACAACCTCGCGTCCGAGAAGCACCGGACCGATGCGCATTACCGCGCCAGCCTTCAGGCGGGAAGGGAACGATACTGGACTGCCGAAAACAGAGGCCGCCAAGCCAAACGCATGAGCGAGCGGAACCTGAAGAACTGGAAAAGCGAGGCTTATCAGGTTAAAATGAGCCATATGCTTAGCGAAGTGAACAAAGCCTATGTCTCGGAACATCCTGAAAAAAGAAGGGAATACGGCGCGAGAATCACGAAGACGCTCCGCAGATTATGGGCAAGCCCAGCATATCGGCAAAACATGCATGAGAACATAATCAAAGGAAACAAAAACCATCTTACTAATCACACTGGAAAACTCAAGTTCCTGAACGTATGCAAATGGATTTCCGCCCATGGGGAAACGATATGCGAAACGTCTTACGACAAAGCGCGGGTCATCGTCTATCCATATGGCCACGCGACGACTTGGAAGACCGGCCTGCACAAATACTTCGGTGAAGATATCAACGCCATCCTGTACGAGCTCAACAAAAACCACAAAGTGGTGAAGGTCGAAACGCTGATGGAACGCGAGGATGTCTATGACCTTACGATAGAGGGGGTGCACAATTTTGCGCTTGCATCCGGCGTTTTTGTCCATAACTCCGTCGACGGCGATAATGCGGCCGCCATGAGGTATTGCATCACTGGCGATTCGCTATTGCTTACCAAAAACGGACTTGTTCCCATTTCTTCATTGTCTGAAGAAAAAGAGGCCAGAATAAACGAACGCGTCCTCTCTCTTGACGGCAAAGAGAATAACGCGAGCAAATTCTTCAATTCAGGCCGGCATAACATCATCAAGGTCCGAACGGCCCAAGGTTATTGCATACGGGGCTCTTACAACCATCCGCTTCTTTGCTGGAGTCTCGGAGTCTTGGGGAAGCCAAAGCTGAGATGGAAAACGCTCGCTGAAATCCGCAATGGGGACACCCTCGTCCTGCAGAGAAACCACTCTCTTTTCGCCAAAAATGCGTTCTCGCTGGCCGGTTTCGCCCCGAAGAACAAGAATTATCGGGACGTGCGCGTCCCGCGAAAAATGAATTCCGACCTGGCTTTCCTGCTCGGCGCGCTTGTTTCGGAAGGAAGTTTCCACCAAGGAAAAATCATCTTCAACAATTCGGATATGGCTTACTACCATAAGGTAAAATCAATCATCCTCTCGCAATTCAAAGGCGTGTCCCTTTACGAAAGAAACATAAAAGGCGGGTGCCGGGAGCTTGATTTCTACCATCAGAAAGCAGTGCGCCTGCTGGTAAATATCGGCCTTGATGAAGTGAAAGCGGGTGAAAAACAGATTCCATTCAGCGTGCTCCGTTCCAAACAAGAGCATATCTCCTCTTTCCTGCAAGGCCTTTTCGAAGGGGACGGCTCAGTGCAGTATAAGGTGGATAAACGGCACGGCGGGAAATCGTTTGAGCTTGCCTATCATTCCAAGAGCATGAAGCTGATCCACCAGATCAAGACCGTACTACTCAATTTCGGCATTACCACGACTGCGCCTTATCTTGACAAGCGCAACGACTGCTACAAGCTCCAGATAACGGGCATCGCGTCGATCAAGCGGTTCCGTGAAAAAATAGGGTTCTTCTCCAGCCGCAAGAAGAAGACGCTCGCCCCCGTCATGAAAATGAATGAGAATCGGATGAGCAGGACTGACTTCATCCCATATCTTGGGGTTTATCTGAGGAAAAAATATGGCGGGGCTTTCCTAGAGAGACATAATGTTGACCGATATTCCCTGCTCAAAAAGAATCACTCGGAGATCGCAGGCCTTCTGGATGCCGGCGATTTGAAGCTGGTTCGTTCCCTGCTTAAACAGAACTATCTCTTCAATGCAGTGGATACAGTGGTCCGCTTGCGCAGGAAAGAAGTGGTCTATTCTGTCCGGGTGGATAGCACATGCCATTCTTTCGTAGCCAATGGTTTCATCAACCATAACACCGAGGCGCGCATGGCCAGGATATCGGACGAGATGCTGCTCGACATCGACAAGGAGACGGTCGATTTCACCCCCAATTTCGACGGCACGCTAAAAGAGCCGGCCGTCCTCCCCTCCAAGCTGCCGAATCTGCTCATCAACGGCTCGTCGGGCATCGCGGTCGGCATGGCCACCAATATCCCGCCCCACAACTTAGGCGAGGTGTGCGACGCCATCGCGCTCCTCTTGGACAAGCCCGAATCCACGACCGCCGATCTGACGCAGATCGTGCGGGGACCCGATTTCCCCACCGGCGCCCAGATCCTGGGCCGCTCCGGAATCCTCGAGGCCTACGCGACCGGCCGCGGCTCGGTGCGCGTGCGGGCCGTCTGCGAAATCGAGGACAGCAAGAAGGAGAAGGGCCGGCAGGCCATCAAGATCACGCAATTACCTTATCAGGTGAACAAGGCCGAGCTGGTCAAACAGATCGCCGAGCTGGCGCGCGACAAGAAGATCGACGGGATAGCGGACATCCAGGACCGCTCCGACAAGGACGGCCTCGAGGTCCACATCGAGCTCAAACGGGACGCCAACGCCGACATCGTGCTCAACCACCTCTATTCCAAGACCCCGCTCGAGACCACGTTCGGCATCATCAACCTCGCACTCGTGAACGGCGAGCCCAAAGTGCTGCCCCTCAAGGACATGCTCTGGCAGTTCATCCTCCACCGCCGAGAGGTCATCCGCCGGCGCAGCCAGTTCGACCTGGGCGTGGCCAAGGATCGCAAGCACATCCTCGAGGGCCTGAAGATCGCGCTGGGCGACATCGACCGGGTCATCGACACCATCAAGAAGGCCAAGGACGCGGCCCTGGCCAAGATCGCCCTCGTGGCCGGCTGGAAGCTCTCCGAGAAGCAGGCGCTCGCCATTCTGGACACCAAGCTCTCGCGTCTCACGTCCCTGGAGCGCGACAAGATCGACGAAGAAGATCGCGCGCTTGCCAAACAGATCACCGAACTTGAATCCATCCTCGCGGACCCCAAGAAAATCGACGCCCTCATCCGCGCCGACACGCTGGACATCCGCACCCGCTACGCCGACGCGCGGCGCACGCTCATCCTGGATGGCACGGACGGCGGCACGTTCGAGGCCGAGGACCTGATTCCGGACGAACCCGTCGCAGTCATGATCAGCGAGGACGGCTACATCAAGCGCATCTCCCTGGCCGAATACAAGAGCCAGCGGCGCGGGGGACGCGGCGTCAAGGGCAGCGAGACAAAGGAGGAGGACCGCGTCAAGGACATCCTCATCGCCCGCACGCACGACACCCTGCTATTCTTCGGCACGGGCGGCCGGGTGTACTGGCTCAAGGTCTACCGCATCCCGGCGGCAGGCCGTTACGCGATGGGCAAGGCACTGGTCAATCTGCTGGACACGGGGGCCGAGAAGATCTCGTGCTGGATCCCGGTGCGCGAATTCTCGGATAAGGAGTTCCTGCTCATGGCCACCAAAAAAGGCGTGGTCAAGCGCTCGTGCCTGGCCGACTACTCGCGCCCGCGCAAAGGGGGCATCATCGCCATCACCCTGCGCGAAGGCGACGAACTCATCCGCGTGCGCAAGACCGGGGGGAAATCCGAGGTCCTGCTCGCCAGCGCCCAGGGACAGTCCATCCGCTTCCCGGAGGAAGAGGTGCGCGAGATCGGCCGCACCGGCCAGGGCGTGAAGGGCATCGAGCTCTCCGATGGCGACGAAGTGGTTGGTTTCTGCCTCTGCGACTACCCCACCGTGCTCACCGTGTGCGAGAACGGCTACGGCAAGCGCACACCCATCGAGGATTACCGCCTGCAGGGCCGCGCGGGCTCGGGCATCATCAACATCAAGACCGAGGGGCGCAACGGCAAGGTGGTCTCGGTCAAGACCGTCTCGGACGAGGACGAAATATTGTGCGTGTCATCCAAAGGGCAAGTGATTCGCATGCCGGTCAAAGACATCTCGGTCGTGGGCCGCAACACCATGGGCGTGCGCCTCATGAAACTCGACGAGGGGGAAAAAGTGGTGGCCGTCGAGCACATGACGCCGGAGCCGAGCGGCGAGAACGGGAATGGCGAGGTCGGCGGCAAGATGGAA
>JAZDHB010000029.1:0-17466 GCA_043806415.1 Microcaldota archaeon | reverse complement strand
ACTGTTTGTTTGATAAAATCGGTGGTGTCACCGTCATTGGCCTGTCCTCTCGTTAAAGAATCGCAACAATGCCGAAATGGAATTGGCAGCACGCGGAATTCCCCTCGCACGGCGGGCGCTTCACCGGCGTCCCGGCCTACTTTAGACACATCATGGGCGCCACGCAGGGGATTTTGGAGGAAACCGGGATGAAAGCATCCGATTTCGACTACTTCGTCTTCCACCAGCCCAACGGCAAATTCCCGCTCGAGGCGGCCCGGAAGATGGGCATCGATCCGGAGAAAGTCAAGCCCGGGCTTCTCACGCCCATCATCGGCAACACCTATTCGGCCGCCAGCCCGATCGGTTTGTGCAACGTGCTGGACATCGCCAAGCCGGGGCAGAAGATTTTGCTCACTTCCTTCGGCTCGGGCGCGGGCTCGGACGCCTTCGTGATCGAGACGACCGATCTATTGCCCGAGGCGCGAGCGCGCGCGGAGCACCCGCTCGCGTATTACCTCAACCGCAAGACCTACCTCGATTACGGGATGTATGTCAAGCACAGAAGGAAATTGAAGAGCTTGTGATACGGGGGGTTGATTTCGATGGCAGACTTCCTGGGCATCTCGAAACGGAAATGGTTGGCGTTCGGCATACTCTCCGCAGTTTCCTCTCTAATAGCCCAGGCCGGCTTCTTCTTTGGCTATCATACGTTTTTTTCCATCGACTTTCTTATCGGCTTGCTCAGGGGCCTCATCATCCTCGCACTCGCCGATTTTGTGATTTGCAAATGCAAGGAGTTTTTCCATATCAAAATGCGCTCGCGTTACATCGCATTTTACGGCCTTATTGTTATCTCCCTGTTGTTCATTCTCCTAACTTCCGGGCCCAACAGTCTCGCCTACCTTAATTCTTTCTTCGGCCCAGCGAGCATTCTTGTCGCTCTTTTCGTAGCGTTGGCCGTTGCCACCATTATTCTCATTGAATATATTATTTGCGATTTTCTCGCCGGGCTGGTTTTCCCGCCCGCTCCGGTGAAATCCAAATCCAATGAAAAGAAATCCAATCCAAAATCGAAATCCATTTCCAGCAAAAAGAAAACAAAGAATTAGGTGTTGATGCTTATGCGTAAAGTTGCTATTGTGGGAGTTGGGATGAGCAAGTTCGGCGAGGAATGGCAGCGCGGCTTCCGCGATTTGATCATCCAGGCCGGACGCAACGCGCTCGAGGATGCCAACCTCCAGGGCGCGGAGATCGATGGCCTCTTCTGCGGCACCATGGCGCCCGGCCCGCTCATCGGGCAGGAGCACGCGGGCGCCCTGCTGGCCGACTGGATGGGCCTCAACCCCATCCCCTCCACGCGAGTGGAAGCCGCCTGCGCGTCGGGCGGCGTGGCCCTGCGATCGGGATTCATGGCCATCGCTTCGGGCATGCACGACTGCGTGGTGGTGGGCGGCGTCGAAAAAATGACCGACGTGCCCGGCCCGGACGTGATTTCCGCTCTGGGCGGGGCGGGCGACCAGGAATGGGAACTCTTTCCGGGCGCCACCTTCCCGGCCATCTATGCCCTGGCCGCGAGAAGGCATATGATGGAATACGGCACCACTGAGGAGCAGATGGCGGCGGTGGCGGTCAAGAACCATCTCAATGCCAGCCACAACAAATACGCCCAATTCCAGAATCCCATCACGATCGAGACGGTGATGAAATCCAAGATGGTGGCCTCGCCCCTCAAGGTGTTCGACTGCTCGCCGGTCACCGACGGCGCGGCCGTGGTGGTGCTCATGCCGCTGGAGCGGGCCAAGAAGCACGCCAAGGTGCCCATCGAGATCGTCGCCTCGGCCCAGGCCTCGGATACACTGGCCTTGCATGACCGCAAATCGCTGACCGAACTGAATGCCACCAAGGTGGCGGCCAAGAAGGCGTTCGAGATGGCCAACGTCAAGCCGAAGGACATCGACGTGGCCGAAGTGCACGACTGCTTCACCATCGCCGAAATCCTGGCCATCGAGGACCTCGGGTTCTTCAAGAAAGGCGAAGGCGGGAAAGCCACCCTGGACGGGCGCACCGCGCTCAACGCCGAAGTGTCCGTGAACACGTCCGGCGGCCTGAAGGGCTGCGGCCACCCGGTCGGCGCCACGGGCGTCAAGCAGGCCGTGGAAGTGGTGTGGCAGCTGCGCGGCCAGGCCAACTCGCGCCAGGTCAAGAAGGCCGACATCGGCCTCACCCACAACGTGGGCGGCTCGGGCGCCACGTGCGTGGTGCACATCATGAAACGGGCGGAATAGCGTGTGGCGTACTGGCAGATGCTTATGTATTGGTGATATCTATGGCTGAAAACCTCGCAATCACATGGCGGCGAATCCCGGAGCGCTACCGCTTGGAAGGCTCCAAATGCACGACCTGCAAGACCCCCTATTTCCCGCCGCGCAAATTGTGCCCCAAATGCCGCCGAAAAGGGCAGATGGAGACCGTCCGCTTCTCGGGACAGGGCAAGATCTACTCATTCAGCGAAGTGCATTCCGCCCCCGCCGGCCTGGAGCTGGAGGTGCCGTACATGCTGGCCATCGTGCAATTGGAGGAGGGGCCCAAGCTCACCACCCAGGTGGTGGATTCCGACCCGGCCAAGATGAGAATCGGAGATCCCGTGGAAGTGGTGTTCCGCAAGATCCGCTCGGACGACCCCGAAGGGCTCATCCATTATGGGTACAAATTCCGGGCCGTGAAATAGTCGCTTTTATTAACTTTAATGCTCTTTAATTATCTTTAATGCATTAATAATGTGCTTTAATGGTGATTTAATGAACATCAACCTGCATCTGGATGGCGAGCTGGCCGCCTACATCGAGTCGCTCATCAAGCGCGGATTCGCGGCCAGCAAGACCGAGGCGGCCCGGATGATGCTGGTGCAGCAATACCGGCTGCAAAGCGAGGAAATGGCTCCTTTCGAGCAAATGGTCGATGAAAGATCCCAGCGAGCCGGAGCCAATATCCAGAAAGCTTACGCCAGCGGAAAGCTCAAGTCCATGTCTGAGGCCGAATTTCGAAAGAAATACTCTCATTTGCTGAAGTGAGTACATGGCGGACGGGCCTTACGCTATCGAGTTCGGCGAGCGATTCACAGACTATCTAGCCAAAGTCCCGATCGAGATTTGCCGCATTTTCGCCAAGCGTCTGGAGACCAAATACAAGACCTATACGAATTTCGAGCACAAGAAATGGGGGGTCCCGCTCTATTCGGATCGGATATGCGTTGGCAAGTATCGAGTCTGTTTTATGCAGGTCGGCCAAATGCGCCGGATGGAATTCATCGGCGACCACAAAGCCTACGACAAGTTCCTGGCCGAATGGGAGAACGAGGCGCGCTCGCGCTAAGAAGTGGGATTTTCTCCTGCCTTTTTTGGAGGCAGGTCTTTTTTGAAAATAAAAACAAGGGAGGCTTGCCGCTTATCGCTTATTTCTTCCTCGTCTTGACGATCTTCACGCGCGATGGCGTGAGCAAAATCTTGTCCTCGTCGATGCGCGCGATGTCGCCGTTGATCTTGACGATGTGGGCCTTGATGTTGTCCACGATCATCTTGAGCTTGGCCGTGTTGCGCTTCATGGGCGAGACGTTGAGCAGGATGATGTTCCGGGCCTTGAGTTCCTCCATGATGATGCCCGTGTCGGCCTCGGATTCGAGGGCGATGGGCTTGACGAAGAAGTCCGCGGCCTCGTGGAGCACGTCCACATTCTCCATCTCGACCGTGTTCATGTACTCCTCGATGTTCATCTCCTTGCCCATCCCGATCCCTTTTGTGATTTTTTCGAAAAAGCCCATGCAACTCACCTCTAAGCCGCAACATTTACGACTTAGCCTATGATAGACCCTTAAACAGGTATTTTCTTATAAATCTTTGTGGGCCGATTTGCTTATAAGGGAGGCGGGCTCCTATAATTGGGCCGGCATCCTTCGCTTCCACCCGTCCGGCCCGTCGTTTCAGGCGATATCATGCCATCTTTTGAAGATATCTTATCCGCTCCCTCCATCTTCGCCGACCGCAACGTGTTATCCCCCCATTTCGTGCCCGAGCAGCTTCCGTTCCGCGAAAAGGAGATCGAGCGCATCATGGTGGCGTTCGCGCCCGCGCTGGCCGACGAGCGCTCGCGCAACCTCTTCATCTACGGAAAGACCGGCACCGGCAAGACCTGCACCGTGCGGCGCGTGATGCTTAAGTTCGAGGCGCAGCGCTCGCGCGCCAAATCCAGCTACATCAACTGCCGCATGTACAATTCGCGCTACCGCGTCATCCAGAAGCTGGCCAAGGACCTCAACCCGGAGCTGGACAAGTCCGGTTTCGGGGTCGCCACCCTCTACGAGAAGCTGGTGGAATACATCGACGGCGCCGCTTCGGAGAAAGCCGGCTTAGAATCCAAATCGCAACCCCGTCCGAATCCGTCCGGCCCGGCGGGCTCGAAAGCCGGCGCCTCCGACCCGCCGCCGGCCCACGGGGGAAAAGCCCCGCCGTCGTCCCCGGACCCGTCCTCTTCCAACACCCCGCGCCGCTTGGTGGTCGTGCTCGACGAAGTGGACATGGTGCGCGACCTGGACGAGCTGCTCTACACCCTCACGCGCATGAACGACGAGCTTGTGCGCGGCTCCATCTCCATCCTGGGCATCACCAACCGTCTCTCCTTCAAGGAGGCGCTCGACCCCCGCTCCAAATCGAGCCTGTGCGAGACTGAGATGGTCTTCGTGCCCTATACCACCCCGCAGCTGGAAGCCATCCTCATCGACCGGGCGAAAGCCGGCTTCAAGTCAGGCGTGGTCGACCCGTCGGCGCTCGGCTTGGCCGCCGCCATCGCGGCGCAGGAGACGGGCGACGCGCGCTACGCGCTCAAGCTCCTGCTCAAAGCCGGCGAGATATCGGACGAGAAGCGCCTGCCCGCCGTCACGCACTCTGAAGTGGAGGAGGCGCGCCGGAACGTGGACGTGGACCTGGCCGCCGAGACCATCGCCACCCTGCCCGCCCACCAGCAGCTCGTCCTCCTGGCGGTCTGCAACCTCACCATCGAGGGCAACCGCTACCAGCGCCTCGGCGCCCCGGCCGTGAATTCCGAGTCCGACGCCCATCTCATGTCCGGCGAGGTGTACGAGGAGTACTCGCGCATCTGCCGCTCGCACAAGAAGCCCAAGCGCTCGGCGCGCTGGTACCGCGAATACCTCAACGACCTGGAGATGCTCGGGCTCATCACCACCATCGAATCCGGGCGAGGCATGCGCGGGCACACGCGCCTCATCAAGCCCGGCTATTCGCCCGCGCAGATGAAATCCATCATCGAGAAGGGCCGGACCATCGACGGCCCGGACGATCCGCTTCCGGCCGGGGAAAGCCCCGTGCCCCGGCAGCGGCAGCTGGGTTCCGTCCATTCCGAGAAAGGCGAGACGGGGTTCGCGGCCAAAACGAACGCCCCCGTTCCGGACCTGCCCGCGAAAGCCGGATTACACCTCCCGATAGAATCCCAAGAAGGGCGTCTCGAGCCTTCCGCCCGCGCGCCGGGCCACGAGCCCCGCCTCCAGCCGCTTCCGCCCGCCCACAACCCGGGCAAAGTCGTGAAGAAGGGCCCGCCCTCCTTCCCGCTGGATTGAGCACGCTCATTATAAATCCGGGCGGGCTTATCATTACGTGGTTCTTATGGCCTTCACCGCAATTATCGAAAAGGAAGACGATTGGTATGTCGCCAAGGCGGCCGAGCTTGAGGTCACCAGCCAAGGCAAGAGCGTAAAAGAAGCGATTGCCAATCTGCAGGACGCCATCGGCCTCTATCTGAAGCACGCCGAGCCGGAAGAGTTGGCTGCCATCCGCCAGCGTCAGGCGTCCCTGCTTATCACTCCAATAGACGTCGAACCTGCCGGTTCCGCCGTCCGCAAAAACAGTCCGAAGCCTGCCGCCGGATGTTAAGTCCAATCGATCGGTGTTCGGATGAAACTGCCGGTGCTCTCGGGGTATGGCGTGATAAAGCTTCTCGCCAAAGCCGGTTTCTCGGTTCTGGACCAGACCGGCAGCCACGTGATTCTGATAAAAACGGTCGGAGGAAGAAAGCTCAAGCCTGTCGTCCCGTTGCACAAGGAAATCAAGACCGGCACGCTTCTGAGCATCATCAAGCAAGCGGGAATGACCCGCGAGGAATTCATCTCTATTTACGAGTCAAAATGAACCGGTGTTTTGCATGGCCAAAGAAAACCCGAACGCCCCGGGCGTCCCAACCGCTCCAAACGCGCGCATCGCCGACCTGCTTTTCGAGGCCGGCCTGCTCAAGACCGTCTCGCGCACCGGCTGGGACACCGTGCGCGCGCCGCGCGAGTCCGTGGCCGAGCATTCGTTCCGCACCGCGCTTGTCGGCTGGGTGCTTTCCAAAATGGCCCAATTAAGCGAGCAAGAGGAAGCCCTGCTCATCAAAGCCTGCCTTTTCCACGACCTGCACGAGGCGCGCATCGGCGATCTGCACCGCCTGGCCAAACTGTACGGCTCGCTCGACGAGAAAAAATGCGAGCAAGACCAGCGGGAAGGCTTGCCAAAACAAATGGAAGAAGACCTGGCCCGCTCGCTGGATTCGCTCCCTCTCCGCCTTCGCATCTATGCCCGCGAGGCCGACAAGATCGAGTGCGCCATCACGGCAAAGGAATATTTGGACGCGGGCTACCGCACCAAAAAATGGATCGAGCACACCCAAAAAGAGGCCGTGAAGAGCCGGGAGGGGAAAGCGCTTCTCTCGGCCATCCTCTCGCGCGATTCGTCGGCCTGGTTCCTGCAGGACGGGAAATGGGACGCGGGAAAGAGGAATTAATCCTCACGCCAAACTCGTTTTGCGATCCGATTTTTCGGGCACGAGGTAAAAGCCGCTCTTCTCGTTTGGTCTCGTTTCTATGAGCTTCTGGTTCTTCTCCGCGATCCCGAAGGTTTTGGCCGCCTGGGCGAGCATCCGTCCGAGCGCCTGTTTTTTCTCCTCATGCCCGCTTTGAGGGTGGCTGAGCACCAGCTGCGTGCGGTCCAGCCCGTTTTCGTAGCCCGCCACCGCGAGCCGGGTTTCCATGGGGTCCAGCCCGTTTTCTTTCTCCATGGCGGCCAGCAGGTCCGAGAAGGCTTTCTTGGCCTGGGCGAAAAGGTTTTCAGCCGGTTTTTCGGCGGCGAAATTCTCCTCCCCCAGTTTCATGGTCAGCAGATCGGGCACATCCTGCCGGATCGGGGCCGGGATTCCCCCGGCTTCCCGGAGCGTCTCCTTTGCGGCGTGGCTGGCGTATTCGATGCCTTCCACCATCAGCCGCTCGCTTGTCTGGGGAGCGATCTCTGCGATCTCCTGCTGGAGCGGCACGTGCCAAACCGGGGCGTTCTTCAGCCCCTCGAGGAACACGTCCTCCTGGATGAAAAAGCCGTTCGTGGTCTCGATGACGGTCGCGTGGGCATTGGTCTGGGACAGGTAAGCGAGCATCTGCTCTTTGAGCCGCTCCTTCTCCCCCGGGACCGAGAGCTCGGGCGGAATCGGCATCTCCACGCTGATCGAGCAGCTGGAATGGACGGGCTGGCTTTGCGCCGCCTCGCCATTGATCAGAACCCCCGGCTCCTGGGTGGCCCCAACCGCCTTGATGTCGCGGTACGCATTGGTCAAACGGATGGTGGCCGGCACGAAGCCCTGGCTCCAGAACTCCTGGCGTAAGCGGTCCTTGCGTTGTTCCCGGGCCTGATCCTCGTCAGTCAGCCGCTCCTGTGCCGTTTTCTGCTGCATCATGGCCTATGCTCGCCGCTAACCTATTTAATCCGTTCCCATCCGCGAGAGAAAGAGCCGAAAGAAGTCGGAAGAAACCGCGACCCCTCATCGCGGAAAAGAAAAATGTTCCAGCGAAGGCAGCGTCTCGGGGCGCCCGGGCGCCCGTCTCTTTTTTCTCGTCGTATCTGTTGCCGCCTCAGGCCCGCTCCCAAGCTGGCCGTTATCTGTCGAAAAAGAAGAGAAATAGGACTAAACGAGCTCAATCCATGAGCTCCAGTGCTTTCTTGACGGACATCCCCTCGCGGATGCCCAATTCCTCGGCCCACGCGGTCATCCCGCGTATCTTGGCATGCCTCAGGCCGTCGAAGTTGTCCACCCCGGACACGAAGGCGGCGACATCCCCCAAATGCTCTGACGTTATCTTGTC
This sequence comes from Microcaldota archaeon, assembly GCA_043806415.1. Classification (GTDB taxonomy): domain Archaea; phylum Micrarchaeota; class Micrarchaeia; order Anstonellales; family Anstonellaceae; genus CAIXYX01. The sequence continues at coordinate 9,314 of JAZDHB010000029.1, read as the reverse complement.
GAGGTATGCGCATGCCACATACCCCTTCCTGGCTTTGACCACCAGGAGCGGCTTGTTCCCTAAAATAAAAGAGAGACCGACGTACTTCCGCCCTTCGAAATCGAGCGTTTCTTCAGTCAATCCATCACCCCAACCCGCGTGCGTTCACGCGACTCTCTCATAACCCTCCTGCCGGCCCCACCGCTCGCGGTGTGGCTGTTGCTGGTCCTGCGCCCCCCAGCGCTCGGCCCGACGGGCCGCCTGTCGGCCCTTTTTTTCGTAAATGCGCCGGTGTTTTCCGCAAGAGGGGCAGAAATGCTGTTCGCGGCGCAGCATGGTGCGCACGTCGTCGCCCTCTCCGGATTTCATCTCGGTGGCATAAACCGTGACATTGTCATAGCTGACCGCCTTGTCGCGCGGGATCCGCCGTCCGCACGAATCGCAGTTCACAAGCCGGTTGCGGCCGCGTGGTTTGGATACCATGTTCTCACCCTTATCTTACTTTGATGGCGTACCGGCCCGGCGCCTTCACTCCGAGCTTGGCCGCGATTTCGGATTTCGTCGCGTCGAATATGAGCGCGATGGAGTTGAATTTCTCGGAGAAGTCGGTGCCTTTGCACAGCGGGCACTCGGCCGCTTCCTCGACGATCAGATGGCAGTTCTTGCAGGCTTTGGTCATCTCTTCACCTATTCCTTCTCCTTGGATTTCTTCTTGGCCTTCTCCGGTTTGGCCTCCTTCGGCTCCCCGGCCGGCGGCGCGGCGGTCTTCTTGGCGCGCTCGTCGATCCATTCGAGCTTCCCGAGCCCTTCCGGCCTCATGGTCAGCCCGATCTTCGTCTCTGAAAGCGAGCTCTTGAGCGAGATGGTGGACACCTTCGCGAGCACCCGGTCGCCCTTCTTGAGCGTTTTCTTGCTCTCCTTCCCGACGAACGCCGGGGTCTTCTTGTTGTAATTAAGGAAGTCGTTGGCGATCTGCGAGAGATGGATGAGGCCTTCGACCGAGCCGATGCCGACGAACGCGCCGAACTCCACCAGCTCGCTGACCTCGGCCTCCACCACCTCGTTGACGGCGGGCAGGTAAGTCAGGGCGTCGAACTTGACGTCATAATAAGCCGCTCCGTCCGAGGGGATGACCATGCCGTCGCCCTGCGCCTGGACGTTGGAGACCAGCAGGACGATGCCGAGGTTCCGGTCGATCCTCCGCTCGTAATTCTCGCGCAGGATGCTCATGAGGCCCTCGCTCACCTTCATCGAGAAATACTGGGCCGGAAGCCGGACGCGGTCATAGACTGTAATCATCTGATACATGCGATCTCACCGAAAAAGGCTGACGCTTGTTTCTTCACTGTTCGCCAATCCGCAACCTATATGGGTGGTGAATATTTATAAGCCCATCCCGCCGCGCACGAGGTGGCCGGGTATCCGTTCGCGCCTGTCGGCCCCGCGCGTCCCACGGCCGAAAAAAAGAAATACGATCCGGCCCGGTCTCCGCATGATTTCCGCTCCGCCCGCCAAATCCGCCTGCACTCGAAGTCTTTTTGAATTTTCTCCCCGTTTATGGGTGAGCGACCAGAATCGAAGTCCGATTCCATCCAGGTGATCCTCAATGGGCATGCAACCGATCGACTCCGCCACCGCGGCCAAGCTCAACCCCAACAAGCTGACCGGCCAGGCCGTGCTGGAAAAATTCCGCGCGCTGGGCTTCTCTTCCCTGGACGCCGGCCTCGTGGCCGACTGCATCAACGTGCACAAGGCATGCCTGTGGCAGAACACCGACGAGGTCAGCGAGACCGCGGTGCGCGAGGCGCAGGCGTTCCTTTCCCAGAACAAGCTGGGCATCTGCCTGGAAGTGACGTTCGCCAAATACGGCAAATACATCTGGGAGACGAAGCTGGACCGCAACCTATGATAACCGATCCCTAACCGATGATTTTTATTCTCCTCCCGCCCCATCTTCTCCGTGACGAAAAAACAGGCCAAGGTCCAATCCAAGAAATCCGGGCCGCAGCTGCTGGACATGCTGCCCGAATCCCCATTTCCTCCCGCGGCACAAGCGCCGGCTCGCGGCGGGCGCTCCATCCTCGTCCCGGCGATCCGGCCGATCCGCGACGATGGGGCCGCCCGGGAAAAAGAGGGAGAAGGCGACGGGGAGCGGCCGATAAACGACGAGGAGGCGGCCCGCGAAAAAACGGGGGCCAAAAACAAAGCGGGGCGTCCGCCCGCCCTTCCGGCTTTTTCCGGCGAGAAGGCTCTCAAATCGCGGGGCACGCACCAGATGTCGGGCTACGAGAAGCCCGCCTCGTCCTCTTCCCTCCCCTACGGCATCGACGCGCAATACAAGAAATCCGAAGCGCAATATCCGAAATCCCGGGCCGGAAAACATCCGGCAGCAAGCGGGGCGGGAAAATTTATTTCGTCTCCTTCCCATTCCGAAAGTTCCGCCGCTCCCATCACCCGAAAGACCGGCATCTTGGAGATCATGGAGAAATACCCCGAAATGCTGGAGATGCTCATGGCCACGGGCCTTCATTGCGTGGGCTGCCAGCTCTCGGTGTTCGACGACCTCGAGACCGGCTTCCGCCTGCACGGCTACGACGAGGACGTCATCGACTCGTTCATCGCGAAGATGAACGAGGCGGCCGTGAGAAAGCAGAAGGAAAAAAAGGATGAAAACAAAGAGAAGAAAAATCGCAAATAAAAAGAAAAAATGAAATAAAAAAAAAGGAAAAAATGGAAAAAGAAAAATAAAATAAAAAAGACAGGGCGCGCCCGGGCTCGCCCCGCCAACGGGCGGCAAGGTCTTGGCGAGCGGCCCCGAGGCCGCTTGCCTTGTTTTGCTGTTCTTTCGTTTTATCCGTATTTTTTTCTTATCCGTATTTTTTCTATTCTCTTTCGCGCCCTATTCCTTCGCGTTCCAGTACGCGTCGCTCATCCTGAATATCCGGATTTGCGGCGTGCTGTACACCAGGTCGAAGCCCTCGATGGAGTCGAGGAAGAATCCCTGGTAGAGCGTCGAATTGTAGAACGCGTTCTGCCGGTTCCCCCAGCTGTCCACCGGCTGTCCGGTGGCGTCCGTCCAGAGCTTCTTGTGGTCGTAGATGGCCGCGAATATGATGCTTCCCGAGCTGTCCTGGGACTGGGGCATCCAGCGGGCGTAGTAGGGCGCCAGGTCCCCGTTGGCATCCTTCTGGTTGAGGTCATAGACCAGGAGCCCGTCGCTCCCGTCGGCGAGCTTGCCTTGCATGACGCAGAAGGCGGGCGCGGCCGTCTTCTGGATACCGTCCTTGTTCTTCTGGTCCACGAGCCGGTAGGCGATGACGCCGCTCTTGCCGGTGGTCTCCGAGATCATGCAGGCTTGCGAATACTGTGCGGTGGTGGGCACCAGCATGTATTCCCACATGTGCGCCAGCTCGCAATCCGACGTGCCGGGCGCGTTGTTCACCGTGGTCTGGTTGATCCAGCCGCAGCCGATGTAGTTGAGGGCCCCGTATTTGCCGCCCAGCTGCATGTGGTCGCGGTCGGTCCCGCTGCCCAGGATCTCGATGTCTATGAGCGCGTAGCGCGAGCCGTAGTCCTTCATGGTCTTGCGCAGGTCCGTGGCGTTTCCCATCAGGTAGGACCAGGCCGTCCGGCCGATCATATCGTCGGACGCGTGCTCGTTGCGCAGCACGGTCTTGGTCTGGCCGAAGAAGTTCGTCCAGTGCCCGTAGTCCCACCAGGAGATGACGCGCTCGTTTCTGGGCACGTTCTGGCCCATCCATTCCATACTCGCGAGCCAGTAGTCGGACACGAATGAGCAGCGATATCCCATGGCCACCCCGATGTCGGCCGGCTGCGCGGCCGTGTACGGCCAGAGCGAGCGGGCGCACAGGTTGGGATTGAAGAGGAGGGCCGGGTCGTTGGCCGCGATATCCCAATTATTCACGCTCGGACATGCCGGATCGTCCGGGCGGTTCTGGCAGTAGTTCACGAGCTTGGCCAGCACCCCCTTCGGGTCGTCGTAGATGCGGGGGGTCATGGAGTATTTGAGCAAAGCGGGGGTGTTGGAATTATAGATGTTGTTCAGGCCGTTTTGCGTGCCGCTGGCCGTCGCGGGGTTGTACTGGAACGCGAACACGCCCAGGCCGAGGAACTGCACCAGCACGAGCACGATCATGAGGCCGGCCGAGAAGCCGCGCAGCGTGGCCACTTCCTGGTCGATGGAGGCGAAGAGGCCGGCCTTGCCATCCTTCTTCTTCTCCTTGCGCTTGGAGGCCAGGTACGCGCCCACGAGGCGCTCGAGCCGCCCGAAGAACATCGCGGCGGAGAGCACCAGCATGATGCCCAGGTAGAGGACCAGCTTCTGCTTCTGGAAGCTCATGAGCATGATCGGGACCACGATGGGCACGAGCATGATGATTTCGGCCGGCCAGGGCCGGTTGTTGTACACCTCCCAGAGGAAGTCGGCGACCACGAGCAGGATGCTGCCGAAGGCGAAGAGGGTCAGCAGGCTGTTGATCTTCTCGATGTAGATGAAGGTCTCGAAGCCGGCGATGAGGTTCATCAGCGCGATGAAGACGGCATAGACCGTATTCGCCGCCACGGTGGGCAGCGCGTTGGCCAGCGCGGCGATGGCCAGCGCTCCGGAGTACACTCCGGCCAGCAGGCCGCTGCCGGTCGCGTTGAACGGATTGTCGCCGGGCTGGACGTTCGGCCCGACCCGGTAGGCGTAATAGGCGTTCAGGTCCAGGGGGGATGCGAGGAACCCGAGCTGGTCGTTGTACACCTGGCTTCCGGCGCCCTGCTCCGCGATGGTCCGGGTGAGCGGCGTGGTATAGGCTCCGAAGAACACGTACTGGCTGACCAGCGTCTTGACCGGCCCGACGTCGCGCAGGGCCAGGAAGCCGGCCATGGCGACGAAGGCCACCACGACCAGCGTGACGGCCTTGAGGCCCAGATCCCGGTCGCCCGCTCCCGCACGGCTGCCGTGCGCGGATCGGGCCTTGTCCTCATCAGATTTGCGCCCGTCTTTGCCTTCGAGCATCTTCAGTCCCTCGCCCAGCGCCCATGGCACCGCCAGCGCGAGCACGCAGGAGAGGATCGTCGGCAGCATCACCGAGAACGAATATCCCAGCTCGAATCCGCCTCTCAGCGAATAGGCGAAGTACGCCAGCCTCACCAACACCACGGCCAGGATCAGCCGCTTGGCGAATTCGAAGCGGTCCTTGCTCTTCTCCGCCGTGGGGTTGAAGAAATATTCAAGGCTGATCATTCCGATCGCGACCGGCAGGATGAGCAGCACCACCGATTCCACGTTCGAGCCCAAGGCGATGGCCGCGTAGCCGATCATGGCGAACAGCACGGACTTGAGCTCTTTGGGCCTGTGCATGGCATAAGCCAATCCGCACAGGAGCAGCGTGAGCCCGAACACGTTATAGGGCGCGATCTGGGTGTCGCCGCCCATGAATTTGCTCAACATCACCGGCATGAACGCCAGCGAGCCGGCCGCGAAGAACCCGATCCGGGGGTTGTAGATGATCTTGAAGAGCATGTACATGAAGAAGACGCTCAAGGCGCCGATGATGGGCGGGTAGATGCTCCCGACCGCGTTGAGTATGTACGGGCTGTAGGCGGCGTTTCCGTTGTAGAGCGAGTACCAGGGGGCGAGCAGGTATTTCCAGAGCGGCTGCCCGATGTGGGTGGATTGCACGAGCGGATACCACGCGGTGCCGTCGTCGACATAATTGTGCCCCTCATAGACGACTTGGTGCACGCCTTCCATGTAATAGTACGGGTCTAACTCGTAGAGCGGGGTGCCCGAGCCGGACCAGCCGATGAGCAGGCCGCTGGCCATGAGCAGCAGCACGCCCAGCGTGGGCAGCCACGGCGTGTCCGGATAGAACGCCTCGGGTTTTATCTCGAATTTCTCATTGTTCTTTTTCATGTCATAATAGAGGGCCGCAAGCCCTCCGAAGAACACGAGCGCCCAGTTCAGCGCTATGAACGCCGGACTGTAATTGATGCCCAGGATGTTCTCGAGCATGAAAAGGGCCGGGATCATCATCAGCCCGAGCGCGTATCCCAAGACGGTCTTCTCGAATTTGCCGAAATGCGCGTCCTTGCGCATGAGCCACCAGCCCCACGGAAGACCGGCCAGGCCGAACGCGGCCGCGATGGCGATTGCGGATGTCTTATCAAAAAGCAACAAGTTCTCACCCATTATAAAGAATCGGTTTGATGCGGATTCCGAATCCGGATTATCCTCTCACGCATCCCATTTCCCGGCGAAAATTTTTAATAGGCCCTATGCGGCCCGGCCAGGGCGTTTGCGGATCCGCCGTTAGGGCGTCCGGCTGAGCGGGCAAGCGGCCCGTGCGCGAAACAGCCGGCACGCAAAACAAAACGACCGACCGGCACAACGCCGGCCCGCGGAACAAGACGATCCGGCCGGGTTCGGGCGGCGTTCCGGGCCATCGGCTCTCTTTTCAGTTCGGCGCCCTGCGGGCGAGCGTGTGCACGTCCCCGTCGCTTTTTGTGAGCACGAATCCGTGCCGGGCATACAGGCGCAGCGCCTCCTCATTGGCGGCCTTGACCTTGAGCACGATCTTCCTGCCCGGGAATTCGCGCCCGCACAGGTCGAGCGATTGGCGCAGGAGTTGCGTGCCCACGCCCCGCCCCCGCCAGCCGGGCCGCACGCCGATGCCCCGGATGCATGCGCCTTTTTTCGTGGGACGGATGTGCGAAAAACCGACGAGCCGGCCCTCGCATGCCGCGGTGATGAACACGTGGTCCCGGCCCGTATCGATCCGCGAGCGGGGGAAAATCAGGTGCGCGAACCGGACGAGCGCGTGCCATTCCTCATCCGGTCCTGCCCCGGGCCGGATCTGCGTGAGCACCAGCAGCCCATTCTCCTTTTTTCCTGGCGCGCGCACGGGGGACCGGTTCATCGTCTCTCCCTCTTGGGATTTTCACTCTCTCCTGCTTTCATCCGCTTCTTTGCTAGAAGGTGAAGAATTCGACGGCGATGTCGTCCCCGATCACGATGCGCGCCGCCCTCCTCGCCTCGGCCGCGCCCACCTTCACCACGAGCGTGTCGCCGTGCACCGCCTGCCCCTCCTGCTCGTGGATGTGCGCGCACACCACCAGGAGCGGATGCGCCCGCTCGATCATCTCGCGCACCGCCAGGGAGCCCACGTTCATGTCGCCCACCTGATCGAAAAGGCCCTTGGGCGGCGGGTGGCTGGCCACGATGGAAAAGCGGTCCACCTCCACGTTCCTTAAGATGGTCTCGATTTGCTTCTCGCTCATCTCGCTGGGCGTACTGAACGGGGTGGGATTGCTCCCGCCCAGCCCGACGAGGTTCCACTCGCCTATCTTCTTCTTGCGCCCGTGGATGTAGCCGGCGCGCTCGCGCATCATGTCGAGCACCGCGCCCGAATCCATGTTGCCGTGCACGAAACAGATCTTCTCCTCGAAGAGGTCGAGCAGCTCCTGCGCGTAGGACACCGGCCCGCGCGTGGTCAGGTCGCCCACCGCCAGCACCAGGTCGAAGTCGTCCTTGGTCGCCAGCTGGCGCGGCCCGTCGAATGCCTCCTCGTCCGAATGCGTGTCGGCGAATGCGAGTATGCGCAACGGGGGCATCGTTTACCTCTGCTTGGGGCGGCGGTTCGGGAATCCGCCGGAATGAGCCTGGGAGCCTTGTCCGAACGGCGGCCTGTTGCCCTGTCCGCCCGATTGGGGGCCGTGTCCTCTGTTGCCCTGCGGCCCCGGCTTGGGGCTGCCCGCGAAATTCTGGGGCCGGTTTTGGCTGCCCGGTCCGGGCCGTGGCGCGCCGCCGGGTCGTCCGGTATCCGCCGGCCTGGCCGCCTCGCTGGCGAGGATGGCCTTGGCGCGGGCTTCGAACTGCTCCTTGAGCTTCTCGGCGATGAAATTATGGCTGTAGGCGTCCGCCTTGGACGCGATGGCGATCTTGGCCGCCAGGGCGCGGGCGATCTTCCCTCTCGCGCGCTTGGGCGACATGGAGATGAGCACGTGCTGGAAGATCAGCCCGTGTTTGGGCGGGGGCGAGCCGGAGCGCAGGTGCTTGAAGAGCGCCTTCTCCGCGCCGATCACCTGCACGGTGGATGCCGGGAAAGAGGCGAGCTTGGAGAGGCCGCCGGCCTGCGCGATGAGCTTGGCCGCCAGCGCGGGCCCGGCCAGGTGCGAGATGTTCGGCGCGAGCTTCTGGGCGGCCTCGTCGCGGTATTTCTCGAGCCTCGCAATCTTCTCCTTCATCAAAAAGAAGAGGCCGGTGTGCTCGCGCAAGGCGCTGAAATCGGCCGGCGAGAAAGCGACACCGCTGGACGTCCTGGAGCGCGCGATCACGTTCGGCGCGCTCGTCCCGAGAATCTGGGTGAGAGCGGCCTCGTCCATGCTCTGGCGGTCGAGCGTCTGGGCGACCTGCACGTATTTGGCCGGGTCGGCCTGCTTGAATTCGGGGAAGTGCAGCCCGTACCATTCCACGATGCGCTCGTAGGCGAGGTTGGACATCTTGGTCAGTTCGTCGATGGCCGACACGGTCTGCACCAGCACGTGGTCCGGCGAGGCGAGCGCGGCTTTCACGCCGACATTGGCGCGCTTGACGAATTTGGATTGGTCGAATCGAGGCATTAAAATCACGTCACTATTAGGCCTCCCAAACTATAAGAACTTATCCGACGTTCTACCCCTATGCTGCTCTCGGACAAGGACCTGATGCGCGAAATCTCCGCCGGCCGGATCGTCTTCACCCCGCGCCTGGCCCGCGTCCAAATCGGCGGGGCGTCGGTCGATCTCACGCTGGCCGGCCGTTTCTGGATCTTCAAGGACAAATATGTCAACGCCCGCCAGCCCGTGGATCTGGACGCCATCGATTTTCACGAGGCCACGCAAGAGTTGGAACAGAAATCCATCATCCTCGCGCCCGGGCAGATCGTTTTGGGCATCACGAAAGAGAAGATCCGCCTGCCGGCCGACATCATGGGCAATCTGGAGGGCCGCTCCCGCTACGCCCGCATGGGGTTGGCCGTGCACATCACGTCCGCGCTCGTGCAGCCCGGCTCGGACAACCATCAGGTGCTCGAGATCGTGAATTTCGCCCCCTTCCCGGTGAAGATCCACGAGGGCATGCGCATATCGCAGGTGGTGTTCCAGTACCTCAAGACGGCCAGCTCAAAGCCGTACGCCAAATACGGGAAAGTGGCGAGAAAACAGTAGGCCCTCTCGCCGGATAAGGCCCGAAGTATTTATCCGCCTTTTTCATTGTTCCCGTGCCCGCCAGCCCTTGATGAATTTCAAGAACTGGTCGGAAGGCAGCACGTACGCGCGCTTCTCCTTCC
>JAZDHB010000028.1:0-8544 GCA_043806415.1 Microcaldota archaeon | reverse complement strand
CAAGAACCGCGTTCGCCAACAGCAGGTGGCGAGACTTCGGCCCCGAAGGGCCGAAGCAGATGGGGGGAGGGTCAGGAGGACGAGCAAGCCCTTCGAGGGCTTGCGCGCGCGGGCCTCTTTAGGCCCGCTCGTCGTGAAACTGGGGAGGGGGGTGTCCCCCCTCCGCGGTTCCGAATAAAAAGAGAACGTGATTTTTTCATTCCGGCATTTTCGCCTCTTCGCGCTTGCCCTCTTTTTGCGCCTTGCCTTTTTCGGGCTCGAGCGGCGGGCTTTCTTCCGTCCTCAGGCTTTCCTCCTTGGAAAGTTTCTGCACCGGTTTGGCTCCCGGCGAAGACGGAAGAATCCCGAATCCGTTCCCCGTTTTTTCCGCCCCGTCCTTCCCCTCTCCGTTCTTGGGCTTGCGGAAGAATGCGAGATACGCGATTCCGGCGATGAGCAGCCCGCTCGAGCCGATCAGGAGATATGGCGGCTGGGGGGAGGCGTCCGGCCCGTATTTGAGCGCCCGCTTGGTGATGTTCTCGCAGAGCGCGGCCGCCTCCACCCACTGTCCCTGGTCCAGCAGATCATGGGCGTGCGCCAGATCCGCCTGGAGCGAGTCCGCCGCCTCTTGGGGGATGCCGGAGGCGAGCAAGGCCTGCTGCACGCGCAGCTCCGCCTCGCGCGCGGCCGTGCGCGCCCCGTTTTCGAGGGCGGCATTGGCCGCGTCCAGCTTGGCTTTCGCGTCCGAATACGATTTGTTGGCCTCGTCGTATCTCTTGGCTTGCGCATCCACCGTGGCCCATGCCTCGCTATAGCTCTTGGGGGGCGCTCCGCCGGCCAGCGTCAGCGTGGCTGCCTTGTCCACGTCTTTCTCCAGCGCCCGCGCCGCCGTCGCGCTCAACGGGGGGCTGATCGAGCGCGCCGCCGTCGCGTCGGGAGTGGACAGGTTGGCAGCATAGCTTTCCAGCGCGCCCTTGAGGACACCGGCATCGGACGCGAGCGCCCGGGCCCGGTCCGTCAAGCCGGCCATCGCGGCCTGGGCTTTGCCCATGGCGCCCGCCTCCTGCCGTTCGAGCGTCTGGCGCGCGTGCAAGAGCGCGTCGAGCGCTCCCGCCGCGTCGTTTTTGGCGATCGCGTCCCTTGCGCCTGCGAGGTCATCGGCCACGGCGCTCAAATCCGGCGCTCCATCTAAAAGCTCGGGCCGTTTGGCATTGGCCCGCAAGGAGTCGAGGCGGGCGCTCAGCGCGCCGAACTCGTCCATTCCGTCCAGGCGCACCTTGGCCTGAACCTGCGCGTGCGCGCCGCGCCAGCGCGTGCGCGCCGCCGTGATGTCTCCGCCGCTCGCGTCTTCCTCGGCTTTTACGAGCGCCGTTCCCAGGGTCTGGGCCCACCCGGACAGGTCTTTCTGCCATTTGGGCGAGCTGGCGTTGGCCAGCGTGTCCAGGCTCAGATTCGAGAGGTTCGCGACCAGATTTTCGGCCGCCTGCTGCTCGACCTGCCAGTCCTTGAGCGCCTGGCCGTTGTTCAGGGCCTGCGCGCCCAGCCGGTTGCGTGCCTTCTCCAGGAGCGAATCCGCGTCCGTGTAATCCCCGTTGGCCGCATAGGCTTTGGAATCGGAGATGAAGCCGAGCGCCACGGTGTCATTGAGCGCGAGGGCCCGCGCCTCCAGCGCCCGGGTGCTCTGGGCGATCCACGCGCCCGCGTCCGTGATCGTGTACGACACCTTTAGCAAAGCCGAATCGAAATCATCGGGCGAATCCACCCGGACGGTCCATATCCCGGTGGCGTCCGGATCCGCCAGTTTCGCCCGCTTGCCGTCCAGCGAGGCGACGGTCGGCGTCTGGGACGAGGCATTGGTGTCGTCGCTGAGCGCCATCTTGAGCGCGTTGCAGGGCGGCAGGTTCGAGGCCGTGAGCCGGTACGAGGTCGCCACCTGCCCGCCATCCTTGGCCTGTATGACGATTTGGTCCTTGTTCATGCCGACCGCTTGGTCCGGCTTGATCGTCGCCTGCAGTGCATACGTGCCGTCCTTGAGCCACGGCACGACGAATTGCACGGCGCCGGTTCCATCCGGTGCCTGCACGAACTGGCCGTTGATGCTCTGCCCGTCTATGGACGCGACGGCCGTCCCGTCCGCCCCGCTCGTCCACGGGATGTTCAGCGGCAGGTTCATGACCGGATAATCCGCCTCGACGCTGTAATTGGCCGTGTATTGGGCATTATGCTGCGCATCCACGCTGTCCAGACACCAGCTGCGTGCCATGCGGAACGGCGTCTGCATGGCGCCAAACGACACCCGCGTGGCGTTGTTCGGATCCACGCCCGAGAGGCTCAGGCGGATCTGGTGGTCGCTCGCGCTCGCGCTCTCTACGTTGGGTGAATGGTCGGTCTCGTCTGCGGTCAGGAACTTCAGGCCGAACGGGCAGTTGATCTCCAGGGGCTGGTGGTATGCGAACGGGTTCGAGGTGCCGGCCGTCCACGTCCCGCCCGTCTCCTGCCGGACATTGGCCGGCAGCGCGAATTGCAGGGCCGAATTCCATTGGGCTTCATGGCACAGGCTCGCATTGATGGCGAGCGGGTAGGTTTTCTCCACTATGCCCTCCCATTTCTTCAGCAGGGGGTCGAGGTCGCTCCAGTCCGAGAGCGCCTTGTCCGTCCATCCGTCTTTCCAATAGTCCGCAAAATCGGAATCAAAGCGTCCTTGCAGGCCGCTGTCGTATCCGGCCAGCGCGCTCACATTCGCCTGGAGGCCCTCGTACCTGGATTTCTGCTTGCCCAAGGCGTCGCGCAAGGCTGTTTTGAGGTCGGCCAGCGCCTGCCGGGCCCCGGCCAGCGTCTGGGCCGTGGGATTGTCCTTGAGGCTGTCGTAATATTTGTAATTCTTCTCGAAGATGTCGTAGCGATCGCCCAGGAGCGCCTTGTCCGTGTCCAAGAGCCTTCGGTATTCCGAAAGCACGGGCATCAGATCCGCCTTGTACCGGGCCGCATCCGGATTGTTGAGCGCGTTCAGCCCCTTGTCGGCCGTATTCGCGGCTTTGGCGTAATGCGCGTAGGCGTTCCCGCTCGAGTCGACCACGGTGTCTCCGGCGTCCAGCTCCTTCTGGGCGTCATCCAGGAATTGCTTGGCCGACGTGCCGGCCAGGGCCGATGCGGCCGACGGGTCGGCGGAGGCCGCGTCCAGCTTCGAGCGCAGCAAAGCAACGCGCGCCGTGGCGTCGGTGTGCGCCTGCTCTTTCATGCCTTCCATCTCGGCGATAAGGCTTTGCGCCTGCTCGTCCACCATCGTATAGTTCTCGACCGAGCGCTGGTAGTATGCGATGGCGTGCGCCACGTATCCTTGCCGGCCCGTGTTTCCCGCCTGCGCGGCGCCCGAGTCGTATAAGGTCTGCGCATCCTGTCCCGATTGGCCGATCCGCTCCGCGCGCTGGCGCACCGTGCCGCTGACCATGACCGGTACCGCGCCCCGCTGGAATTCCGACGTGCTGGCGTATGCGGTGTCAAACGCGCCCGGATTGTTCGCATTCATGTCTTTGATCGAGCTTTCGGCCGATTGTTTGGCCGCCAAGGCGGCGCTCTGGTTGGAGGCCTCCTCGTCAAGCATCGCCGCTTTGGCATCCGAGAGGTTCTCGTATTGGCGCCAGGCCACGTTCCAGAGGCTGTTGTCCGCGCAAGGTCCGGCCATCAGGTTGAACGTGTACGGCAGCTCGTCCTTGAGGTCCTCGAAAGGCGGCGTGCTCCATCCCGTCTCCAAGGATTCGCCTTGCAATTGCAGGAGGGTCTGGCGGACTTTGCCGTATTTCTTGGCCGGATCCGCCGGCATCGTCTCGTCGATGGGGGTCTGCGACCAGCGGCCGGACTGGTTGACGAACGCCTGCCATTGCAAATAAGGAATCCGCGCGTCGCCCTGATAGCCCGGCTCGCCGGCGCCCATGTCATGCAATTTATCCGATATGCTCTGATCCAGCGCGAACGCGTCGTTGAGCGCGGTGGCGGTCTGGTTGATGGTCTTGGTGGAGGCGCGGATGGAATTTTTCCAAGCGGACATGTACTCTCCATCGAGGGGGTAGTGCTCGAATGGATCCGACACCGAACTCGTCATTACCACCTGCCGGCTCATGCGGCTGAAATAGTCTGTCTCGTTCTTGTAGGCTATTTTAGAATCAAAAATGCTTTTCTGGGCCGCTAGCATCGTCGCAAGTCCGTTATTCGCAATTCCGCGTCCTCCTTCATCCGAAAGATATTCGTACGGCACGCACACTCTCTTGTCCTCTTCGTCCTCGTTCCATGCGGTCGTTCCAAACGCGCTGGTGGATTGGTGCAGGTCTGTGCTATAGTATGTTCCGGAGAAAAGGTAGTCGTGGGTCAAGGGTCCGCTCGCCCACTTGCCATCCCAGATATCGTTGTATCTGGTCGGCAGCGGGATGGTTTCGATGCTGTATGTTCCACTAAAAGAGGAGATCGCCGCAGCGCTTTGCCCATTTCCATTCGCTCCCGCCCCGCTTTGTATTGTGGAAGTGCCGGTATCGATCGAGCCGCTCACCACCCCGCTTCCGGTCGTCATCATGTCGGCCGGTATGGGCGTGTATTGCGGCTGGGGCGTGAGAAAACAGGCCCCATTCCCATACGTGCCGGGTATGCACATGCAACTTCCGCCGAAGCAGCTCGAGGCGTCCGCGGCCGCCAAAAGGCTTGAGAGCATGAGGAGCGCGAGCGCGCTCCATGCGAGAATTCCCGGGGTTCCAACCAAAAGCGTTTTTGCCATGTTTTCCTTGGCTCCACGGCCGGTTAAAAGGACCTTCGATTTCATTCGGGAGGGAAAACAACGTCGGAAAACCGGCCCGTTCGGCTCCCGTCCGCGGCCTGTTTTCGCGCCGATTCGGTTCGCTTAAAATCCTTTGCGCCCATATCATCGGGCGGGAGTTGAAAGCGTAAATCAGGGAGTTGAACGAATGCCGCCCGGAGACGGAGTCATCCAAGCGCCAGTCAGTATCGTCAATCTCAGGCAGCAGCTTGTGCGATGGGCCCAGCTTACGGCCTCCGATCGCGCGGACCTGTTGAAAATCCTGACCAGCCCGGAGGCCCGCGTTCTGGGCTTGCGTTTTGACCAAGCCGAGATTGACCGCCTCCGCCCCTATCTGGCGAGCATCGACGGCCTCGGCGGAGAGGGGCGTGCGAGCGGCTGGAACCGGCTCAAGCAATGGCTCATGCCCCGGCGCTATCCACGAGCGAAAGATTATGTAATCGATCCCAACCAAGCCGCAGGCATCGGCTTCGAGATCAAGCTTGTCGACCTGAAGACGCGCCAGGTGTATATCCTCGAATTCCAGCATCCGGACGGCTCGGGCCGCTGGGTGATGCCCGATCTCTCCGAATTCATCGTCGACAGGCCGGATGTGGGGATCCTGATCCAGCAGACTACTTATAATTCCTCATTGCATGGCAATCGCATCCCTTATCTCACGCTCCCAGGCGAGCGATTCATTTTCAGCCAGATCGGCGGGTTCGCCGCGCTCCGCTTGGACACGAGTTTCAGCCTTCTCAAGGATTGGGCCCCCTCCTCGGCCGCCGAGCGAAATTACGGGTTTTCGACCCGTTATTCGTTCGCGCAGAGAGGGGAGCGCACTCCGCTCTTTGTATCCAGCGCCCTCTCGCTTTCGGCGCTGGCCAAAAGCGTCGAATTGTCGGCCCAGGCCGCGCTCGAATCAAGCCGGCGCCGGCTGGCGCTCAAAACACGGAGCATATCCTATCTGTCCCTCCTAGCAGCCCCATCAAAATCCGATTCACCGGACGATCTTGCCCCGGCCAGGCCGTTCGGGATGAAGATCGCGCACGCGCCTTCCAAGCCGCTCGCATCGGGCATTCCGTTCGGATCGGATTCTGCCCTCATCCATTCCAATACTTTCTCGCCGATGAGCGAATCCCTCGCGCATTCGGTCTTCATCAAAAAACCCGATATCTCCGAGTATTTCTCATTCGTCTCGCCCAAGTCCAGCGCGCCGGCCGGCATCGACGAGTCCGTTCGCCCGGCCGTTCTTTCCGATGCGACCGTCGTTTCCATCTCGGGCGCGCAGGGCATGTTCATGCTCAATTCGCATCGCGAAAGCCCTGCGGCAAATGGCCAATCGGTCGGCCTGAACAATGCCTGCAATGTCTCGCTCGTGCCGGAGCGCAATGTCCAGAAGCAGCTCGTCCAGCAGGCGCTCGCGCGAAAGCAAGCAGAAGACAAGGCGTCGATTTCCATGCCTGTGCCATCTGCCCGCACTCCGTCGGCATCCCCCCTCTCTCATTCCTCCACCACCACCACTTCCGTTTCCCGCCAGCAAACGAAAATCTCGGCCGTGCTCTTTGATCTGGACGGCGTGCTGGCCGATTCCGAGGAGCTGCACCGCAAGACGTTCAATGAGGTGTTCGCCCCCTTCGGCGTGTCCATCTCCAAATCCTACTGGTATGCCCATTACACGGGCACCGGCTCGAGGCACATCGTGCATGATCTGCTCCAGCGCCATCATCTGGCCGCCGACGAAAACAAGCTGGTCGAGGAGCGAAAAGCCCTCTTCGCGCAGGAGATCTCCCAAGGCCATCTCGAACCCGTGGATGGAGCGCCCGAGCTCGTAAGCCTGGTGCAGTCCCATTCGCTAAAAGCCGGCGTCGCGTCCGGCGGGCACAATTCGAACGTGCGCGCCCAGCTCGTCTCCTTGGGCCTGGGCCATCTTCCGTCCGTGGGCCTCGAAGACATCCAGAACCGCAAGCCCGACCCCGAAGCGTTCCTCTTGATGGCCCGCCGCCTCGGCGTCGAGCCGTCCGCCTGTTTGGTGGTCGAGGATTCGGCGGCCGGACTGGCGGCCGCCAAGCGGGCCGGCATGGCTTGCCTCCTGATCGGCAAGCACCATCCCAAGAGCATCCGCGCGCAGGCGGATTTGTGGGTCTCGCGCCTGAGCGCAAAGAAAGTGGGCTCATTCATCAAGAAATTGGCCGGTTTTTCCTGATTTTGGCCCGTTCTCCGTCGTATTCTATCACTTAGTCATTTGTCGAACCTCTTTACGCTCTATTTAAAAACCTATTTTAGCATATCCTGTCCATGACTGAAAAATTAAAGACCGAGATAGCGGGAGAAATATCGCTTTCCCAGTATCCGGGCTCGACCATGAAGAAATGGCGCGAGATCTTCGCCATCACGCAGACCGACCTGGCCAACCATCTCAAGCTCTCCTGCTCCACCATCTCGGACTACGAAGGCAACCGGCGCAAATCCCCGGGCACGGGCATCATCCGGCGCTTCGTGGACTCGCTCTTTGACATCGACAAGTCGCGGGGCAACATCATCCTCTCCAAGCTCACCTCGGGCATCGAGAAAAGCGACCAGTTCTTCGAGACGCACGAGTTCGCCACCTCGATGTCGGCCGTCGATTTTGCCAAGGTGCTCAACGCCAAGGTGGTGGCCAATGAGGATCTGATGAAGGTCAAGAAGATCTACGGCTACACCCTGATGGATTCGCTCAAGATCATCCTCGAGATGCCCTTCAACCAGTTCCCCAAGCTGTACGGCACCATGTCCGAGCGCGCCTTCATCTTCACGCAAGTATCCACCGGCCGCTCGCCCATGGTGGTCATCCGCGTCACGCCCATGAAACCCTCGCTCGTGGTGCTGCACGGCATCGACGAGGTGGACGCGCTGGCCCTCAAGATCGCCGAGCGCGAGCAGATCCCGGTGCTCGTCACGAAGATGGACGTATCCAAAATCAGGGAAGCGCTCAACAAATTGTGAAGTGGCCGGCCAATCCGCTCCGCCCATCTATCCCTATCATTTTCCAAAGGTGATTTCTTATGACCTCCTCATCCGGCATCATCGGCTACGGCGCCTACGTCCCCGCCTACCGCATCAAGCCCGACGAGATCGCCCGCGTCTGGGGCGAGGAGGCCGAGCGCATCAAGTCCGGCCTGGGCATCCAAGAGAAGTCCGTTCCCGACATCGACGAGGATTCGGCGACCATGGCCGTCGAGGCGGCCCGCAACGCCCTTTCGGTCGCCAACATCGACGCGGCGCGGATCGGGGCGGTGTATGTGGGCAGCGAATCGCACCCCTATGCGGTCAAGCCCACGGCCACCATCGTGGCCGAGGCCATCGGCTCCACGCCCGAAGTGATGGCCGCGGACCTGGAATTCGCCTGCAAGGCCGGGACGGCCGGCATCCAGATCGGCATGGGCCTTGTCTTGAGCAACATGGTCTCCTACGCCTTGGCCATCGGCTCGGACACGTCGCAAGGGCGGCCGGGCGATGCGCTCGAATACACGGCCGCGGCCGGCGCGGCCGCCTTCATCGTCGGCCGCCAGAAAGAGGAGATCCTCGCCAAGCTTGAGGCCACGTATTCCTTCACCACCGACACGCCTGATTTCTGGAGAAGGCAGCACGCGGAATTCCCCTCGCACGGCGGGCGCTGCACCCGCGGCCCGGCCGACTTTCGACACCTCAGGGGCGCCACGCAGGGGATTTTGGAGGCAACCGGGATGAAAGCAGCCGATTTCGACTACTTCGTCTTCCACCAGCCCAACGGCAAATTCCCGCTC